>NZ_JAEPMO010000082.1 GCF_017643905.1 Marivita sp.
CTCATGCTGACCTGCGCCATCCAATACCATTCGCACGGCACGCTCGCGCACTTCTGGTGAATACTTGTTCGTTGTCTTCGTCATAATGCTCCATCCTACTCATGAGTTGAAGCCTCCGGCAAACCCGGCGCGGTTCAGACCAACAGAATGGCCGCGTTCGAGATATTGTCCGACTCGGTGGTATCGATGTCGATTCCACTGAACCCAAGGGATATGACTTCGAAACGTGTCGCCATAACCTGCTTTGTGAACCCCTTACCCTGGCAATCGCGCCCGACGGCGTAAGTGCCCTACACAAAAACCTCGTCCCCGCTTCAGCGACGGTGACGTCAAACACAAAGTGACCCGTCACGACCTCAAAGGGTCGTCACGACCCCAATCTCGTGCAGGAATGTGGCATGCGTGAGTTTGAACTTTGGAAACAATGTTATGCGCGTTGGCGAATTGTGATCCGAAACTGGGAGTATTCCGCCACGATCCACGGCCCGCTGACGGGCCTCTCCGAACCCGCGACCACAGCCCGCGCCACAAGCACGCGGTGGGTGGCGGTGAAGCCGCTCGATATAGAGCAATGGTGGGAAGGTCCGCGCAGTCGAAGGGATCGTTTACGCGAAGCCAGTGGTAGGAAAGGGGTATTGGCGCCAGCACACCTTCGTTGCCATCTTTACTAAGGTCTGATCAGCGGGACGGGCCTGACATTCGCCGCACAGCCGGAAAAGTAGCATGTTTGTCCTGCTGACGGTCGGCGTCGTGCGTGGGTTACCAAAAGGGCAGCGCAGCGGGCAGTGCTTCTCCGCAACTCTTGCACTTCCGATCCGCCTCAGGACCGCGAGTCATCTTACCGCAGCCATCACAGCGGACCATCAGGGGATTCATCCGCGCCTTCGTCCAGACCGAAGTGAAGCCTTGGGACGCAAGAGAGCCGTCATACATGCCCTTTTGAACTTCAGCGTGTGCACCTTCCTTCATGACGCGGCGCGAAGCTTCGGGGCTGTCCCACGCCGAGATCGTGACCATGCGGTGGCCAATCGTCGCCGTCGTTGCCCCGATGAAGCCATCCATCTTCAGCATGTCAATCAACGATGCCCTTGACCCTTCGCGCACCTGTTGGACGCATTCGTCGTTCCGGGCGTGAAGCGTGGTGATCGAGAAAGCCACCGGCTCATCCAGACGTCCGGTTTGCACCTCCGTTGACACGCCGAACTTGAACGGGCCTATCTGGCTGGGCTGAACGATGATGTCGAGCCCGAGTTGACGCGGCACGGCTCCACCGTCGAAGTACCCTTTGACCGTCGCCACCTTGCCGTCACGCAGGGTGAAGAAGTCCGAACCTTCCACCCGCACCGACTTTCCTGTGGGCGGCAGTCCACGCATTGATCCGGTGTTCGTTCCCAACATAACCCATTGAGCCGCGGCCCGGTTCGGACCCGTACTGTCCAGACTGTCTTCTTCGAAGCGAAGATCCGGAAATGCTGACCAGAGCCCGGTCACATAGGCCTTCAACGCCGGTCCCGAGATCGGTCTTCCCGTGCCCGGGTCTTCATACGTTCCATCTTCTGTAAGACTGGCTAGAATTGCGTCAGCGTCTTGCGCGTTCCAACCCGCAAAATACTTTCTTATCGCCTCCAGGTCGGTCATATCGCGGTTCCTTTCGGTTCGAGATGGACCGCATCGCACAATCCGTCCGCTATCCCCTGCGTAAGATGCATAATCCCGGAGAGTTCACAAAGAGTTTTTATACTGTTTTGCCAATGACCTTGTGGTGCGGGAAGATTACCGGCATCACTAAGGCAGGTCAGTGCGCATAGGCACGTCCTTTTCGAGCTCGAAGCCAGACGTCTGCATCAAGGATGCTGAACACGGCAATTGCCAGGTTCGGTCAGACAGAGTTCATGAATCCGGATCAAGGATCGCATTTCGCGTCGTTCGTCTGGTCGGACCACCTGCACCGCTTCGGCTGAAGCATCTCGATGGATGGCAAAGGGCGCTTGCTCGACACCATCTTTGTTGAACGGCTCTTAAGGAGCTTGAAACACGAGTGCGTCTACTTGCAGGTTTGGGAGATCAAAGCGGAGGCGAACGCCTGTGTTCGAAGATGGATCGGGTCTTCAACCAAAAGCGCCCACATTCCGCCCTTGGTGGACATCCTCCATACGTAGTCTGTTGGTTGCGAGAAGACGAAACCCCACCCGAGCGACTTGTCAGTTTCAGGATCCACCGCGAAAGAGTGAAAATCCCCACGGTGTGAACTTGAACGGGATGTGGAAATGCTCGGTGACTCTGTCAATACCGAAGCGAAACACAGCCTCTTCGACAAAAGCCGGATCCGGGAGTTTGATACCGTTTCCGCGGTAGTAGGCCGCGACGCCAAAAGTCACTTCGTAAAGCCCTCGGGTCACGCCCTCGCCTTCTGATACCGGATTGACGAAGTGACCATTGGCTGCGCAAACACCCAAGGCAACCTGACATGGATCAGGATCAAGGCGTTTGAGACAGACCGAGAGCCCGCTTGCAGGGACGCCGTGTGCCACGTCAACGGCATGGATCGAGATTCCGCCAGCGCGCTTCGTGAAACCGGTCATGCTGCAACCTCGAACTCTGGTCCGTCAAAGACAGTATCAACGGATATGAGACCGTGTTCGACCTGCGAGGCAAGGTCCGCAATCTCTTGCCGGATGGCGTCGGGTACGTCTTTCGACATCGAAAGGCTTACGGCCCTTTCCCGGAACCCAAGCTCGAGAATCTTGCCGGGCCTCAACCCACGTCGCATGTCTTCAATCGCTCGGTCTACACCGAGGTCGATCCTGGCCACGGCGGATGCGATAAAAATTTCTGGATCAATCGCGCACCAGTCTACGGCATTGCCGATCTGGCGCATTCCGGTCGCACGGCAGGCGCGGGTCGCACCGTCCCGGGCGGCATTGAGCATCGTGAAAAGGATATCCGCCCCGTCGACCGCGATTGCGCGGGCCCAAGCCTCGGTCACAGCGCTGTCGTCTTGAGTACCACAGAAACCCGTAACGAGGCGCACCGTCTGGTCTCCATGTCGAACGCCGGCAGCGAAGGCAGCCCGCCCCTTGAGACCGGGCGCAACGCGGTGACCCGAAAGATGCCCGACTGTTCCCGTTCTTGTCATGCGCGCAGCCAGAACACCGGCGAGGAATGCAGATTGTTCCTGAAGCACATCATAGCTCGTAAGGTTTGCGCCCAAAACGTTACCTTGCACGACGGCAAAACTGCGGTCCGGGAAATCCTTGGCTGCAGCGGGCACCACCAGATTGCCCTGCCCGCCGACAAAGATCACGCCTTCAGAGCGTTCGGCGGCTTTCCAAAGGGCTTTTTCCATTGCATCAGGATCGTAGGAGACACCGCTCACGACCGTGATATCGGCGTCGACAATGCCCTTCTGAACGCGTTCCACGCCTTCGAGTGCGCGTTGGTTGAACCCGCTATCGTGGAGTTCGCCGACAAAAATGACCGAAATTTTCATTTGGTTTTCTCGCGTAGCCTCGGAGCACTGGCAAGCGCTCCGAGGCTGATCCGGTTCAGCCGTTAACCTTGGCGGCCTTGATGAGCGGCTCCCACGTCGAAATCGTGCCTTCTACAAAAGTGGTGAACTCTTCTGAAGGCATTGGCGTGTGCGCGACGCCGAATTGCGCCAGACGCTCGATCACGGATTCAAGCTGCATGATTGCCGCGACCGTTTCGTTGATTGTCTTGACCATCTCGGGGTCCATGCCGGCAGGGCCCGAGAGGCCGGTCCAGTTCTCGATCACGATATCATGACCAAGCTCACGGAACGTCGGAATATCCGGGAACGCAGTGGACCGCTCAGGCGCGGCGAGCGCAATCGGCTGTGTTTCTCCCTCGGTGATCAGGTCGCCATTCAGCGCGACCATGTCATAGTAAGCTTCCAGAACACCGGCTCGGAAGTCTTGGATCGCTGGCGCGCTCCCCTGGTAAGGTACGTGGATCTGCTCGATGCCAAGCTCGATGTCGACGGCTTTGCCAAGGATATGGGTGATCGACCCAACGCCCGAAGACCCATATGTGATGCCATCGCCCTTTGCTCTGGCGATGTAGTCGTCAAGCGACGTGATCCCCGAAGAGGGTTGCACGAAAAGCGCAGGCGTTGAGGCGCCGAGATAGGCAATATGCGTGAAATCGCCCATCGGATCGTATGGCAGATTGTCGAATTGGGTTGGCGCAATCGTGAAGGGCGCGTTGTTGCCAAGGATAAGAGTGGTGCCATCCGGGGCCTGCTCGGCCACATAGTCGGCGGCGACGGTGCCGCCTGCACCGGGTCGATTGTCGACCACGGTTTTTTGTCCGTACTCGCTTTCGAAGTATTGGGCGAGAACACGCGCAATCAGATCGCTTGTTCCACCCGGCGGGAAGGTGACGACGATGCGGACCGGCTCATCGGTCCATTTTCCGGGCTCGGCAATTGCAGGCGAGGCCAGAACAAGGGCGGCAGCGCCGATGGCAAGAATATGTTTCATGATCTGAGGTATCCTTTTCTAGAGGTCGCAGTAATCAGGTTTCGGACAGGGCTTCGGCCGCCTTGCGGAGACGACGACGCTGTCTGACCGCCGAAACGATGGCGTAGACGAGCAGAAGGACGGTGATCGCGATCAGCGTTCCGCTGATCGGGCGGGTCAGGAAGGTCGTGGGATCACCGCGCGACAGAAGCATGGCCCGGCGCAGCTGTTCCTCCATCATCGGGCCAAGAACGAAGCCGATCAGGAACGGCGCCGGCTCGAAGCGGAAAAGACGCATCAGGTATCCCGCCCAGCCAAAGACCAGAGTCAGCCAGACGTCGAAGACGTTGTTGTTGAGCGAATACACCCCGACGCAAATCAGCACGATGATGGTGGGGTACATGTAGCGATAGGAGATTTTCAGCAGACGTACCCAGAGCCCGATCAGCGGAATGTTCAGGATGAGCAGCAGGATGTTCCCGATCAGAAAGCTCGCGACCAGCCCCCAGAAAAGGTCGGAGTGATCAACAAGCAGTCTGGGCCCCGGCACGATCCCGTACATCATCAGCGCCCCGATCACGAGCGCCATGGACGCGCTTCCCGGCACCCCGAGGGTCAGCGTCGGAATGAAGGCGGTTTGCGTGGCCGAGTTGTTGGCGGCCTCGGGTACGGCGACACCTTCGATAGCGCCTTTGCCAAACCGCTCTTTGTTTGGTGAAATCTTCTTTTCGACGGCATAAGCCACGGCCGAAGCGACCGTTTGGCCCGTACCCGGAAGTGCCCCGAAGAAGCTGCCGATGCCCGAGCCGCGCAGGATTGGGCCGAACATGGCCTTCCATTCGGCCCGCGATGGGTAGAATTTCTTGTAGTCGATCTCGTTCTGGAACGCGCCACTGGCATTCGCACGGATCGACACGATGAGTTCGCCCACGCCAAACAGGCCCATTGCGACAATCACCAGATGAACACCGTCGCGCATCTCGGGAATGCCCATGGTAAAGCGCTCGGCTCCGGTGGTGATATCGACACCGACTGTGCCCAGCATCAATCCCGCAACCACCATCGTTATGCCTTTGACAGGACTTCCGTTCGAGACGGCAGAGGCGGCGACCAGTCCCAGGAGAATGACCGCAAAATACTCTGTGGGTCCGAAATTGAGCGCCAGATCTGCCAACCCCGGTGCAAGCACTGCCATGACGATCATACCGATCATCCCGCCTCCGAATGAGGCGATGGCGCTGCCAAAAAGCGCAACCCCCGCACGCCCTTCGCGCGCCATCGGATAACCGTCGATGCAGGTGATCGACGAAGAGGGTGTTCCGGGGACGTTCATGAGGATCGATGCGATCGATCCGCCATATTCCGCGCCGTAGTAAACTCCGGCGATCATAACCAGCGCGGACGTTGGCTCGAGGTAGAATGTCAGCGGCAGGATCATCGCGATCGCCGCCATTGATCCGATGCCGGGCAGTACGCCGATGAAGGTGCCGAGGAAAACGCCGACGAAGCAGTAAAACAAGTTCGCTGGCTGCAGGGCAACAAGCAGACCGTTTCCGAAACCGGTGATGATCTCCATCGTCAAAACCCTCCGAATGCGGCGAAGGGCAGGCCTATCACGCCGATAAAGAGCGCCCAGCACGCCAGAGACACGATTGTCCCCAGAATGATCTTTCCCAGAATGGGCAACGACGGGTCCGGTACACTGGCCGTGATCACTGTCAGAAACGCACCCGGAACAAGGCCGATCCGACCAACTGTCAGAGCAAAGACGGCAAGCGCCGCACCGATGGCGGCAAAGGAAATCCAGTCCGGGCGTTCCGCGTCGGACGTATCCCTGAAATCGGCAGCAATGACGACCAACGATAGCACCGCAAGAATGAAACCGGTGATGACTGGAAAAGCGCCTGTCCCAAGACGGCGGGGCGTGCCCACGCCAAGCTCATAGCCACCGACAATGAACACAAGAGCGAGGATCAAGAGGGCGATGCCGCCAAGCGCGCCAAAATAGACATGCGGAGGCCGCGCTTCATCGTCAGTTTTGCGCAAGCGAAGAAGAAGGTCTTTCATGACGACCCTCCATCCGAATTGGCGCTTGCAATGGCCTTTGGCTCCGTGTCTCGCGACGGCTGTGCCACCCCCGTCAGCCTGCGCAGACGGGCCTTCATCACAGACACGACCTGACCAAGCGCGTGCGCCAATTCTTCGGTTGGGTCTGCCGCGATCCGACGTTTGAATTGCGCAATTACGCTTTTGAGATCGTCATGTTCGTGCAAGGCCACAATGAACGGATACCCGTGTCGGCGCGAATACTGCCGGTTCAGATCCGTCATTTCGGCGGATGTCAAAGCGTCGAGATCCAAAAGGGCCAGACGCCCCTGTTCATCCTGCGAGGCAAATGTCATCGCTGAAGGGTCAGGCGGCGAAAGCTCGGGATGGGCGCAAAGCAGTTGCAATGCCTCATCCCTCGGGAGGCTGCGGACTTCGGAATCAAGCCATGTGGCAAGTTCATCCGCATTCCGGAAGGGACGCGCCTCGGCTGCGCGACGGGCGAGCCATGCCGACCGTTCGACTATCCGGTCCATCATGGCCGTGGCCTGACCATCGGTCGCTCGGTTGAGCGCGGTTATCGAAAAGGCAAGCGGCGCGGTGCCCTGCATCTGAACCCCCATGTTCATCGAATGCTAACGCTGGCCTTGCGTTGCCAACAATTTCAAAATCATTCATGCTGCATTCGCAAAACGGCAACAGAAGGAGCAATGCATTGGCTTTGCACGTCTTGCCTCGGGCGTTGAATTACCTCGAAACGGTTGCGCGGCTTGGGTCGATACAAGCGGCATCCCGGTCAATCGGCATTGCGGCTTCGGCGATTGACCGTCAGATCATCGCCTTGGAAGACGCTTGCCAGACGCCGCTTTTCGAACGACATGCGCGAGGAATGCGGCTAACTGCAGCGGGAGAGGCAGCCGTGCTGCTTGCCCGTCGCTGGCGCGCGGACGAGGAACGTCTTGAAGAGACGATCCGGACGATGCGAGGAGAGCAATTCGGGACGGTTCGGCTTGGTGCCATGGACAGTCTTGTGAACTCGATCCTGCCCGATCTCGTCTCGACCTTTGCCGAGCGCTATCCGCGAATCCGCTTTGCCGTTGACATCCTGACGCCACAGGACGCGGCTCACGAACTCGAAGTCGGCAGTATTGACCTTGCATTGGTGTTCAATCTTCCGGACGACCGATCACGGCACATCATATGGTCCAAGCCTCTGCCCTTCGGCTGCGTTGTTGGCCGCGGGCATGCGCTTTGGGACCATTCCCAAACGACCCTCAGCGAGGCAGCAAAACATCCGCTGGCTGCGTAGAGCCGTGTCCTGCCGGTGCGAGAATATCTCGACAAGCGTTTCGGTTGGCTTTTCGATCCGGCAGAACCGGCTCTCGTGACGAATTCGCTTCAGTTCATGAAGCAGATCCTCGTTAGCGGGAAATACCTGGCGATCACGTCACAGTTGGATGCTCTGACCGAGTTGGAAAACGGCACCCTTCGCTTCGTGCCGTTGACCGATCAAGGTTTGCGGCCGCAGTCGATCAGCGTTGCCGTCGATGCGCGCCGCCCATTGTCACGGGCAGCTCGCCTCGTTGGTGAGGCCCTTGCGGATACGCTTGCGGCACGACTTGAAAAGACTTGAGGAACAGGGTGAAACGTTCTTCGGCACGCGGCCGCCCGAGTATGGCTCACTCCAGCCGGACGTACGTCAGCCGATATCCGTCCAGGAGTCCCGATATCCGCAACGCCACAATTGACAAGGCGATCAATCTCTGACGGCATTCGGCCCAGCATGAAGCAAAAGGTGTAGAATGTTTGGCTTTCGGAACAGACGGAACGGAACCGTGATCTGGGCTTCAGCCGTTGCGGTCATGACCCTGCTTCTGGCACCTGTTGCGCGCGCGGACCTGCCTGCGCCGGTGACGGATGACGCCTATATGCCCGTCGATCCGGCAGAAGCCAAACTGGGACAGCTTCTTTTTTACGATCCGATCCTGTCGGGCAACCGGAATATCTCTTGCGCGACGTGTCATCATCCGCGCTTTGGCACCGGGGATGGTGTGTCGCTGTCGTTGGGAGAAGGCGGCATCGGACTGGGCCCAGAGCGCCATGTCGACCCGGCCAACGTGCCTGAGCAACGTGTTCCGCGCAATGCCACAGGTTTGTTCAATCTGGGAGCGCGGGAATTCACCGTCCTGTTTCACGATGGCCGGATCGAGGTCGACCCCTCACGCCCGGGTGGTCTGCGGACGCCTCTGGACGAGGATATGACCCAGGGTTTTGCCAATCTTCTGTCGGCCCAAACCATGTTCCCGGTGCTGAGCCCGGATGAAATGGCCGGGCATTACAGCGAAAACGACGTGTCCAAGGCTGTGCGACTGGGCCGCATCACGGGCGAGGGCGGGGCTTGGGATCTTATTGCCAAACGTGTTTCTGCGATCGAAGCTTATCGCACCTCCTTCGAAACGGTGTATCCCGAGATAGCCGAGGGTCGCGAGATTGCCTTTACGGATATCTCTAATGCCATCGCGGCCTTCATTGCAGAGGAATGGCGGTCCGACACCAGCCCGTTTGACGCGCACCTGCGCGGAGAGGAACTCTTGAGCGGCAAGGCCGCCGAGGGCATGGATCTTTTTTACGGCAAGGCCGCCTGTTCCAGCTGCCATTCCGGCGCGTTCCAAACCGACCACAAGTTTCACGCCATGGGCGTTCCACAGATTGGTCCTGGCAAGGCCGCGCGCTTTGAAAGCTACGTGCGCGATGACGGTCGGATGCGGGTGACGGGCCGGGAAGAGGATCGGTTTGCCTTCCGCACACCGTCCTTGAGAAATGTCACCGCCACCGCACCTTACGGCCACAGTGGTGCGTACAAGGACTTGCGCCTGTTCGTCGAGGCCCATGCCAATCCGCGTGGCGTGGCCTACGACCAGACACAGGCGGTGCTGCCAGACCTGCAGGGCGCATCTGATTGGGCGGTTTTGGAGGATCCCACGGCCACGCAAGCCATTCTGGACGTCGCCTGGGAAGGCGTGCCGTTGAGCAGTCAGGAGATCGACGCGATCATGGCGTTTCTGGAAAGCCTCAGCGATCCGGTCGCACTTGAGGGGCGCATGGGTGTCCCTCAGTCAGTGCCCAGCGGTTTGCCGGTGGATCGCTAGGCGACCAGAACACTACGGCTTGGGAACCGATAGCAGCGGATGTCAGTTGACGCGGCTTATCAAATTGGCCGCGTTGATGGTACCCACCTGCCAATCGCTCGCGTTGCCATCGGGCCAGATCATGCGCGTTTCGACAGACGTGGCGGTGCCAAGTCCAAAATGAACCGGCAGCGCGCTGCCACCCGCATGCCCGCCACCAACCGTGATTTCCTTGATTCGGGTTGTTCCGTCCGGCAATCGGATCTCGGCAAAGCCGCCGACGGCATGCTGGTTCGGCGCGGGTTGCACAGGTTGCAGCGTGATCCAGTTGCCTGCTCCCGCCGTCACGTTCTGCCAGAGCTCCAACGGTGCGCGGCGGTTGACCACGGCCAGATCAAGCAGACCGTCACCGTTCAGATCCCCGAAAACCCCACCGCGTCCGCGCAGATCGCTGGCCACACCCGCCGCGACAGACGCTTCGACAAAGGTTCCGTCCGGCTGCTGCATCAACAGAGAATTTGGGTCATGCATGGCATTGCTGGGCATCTGGTCCACATTGCCCTTGGCGATGAAGATGTCCTCAAAGCCGTCATTGTCCGCGTCGCCAAAGGCAGCATGCCACCCCGTTGATGGACGTCCGTCGTCCCCGATATGGGGCCGATGTGCGGTTGCCCCGACATTGTAGGACGCGTTGCGATAGACATATGGGGCATCCGCATATTGCAGCAGCTGGTCACCCATCGAGGTCAGGACCACCTCGGGCAGACCGTCGCCGGTGATGTCGGTTGAGGCGATGCCCATCCCCCAAATCGACACCGCGTTCCAGCCCTTTGACGCATCGAGCAAATTGAGGTCAGGAAAGGACCACATTTGCTCAGAGCCGCCGCGGACGTAGTAATGTCGGTCATTCGACACGCGCAGATCGGCGACCCCGCGGCGCGCCGCATCCGAAAACAGCATTGACAATGCACAAAAACCCGGAGCGAGATCGGTGCTGGCATACCCTTCGGCGGTTGGGCGCATCAGCTGGTTGCTGTCACAGGCTTGAAACGGCCCATCCGGATTCGCGCGATCCACGTAATTGCCGACGGCCAAAGTGGGACGGTTTTGCCCGGCTTCCCATGTTGCGGAAAACGCCGTGGACCAGCGATCATCCCGGGGAATGCCCCAAGCGCTTGAGGCATCCGTAAAACTGCAATCGGCTCCGCCTCGCAGGACCATGTTTTCGCCAACGCGCAGGATGAAGAGATCGAGCCAACCGTCGCTGTCGATGTCCAGCGGATAGGCTCCGGTTGCGCCGGTGATGTCGGGGAATGTGCCATTTTCGAACGATATGTCATTTCCGGGGGCCGATGTCGTGTTGATCAGCAACGTCATCGGGGCCTCGCCGCCCGCCGCAAGAAGTTCGGGGAAGCTGTCGCCATTGCAGTCGAACGCCGCAAGTCCACCGCCCACAAAGTGTTCCCAGCCGCCTGAGTATACATGTTCCACTGGCAAGGGCCGCGGCTCGAACAGAGGCTGGGCCGCCAGTGGGGCACCAGCGCAGATCAGACAAAGGGCAAGTTTCATACTGCCTCCGGCCGGAGTGCAATCTCTGTGGCCGTATCAAGCGCAAGTGCGGCAGCCCCACGCGCCCAGACCTGATCGCCCCACGCACGAATTTCGACCACGGGCGCAGGGCGGTTGGTTTCCAATGTCATGTCACGCATCGCGGCTAGAACCTCTTCGGCATAGAGATAGTCATAACGCATCCGTTCCCCGGACAGCAGGATCAGCGCCGGGTCAAACAGGTTCACGATATTGGCCAGACCCAGGGCGAGGTAGCGCCCTGCACGCTTAAAGATGGCGCGGGCAGACTGGTTCCCGGCCTTGGCGTGATCATAGAGGGATTCGAGCAGGATATGCTGCGATTGCACACCGCGATTGCCCCAGTTGAGCGCGGTGGTTGCCTCGCGCACGAGAGCGTAGTCAGCTACGTAAGCTTCGAGGCACCCGCGTTGGCCGCACCGACACAAGGCACCATCCAGCTGCACCTTGGTATGGCCGATCTCAAGACCAAGCCCCATTGCCCCTCGATAGAGTCGGTGATTGATGACCACGCCCATACCGACGCCATGTTCGATGGTCACAACCGCAAAATCAGACCGTGCCCGACCAGCGCCGAACCAGAGCTCGGCCAATGTCACGAGGTTTGCATCATTGTCGACACGTACCGGACGACCCAGCAATTCCTCAAGCGTGGGACCAAGGGCAATCCCCTGCTCGCGCATCAGGGGGGACCACATGACCTGTCCTGTCGCGCTGTCGACGACACCGGGCAGACCGAGACCGATGGCAGACAGATCCGTTTGCGTCAGCCCGGCTTGACCCAGCGCATCATCCAGAAGCCGGACGACATCCCGGATTACCATTTCGGTTTCCTGCTGCAGGACACCGTGGCGAATCTCGGCCTCGGCAATCGTGTTTCCTGCGAAGTCCGTAATGATGGCGGCGTGGCGATGGTCGGACAGCTTCAGGCCGGCGACATAGCCCGCTTCGGGGCGCACGCCCAGGGCCACGGGCGGCCGCCCCCGATTGCTTTCGCCTTCGCGCTTGGGCGTTGCGACCTCGTGAACCATGCCGGTTTCGATCAACTCGCTCACGACCGACGTGACCGACGCGGGACTGACCCCGAGGTCTTTTGCCAGATCCGCACGAGAAATCAGCCCTGCAGCGCGCACCCTGTCGAACACCTGCATCCGCAGGCTTCGCGGCGTGGACTCATAGCTTTGAATCAGGGGACCACAGCCAATCTGGGCCTCTCCGTCTTCAAGAGCATGGAATCCGGTATCCGGTGACATTTCATTCAGAGCCTAAACTTAACATGGTCAACGTACCCGAAATCGCCCATCATTCCAGCAAAAAGATCACAGCAAGGACCCCGTCAGGGCAAAAAATCTTCGAACTCGGCAAGTTTATTTTTTGACAGCTGAATTAAATATGTCATGATGGCGGTGTTACGGTCATAGCCGAACAGCCTGATTCCGGGCACGATCATTTGGGAGGAGATCACATGCGCAAGGCGCTTACCCTCGCGGCCATTCTGGCTGCCTCTGTTTCTACATCCGCACTCGCAGGAAGCCACTCTGTCACCGTTGGTGTGAGCTGGTCCAACTTCCAGGAAGAGCGCTGGAAGACTGACGAAGCTGCAATCAAGGCCGCTCTCGAAGCCGCTGGCGCGACATATATCTCTGCTGACGCGCAGGCTTCTGCCGCCAAGCAGCTGACCGACATCGAAGCGCTGATCGCACAGGGCGCAGACGCGCTGATCATCCTCGCGATGGACAAGGACGCGATTGCACCTGCAATCGATCAGGCAGCCGCCGAGGACATCCCGGTTGTGGGCTACGACCGTCTCATCGAAGATGATCGCGCCTTCTACCTGACCTTCGACAACAAAGGTGTTGGCCGTATCATCGCCGAAACCGTTCAGGGCATTCAGGAATCGGGCAACTACGCAATCATCAAAGGCGACCCGGGTGACCCCAACGCGCAGTTCCTGCTGGAAGGCATGATGGAAGTGATCGGTGACGAAGTTGCCAACGGTTCGATCAAGATCGTTGGTGAAGCCTTCTCCGATGGCTGGAAGCCCGAAAACGCTCAGAAGAACATGGAACAGATTCTCACCGCCAACAACAACATGGTTGATGCGGTTCTGGCGCAGAACGACGGTATGGCCGGTGGCGTGATCGCTGCACTGTCTGCTCAGGGTCTGACGGTTCCGGTCGGCGGACAGGACGGCGACCTTGCCGCTCTGAACCGTGTTGCACGCGGCACTCAGGCCGTTTCGGTCTGGAAAAACTCGCGTGACCTCGGCAAGGCCGCTGCGGATATCGCCGTTGCTCTGGCAGGCGGTACGATGCTGGCGGATATCGAAGGCTCCGTGAAGTGGTCCGGTGGCGAGAAGGGCGTTGAAATGAACGCAATCTTCCTCGACCCGACACCGATCACAGCCGACACGCTGAACCTCGTCATTGACGCGGGCCACATCTCGAAAGAGCAGGCTTGCGAAGGTGCGATGCCGACTGTTGCGGCCTGCCAGTAACCGGTAGGTGATCCGGCGCAGGCCACCCTGCCTGCGCCGGTTTCTGCACCGTTCTGACCAAGGTGCAGACAAGGGCTTTTGTCCAATTTTTTCATAGCGCCGCGATCCGGGTTCCAGTGCATGTGCTGGTCAGGGCCGTGCCGTGTTTTCGCATCCTTCCGCATGGCTGGACGAACAAATGTCTGACACTAAAAAAATCTCAAAAACGACCGCAAAGCCTGAAGGTCTGATCAGCCGCTTCATGAGCGCGACCGAACTCGACACGCGCCTGATCGGGATGGTCGGTGCTCTTGCACTGATCTGGATCGGCTTTCACCTCTACGGCGCGCTCGTAAATGGTTTCGGGGCCTTCCTGACACCGCGAAACCTCTGGAACCTGTCGGTCCAGACCTCGTCAATCGGGATCATGGCCTGTGGCATGGTTCTGGTGATCGTGACCCGCCATATCGATCTGTCCGTCGGGTCACTGCTTGGATTTTGCGCCATCATCATGGGCGTCATTCAGGTCAATATCCTTCCCTCCTTTCTGGGACTCGGCCATCCTCTGATCTGGGTGATCGCGGCGGCCTGCGGCATGCTCCTTGGCGCGACAGTCGGCGCGTTCCACGGATGGTTGATCGCCTATCGGGGCATTCCGGCCTTCATCGTGACGCTGGGCGGACTTCTGGTCTGGCGTGGCGCTGGATTTCTTGTGGCTCGTGGGGAAACGATCTCTCCGGTCGACAGCACATTTGCATTGCTCGGCGGCGGGCCTTACGGGGCCGTGGGTGCCACTGGCAGCTGGATCATCGGTCTGATCGGATGCGCCGCAGTGGTCTTCGGCGTGATCAACGGACGCAAGCAGCGCACCAAGTTCGAATTCAAACTGCGGCCGGTCTGGGCAGACACGTTCCTTGGCTTGGTCGGATGTGCCACCATCATCGGAGCTGTGCTGCTGGTCAATGCCTATCCCTGGCCGCGCGGCATTGTGCGCCGCTATGCCGAGGAAAACGCGATCACCATCCCTGAAGGCGGTCTATTCATTTCCCACGGGTTTGCTATTCCGGTCCTCATCCTGCTGGTCGTTGGTATCTCCATGACATTGCTGATGACCAAGACCCGGTTTGGCCGCTACGTCTATGCCATTGGCGGCAATCCAGAGGCCGCGGCGCTTGCGGGCATCAACACCAAGATGATGACCGTCAAGATCTTCGCGATCATGGGCTTCCTCGCAGGTCTGTCTGCGGTCGTCGCGTCGGCCCGTCTGAACTCGGCCACCAACGCATTGGGCGAACTGGACGAGCTTTATGTCATCGCTGCTGCGGTGATCGGGGGCACATCCCTGTCGGGCGGTGTGGGCACGATATTTGGGGCCATACTTGGTGCCCTTGTGATGCAATCCCTGCAGACCGGCATGGTGCTGATCGGATTTGACGCGGCCGTGCAGCGGATCGTTGTCGGGTCGGTGCTCGTTCTGGCCGTCTACCTCGACATCCTCTACCGCCGTAAATCGAAGTAAGGGGCGAAGATCATGACTGTTAACACCGGAACCCCGCTCGTCGAGATGCGCAACATCTCAATCTCGTTTGGCGGCATTCACGCCGTAGACGATGTCACGGTCGATCTGTACCCCGGCGAAGTTGTGGGCCTTTTGGGCCACAACGGTGCAGGGAAATCGACTCTGATCAAGTGTCTGTCGGGCGCGTATCAGGCGGACTCGGGCGACATTTTCGTCAACGGAGAGAAAGCCACGATCAAAAATCCCCGCGATGCCCGCAGCCACAACATCGAGACGATCTACCAGACGCTTGCGCTGGCGGATAATCTCGATGCCGCGTCCAACCTGTTTCTTGGACGCGAGTTGTTGACGGCTGCCGGGTTTGTCGATCAAGCCAGAATGGAAGCTGAAACGCGCAAGATCATGGCGCGGCTCAATCCCAACTTCCGCAAGTTCCAGGCACCTGTGTCGGCCCTTTCGGGTGGTCAGCGGCAATCCGTGGCGATTGCGCGTGCGGTCTATTTCAACGCGCGGATCCTGATCATGGACGAACCAACAGCGGCCCTTGGACCACAGGAAACCCAGATGGTGGCCGAACTCATTCAAGAGCTCAAACGCCAGGGGTTGGGGATCTTCCTGATCGACCACGATGTGCATCAGGTCAAACGGCTTTGCGACAGAGCAAGCGTCATGAAGAACGGCGAACTTGTGGGCACCGTAAAGGTTGCGGATGCAAGTGAAGACGATCTTCTCGCGATGATCATTCTGGGCAAGACGCCGGCACATCTGGCAGCTTGAGCTATTGGCCCCGATCTCATGTCGGGGCCGACATTCCCACTGAGTTTCTCATTCCTGATCATTCAAGGACGGCAGAGTGATGTTTATCGGTCTAGATCTGGGCACATCCGGTCTGAAAGCGATCCTGATCAATGAAGATCAGACGATACTCGCCGAGGCCACCGCGCGGCTGAACGTGTCGCGCCCGCATGACAGTTGGTCAGAGCAAGCCCCTGCCGAATGGATTGCGGCCGCAGAAGCCGTGTTCGATCAGCTCAGCAGCCACAACCTGTCGGCGGTCAAGGCGATCGGCCTGTCTGGCCAGATGCATGGCGCAACCCTGCTTGATGCCTCGGATGAAGTGCTGCGGCCCTGCATTCTCTGGAACGACACCCGCAGTCATGCCGAAGCGGCAGAAATGGACGCCGACCCAGACTGGCGCGCCATCTCGGGCAATATCGTCTTTCCCGGCTTCACCGCGCCGAAACTCGCCTGGGTTCGCGCGCATGAGCCAGCAGTGTTCGAGCGGGTTGCGAAGGTCCTGTTGCCCAAGGATTACCTGCGCCTTTGGCTGACAGGCGAACACGTCGCCGAAATGTCGGATGCTGCGGGAACCAGTTGGTTGGATACCGGTGCCCGCACATGGTCTGAGGATCTTCTGGCAAAGACCGGGCTTGGGCTTTCGCAGATGCCACGCCTTGTCGAAGGCTCCGAAGTTTCGGGACAATTGCGCGCCGACCTTGGCCAGCGCTGGGGGTTCGGGACACATGTCGTTGTCGCTGGTGGCGGTGGCGACAACGCAGCCTCGGGTATCGGTGTCGGAGTGGTCCGCGCGGGGCAGGCCTTTGTGTCGCTCGGCACGTCGGGTGTGCTCTTTGCCGCAAATGACGGCTATCAGCCCGACCCGGGCACCGCAGTTCATACCTTCTGTCATGCTTTGCCGGACACATGGCACCAGATGGGCGTGATCCTCTCGGCGACTGACGCGCTGAACTGGTTCGCGCAGCTTGTCGGACAGGACGCGGCTGACCTGACGCAGAGGCTTGGCCCGCTGCAGGCGCCCAGCAAGGCGGTCTTTGCACCTTATCTTGGTGGAGAGCGGACACCACTCAACGACGCTACAATTCGGGGTGCACTAATCGGGATCGAGCATGCAACCGACACAGCGGCGGCGACCCGCGCTGTCCTGGAAGGTGTGAGCTTTGCCATTCGTGACTGCCGCGACGTGCTGGCTGCCACGGGCACCGAGATCACCAGCCTTCTGGCTGTGGGTGGCGGCAGCAAATCCGACTACTGGCTCTCGGCAATTGCCACGGCGCTCGACACGCCGATTGATATCCCGGTCGCTGGCGACTTTGGCGGGGCCTTCGGGGCCGCCCGGCTTGCGATCATGGCTGCAACGGGTGCCGGCGCCGAAATCGCGACGCGCCCAGACATTGCGCGCAGCATCACCCCTGACCCCGATTTGCGCGCCGCGTTTGATGACGGACATCACCGCTTCCGCGCCACCCAGGCTGCACTGAAAGGACTAACATGACCGACTTTTTCAAAGGCATTCCGGCAATCACCTACGAGGGGCCGGAAACATCGAACGAGTTCGCGTTCCGTCACTATAACCCGAATGAAATGGTTATGGGGAAGCGGATGGAAGACCATCTGCGCTTTGCCATCGCCTATTGGCACAGCTTCGCATGGCAAGGGGGCGACCCCTTTGGCGGCCAGACCTTTGACCGTCCGTGGTTCGGAGACACGATGGATCTGGCGAGGCTCAAGGCTGATGTCGCTTTTGAGATGTTTGACATTCTTGGCGCGCCGTTCTTTTGCTTTCACGATGCCGATGTCCGTCCCGAAGGCGAGGATTTCGCAAACTCGACCCGCAATCTTGAAGAGATCGTCGACTACTTTGCGGCCAAGATGGAAAGCTCGAAAACAAAGCTGCTCTGGGGCACTGCAAACCTCTTCTCGCACCGCCGCTTCATGTCGGGTGCGGCCACCAATCCAGACCCCGATGTGTTTGCTTACGCGGGTGCAACCATAAAGACATGCATGGACGCGACCCACAAATTGGGCGGAGCGAATTATGTCCTTTGGGGCGGGCGCGAAGGCTATGAGACCCTTCTCAACACCGATCTCACCCGCGAGATTGAACAGGCCGGACGCATGCTGTCCATGGTGGTGGAGTACAAGCACAAGATCGGCTTCAACGGCACAATCCTGATCGAGCCAAAGCCACAGGAACCCGCAAAACATCAGTATGACTACGATGTCGCGACGGTTTACGGCTTTCTCAAGCGGTTCGGGCTGGAAAACGAGGTCAAGGTCAACATCGAACAGGGCCATGCCATCTTGGCTGGCCACAGTTTCGAGCATGAACTGGCCATGGCGGCGAGCCTTGGAATTCTCGGGTCGATTGACATCAACCGGAACGATTACCAGTCGGGTTGGGACACCGATCAATTCCCCAACAACGTGCCCGAGATGGCGCTTGCCTATTACGAGGTTCTCAAGGCGGGTGGCTTTACCACCGGCGGAACGAATTTCGACGCCAAGCTGCGTCGGCAGTCGCTGGACCCCGAGGATCTCATCCTTGCACATGTGGGTGGCATGGATGCCTGCGCACGCGGATTGAAAGCAGCGGCGGCCATTCTCGAAAACGGAACCCTGGAGGCGATGCGCGCCGAGCGGTATGCAGGATGGAACAGCGACGAGGCCAGAAAGATGCTGTCGGGGGAGTATGCTCTGGACGATCTTGAAGCCTATGTTCGCGCATCAGGTTTGAACCCCGAACCGCGCTCTGGAAAACAGGAGCGGCTGGAGAACCTCGTGAACCGGTTTGTTTAGAACCGGGAGTTCGATTTTCAGTCAAAAGGCTTTACTCCGCCGCTTTCTGCGGCGGACGGCGCCATCCACCTGAGGCAGATCTGTCGCGCAACTGCGATGTGGTTCTTTTGGGCTTGAGCCGGTGGCAGTGTCGTCGGACACTCCAGACATGAAGAATCTTCTGAAGCTTGTTGTCTTTTCTGACCTCGACGGCACGCTTTTGGATCACGAGACATATCAGTGGGATGCAGCGCGCCCTGCCCTGCAACGGCTTCGGGCACTTGGCATTCCGGTCGTTCTTGCGAGCAGCAAAACGGCCTCCGAGATCCGACCACTTCAAGAGCAGATGGGCCTGACTGGTTTGCCCGCCATCGTCGAGAATGGCGCCGGGGTGATCGGGTTGCACGACACAGGCCCAGCCGACGCTTACAGCGCGTTGCGTAACGCGCTTGACCGGATCTCGACCCATCTGCGCGCGCAGTTCCGGGGCTTTGGTGACATGACTGTTCCAGAATTGGCCCGTTTGACTGGCCTGAAGCAAGACGCCGCTCAGCTTGCCAAGGCCCGTGACTATTCAGAACCTGGCGTATGGTCCGGCAATGATGCAGAACTGGCTCAGTTTCACGCAGACCTGCAGGAGCACGGCATCACAGCCCAGCGCGGCGGACGTTTCCTGACATTGTCCTTCGGAAGAACAAAAGCGAGCGCGATGGACAGCGTGATGGACGCCCTTGGCGCGAAGAAAACACTCGCGCTCGGCGACGCCCCAAACGACATCGCGATGCTGGAAAAAGCCGATATGGGCGTCATCATCGCCAATCCCCATAGGCCGCCTCTGCCCGAGTTGGCAGGCGAACATAACGGTCGGATCACGCGCACGCACGACGCCGGGCCGGTAGGCTGGAACGCCTCGGTCAATGCTATTCTCGACACTCTGCCCCTTGTGGAAGGACACACGCCCGATGGTTGATTTTCATCAGAACGGAAACATCGCGACCCTGCACAACCTGCGCACCCGGTCGCTTGCCGAGATGACCTACGAGCTGGAGACCTTCGCGCAGACGCGGAAGATGTCGCTTATTCTGCCCTGCCTTTATTCCGAGCTCGAAACCGATGCGATGCCGAACATCCTGTCGGAACTGGCGAAGGTCACCTATTTGCACCGAATAATCGTTGGTCTTGACCGCGCGGACGAAAAGCAGTTTCGCCATGCCAAGCGCTTCTTCGAAGGGCTGAACCAGAACCATATCGTGATCTGGAACGACAGCCCTCGCATGCGGGCACTGGGAAACCGGCTTGAACAGATGGGGCTGTCACCTGGAGAGCAAGGTAAAGGCAAGAATGTCTGGACATCCATCGGTTACTTGATTGGCTGTCAGGACAGCGCAGTCATGGCAATCCACGATTGCGATATCCTGACCTATACGAACGAATTGTTGGCCCGACTGATCTATCCCGTCGCCAACCCAACCTTCCCCTACCAGGTCGCCAAGGGGTACTATGCCCGGATCGGTGGGGAAAAACTGAACGGACGGGTGACGCGGCTTTTGGTCAGTCCACTGCTGATCGCGTTGAAGCGCGTCGTCGGAGACCGGGACTACCTCGATTACCTGCGCAGTTTCCGCTACCCGCTGTCCGGCGAGTTCGCGATGCGGACGAACATCCTGCCTGATCTGCGCATCCCATCCGATTGGGGGCTTGAGATCGGTGTCTTGTCCGAGGCGTGGCGCAATCTGGCACCCAAGGCGGTTTGCCAGGTCGAGATCGCAGATGCCTATGATCACAAGCATCAGGCATTGAGCTCTGAAGACGC
>NZ_JAEPMO010000111.1 GCF_017643905.1 Marivita sp.
GATGGACGCCTTGTAAAGATCGACAAGCAGGTCTGGATCGACCGCCTCGACCAGCCTGCGTCTGGGGGTGCCCAGCCGGCCGGTCGGATCGACGACCGTCATGCCGCGTGTGAGGCCGGGGGCAAGCGCCACATCCACCGAGGCGTGAAGGTATCTGGTGACGATGGCAGGGTCGATGACCACGGCGGCCGCCAAGGGATCGACGAAGCGGAAATGATCGCCGCCGCCGAAGCCCGCAATGGTTGCGCGGGCGTGACTGGCAAGCGCCAGCGAGAAGGATTTGACCGGCCCGTCGGGCACATCGGCAAAGATCGCGTCCACTTCGGCCCCGGTCAGCCTGTGCGCGGCGCAGGTTTCCCATGGCACGACCAGGATGTCGATGTCCGTGGCAAAGACGATGGCCGCAGCCTCCGGATCGGCGAATATGTTGAATTCCGCGGCGGGCGTGATGTTGCCCCGCCCATGCAAGGTGCCCCCCATGATCGTGACCTGCCCCACCCCGGCGGCACAGTCAGGGGCCAGCCGCAGCGCCATTGCGAGGTTGGTCAGCGGCCCGATCATCAGCAGATCGACCTTTCCCCCCTCCCGAGCGGCTGCCGACAGGGTTTGCACCAGCACGCCCACGCCGTCGTCGCTGGCCGGGGGAAGGATCACCGCGGGCCGCGGCGCCCCGCCAAGACCATCGGCCCCGTGGATATGGGTCGCATCCAGCGGTGTCTGGATCATGGGCCGCCGCGCGCCGGCATGGACAGGAATATCCCCCCTGCCTGCCACCGAAAGCACCGACAGGATGTTCTGCGTCGCCTCGCGCAAGGGCACATTGCCGAAGCTCGTCGTGACGAGGTCCGGCGCGCGCCCCGCCGCGATCAGCATCAGCAAGGCCTGCGCATCGTCAACGCCCCCGTCGGTATCGAGGATTGTCAATCTGGTCATGGTTGGGCGGTCCACCTGCAGGACAAGGAGCAGACACCCACAAAGCAAGGCAATGCCGTCTATGTCCAGAGGGCAATGTCAGATTGAAGCGGCTTGAGTGGGGCAGGGCGGTTGCATCGCCTGGCGGGATGACAAAACGCAGCCCCTCCCTCGGTGTTGGGAAAAACCCGCTTGGTTTCATGCGGAGTTTGCGCGCATGCGGGTCTGATCCGACGATGGAAGCCTCCGAGACGCTGGCTTGGAAAGCTTCTTGACGGAACAGAAAATTTCCTTTCTAAATGTATCAGAAAGGAATTTTTCTATGCCATCAGACTTCCTTGCACGACTTACACAATCTGCCGACCGCATGACGTCAACGGACCAAAAAATGGTTGCTGCCCTGCTGGATCGGCGCGAGGAGCTGGTGTTCCTATCTGGCCCGCAGTTGGCAGAACGGATTGATGTTCACGGGGCCGCGCCGACGCGCTTGGCTCAAAAACTGGGCTACAAAGGTTTTCCTGAACTCCGCAAAGTACTCCAGGATGAGATGCTCAATACGCAAGATGCGGCACGGCGGATGCAGCGCTCTGTCAAGTCGGCAGAAAAGGGGAATTATCTGTCTGACCTGATTGTGTCGGAAGTTGCGGCGCTTCAAAACCTTGATAGCCTGATTTCGCAATCGGCCGTGGATGAGGCTGCGGACGCAATTTTCGCCGCAAAGAAAGTATTTGTTTTCGCCCAAGGTCACGCGCTGCCCTTGGCTCAATTTCTGACGCGGCGGCTGGACAGGTTCGGGATGACCACGGTGACCCTGACAGGACGCGGCCGCGATGTAGCGGAGCGGCTGGTCGGAATGTCAAAAGACGATGTCGTCATTTCCATGGCTTTTCGTAAGCAGCCATCAACCTTTGCCCCGATGATGCAACATGTCCGCAGCATTGGGGCGGCCTCTATTCTTGTGTCCGATCTGGCGGGCCTGATCATGACGCCGGAACCCGACAAGGTGCTGGCTGCGCCGCGTGGAAGATCCGGTAGCGAGTTTCAAACGCCAACCGTCCCATTCGTCATTGTCAGTGCCATTCTGTTGACGATGGCGGCGCGCCACGAGGAGGAAACGATCGGCGCATTGGAAAAACTGTCAGCAATGTTCGACAGTTTTAATAAACCCTGAGGAGGAAACGATGAAATATGCAATGACGGGCGCCCTGCTTAGCGCTGTACTATTGTTGACTGCGCCCGCGATGGCGCAGGATTTGGATACCATGACACCCGAGCAATTGTACGAGGTTGCCAGGACCGAGGGCAGTGTTACGGTGTTTTCTTTATCAAGCCGGATCGCGCGGATCGAAACCGCGTTTGAGGCGCAATATCCCGGTATCGACCTGATCGGTCTCGACATCAATTCGACAAATCAGATCGCGCGATTGGAAGCGGAGCAACGCGCCGGCATCTACGCGGTCGACGTGCTGTACATGTCCGAAGCGCCGGTCGTTCTACGCGATCTGCTGCCCGCAGGTATGGTGACGCGATACGTCCCACCGCGCATTGCCGATCAGGTGCCCGCGGAATTGCAGGCCGACCTGCTGACCCACCGCTTGTCGACCCGCGCGCTTATGTACAACGAGGCAGCCTATCCTGATGGCTCGCCTATTGCCAACCTGTGGCAGCTCACCACCGACGACTGGCGCGGCAAGGTTCTAATGGAAGATCCGAGTCAACGAGGGGAAGCACTTGATTTATTGACGGAAATTGCCTTGCGGGGCGACGAGATGGCTGCAGCTTATGAGGCCCAGTTCGGCATGCCCATCACGGTCGACGATGACCTTGATGGCGCAGGAGAGCAATTCATCCGTGACCTGTTCGACAATGATCTGGTCATGGTTGGCAGCAGTTCAACCCTGCGGGCAGCTGTTGGTGACATCAACGCCACCGATCCGTCCGTTGGTTGGACGACCTATTCTGCGGTCCGCGACAATGAAGAAGAGGGTTGGGCCCTGCAAATCTCCAATGACACCGTGCCATCTGCGGGCATCTTGTTTCCGGCCGTGCTGACGATCGCCAACAATGCGCCCAACCCGGCCTCCGCACGGTTGCTGATCGACTTCATGATGGGGGATGACACGCCAACGGGCGGACCTGGGTTTGAACCGTTTTATGTCCAAGGCGATTATGCTGCGCGCCGCACCATCGCAGATCACCCAGATGCAATCCCGCTTGAAGATCTGAACCTTTGGACGATGGATCCCGCTGCAACAGGTGCTGCCCGTGCCCGTGTCCTCGATTTGGTCCTCGTGCTTCAGTGATAAGACAACACAGGGTGCCCGCCTTGCGCGGGCGCCTCACTTGCCCAGAAGGATGTCCAAAATGATAGGACTAGTCCGCCAGGGGGGTCCGGTCCTGCGGCTGCTGCAATCCCGTAGTGCCATACCTCTCATCATGGTCTGCATCACAGCCATTCTGGTCATTGTTCCCTTGCTTCGGATCGTTCAAATCTCGCTGACGCCCGATGGGCTGGAGGCATGGACCGATGTGACCAACAGCCGTTTGTCGACCAATCTGTTGTGGAAACCAATCACCAATACGATGATCCTGGGGGCCTGCGTCGCAACGGGGTGTCTGTTGCTTGGCGGATTTCTTGCGTGGTTGGTCGTTCTGACCGATGTACCGTTTCGCCGTTTTCTAGGGATCCTGTCGACGCTGCCTTTCATGATCCCCAGCTTTGCCGCTGCCCTTGCCTGGGGGACATTGTTTCGGAACGATAGATTGGGTGGTCAGCTAGGTTATTTTGCGGCCAACGGCGTTTCTATTCCTGATTGGCTGGCGTGGGGATTGTTTCCCACTTTGATCGTTCTGGTAGCGCATTACTATTCTCTGGCCTACACCATGATTGCCGCCGCGCTAAGCTCGGTGAGTGCCGATCTGGTTGAGTCCGCTGAAATGGCGGGAGCCAAGAAGTCCCGCATTTTGTTCGGGATCATTCTGCCTGTCGTGACGCCCGCCCTTGTCGCGGGTGGTATGTTGACGTTCGCCGGCGCGGTATCCAACTTTGCAGCTCCCGCTCTTCTGGGTGCACCCGTGCGGATGCAAACACTGTCGACCCGCATTTATGGCATGGTACAGACTGGCAATATCGAACGCGGCTATGTACTGGCTTTGATCCTTATCCTTGCCGCAGCCGCTTTGTTGTTCTTCAGCGACAGGTTGGTTTCAGGACGAAAGGCATTCACGACGGTAACCGGAAAAGGCGCACGTACCAAGCGCTTCGCTCTTGGCCTATGGCGCTGGCCGCTGTTTGCCGCCGCTGTGATTCTTGGGATGATGACCACTGTTATCCCCGTCCTCGTCCTGTTCGCGTCCAGCATGGCAGAGCAATCGAGCGGGCTGTTTTCCAATTGGACGCTGCATTTCTGGATCGGCCCCGCCGGTACGGATCTGGCGCAGGGTCAGGCAGGCATTTTCCGTGATCCGATCTTGATTGGCTCGATCATGACGACGATCCGTCTTGGACTGACCGTTGCCTGCACAACGATGCTGGTCGGACTTTTGATTGCCCACACGATCGTGCGCTACAAAGGGACATTCCTTGGCAATACGCTTAGCCAGCTTGCATTCCTACCATTGTTTATTCCCAGCATCGCTATGGCCGCTGCCTATATCGCGATGTATGGCACATCGATCGGACCGATCCCGGCGCTTTATGGCACCTTCACCCTGCTGGTTCTGGCCGCAACAGCGAACCTGATGCCGTACGCGGTGCAATCAGGGCGCGCTGTCTTGAGCCAGATTTCCAGCGATATCGAGGAAAGCGCTCGCATGACGGGCGCTGGACCAATCCGGCGGATGACCGAGATCGTGCTGCCTTTGGCGGTGCGCGGCATTCTCGCGGGCGGTATTCTAGTGTTCATCAAGATTGTTCGAGACCTGTCGTTGGTGGTCTTGTTGTTCAGCTCGACGACGCCTGTCCTGAGCATGATGGCCTTCAACTATGCGGGGTTGGGCTTCATGCAGTTTGCCAATGCCATCACGCTGGTCATCCTGGCGATCTGCCTTGTCGCCTCGGCGCTGGTTTACCTTTTGCAAAATAAAATTCAGGGATGGAAATCAGCATGAGCGCCCGGGACCAGAGGATCACCGCACCGGCAATCGTGATCGAACATCTGACAAAGCGGTTCGGTGACAACACTGCGGTGGATGACGTAAATATCAGCGTCCCACAGGGGTCGTTTCTTGTACTTGTCGGCCCGTCGGGTTGCGGAAAATCTACGTTGCTGCGAATGCTGGCAGGGTTGGAGCCGCCGACCGAAGGGCAGATATCCTTCGGCGGCAAGGTTGTATCTAGCGGTGCATCGGGGGTGGAAACCAACGCCGCCGCACGTGACGCGGGGCTGGTGTTCCAAAGCTATGCGCTTTGGCCTCACAAGACCGTGGAAGGCAATATTGACTGGCCGCTGAAGGTCGCCGGTTGGTCAAGGCAAAAGCGCGAGGAGCGCATCAATGAGGTTCTGAAGTTCCTTGATATCGGGGCCCTACGCCAGCGGTATCCCGCGGAAATTTCCGGCGGGCAGCAACAGCGCGTGGCGATTGCGCGTACCATCGGTCCGCGGCCAGGTATCCTGCTCTTGGATGAGCCTTTGTCGAACCTTGATGCGAAGCTGCGCGTCGATATGCGCAGTGAACTGATGCGCATTCATCGTGGCACGAACGCAACCTCCGTCTATGTCACCCACGACCAAGTTGAAGCGATGACAATGGCGACCCATGTGGCCGTATTGCGCGACGGCCGGGTCGAACAATTCGGCCCGCCGGATGAGTTGCTGCTCAAACCAAAAACCACATTTGTGGCGACGTTCCTGGGCACGCCAGCAGGCAATCTCATACCGGTGATACGAAACGGCGATGAGTTTGAGTTCGACGGCTGCCCTCTCGCGCGGGCCGCGATTGCCCCTGATCTGAAAATGGCGCAACTGCTCTATCGCGCTCAGGATATCACGGTTGGAAAACGGGACGGCCGCCCGACGATCAAGGCGACTTATGCGGAATCCGCGCCCATTGCGGGGCAATCCATGGTGATGTGTCTTATCAGAGATCTGCGGGTCACAGCCCTTGTCGACGGGTTTTTCCGCGCCGAACCTGGGGCGGAAATTGATCTGTGTTTCCTCAATGAGCCAGATGCGGTGTTTGATGGGGATGGCCGGAGGGTGACGCAATGAGACTGATCATGTTGCGCCACGGCGAAACGATCTGGAACGCTGAACAGCGTTTGCAAGGCCATGACAATGCACCGCTGTCTCGGCGTGGTATCCGGCAGGCATTGGCGTTCAAGCCAATGGTTGCCGCCCTGAAACCCAAGCAAGTGGTCTCCTCCGACTTGGGCCGATGCCGCGAAACGGTAGCTTTGGTTGGGTTCGCCGAGGCACCGAGTGATCCCCGCTTGCGAGAACTGAACATGGGCGTCTGGACGGGTCAGCGCAAACCTGAACTTATCGCCCGATGCCCCGATGATTACTGGTCGTGGCGCGCGGGAACCTTCCAACCCGAAGGGGGCGAGACATGGCAGCAATTTCAAGCCCGCGTGGCCGATGGGCTGCGCGACTGGTTGCGCAGGATCGACGGCGATGTTTTGGCTGTCGTTCACAGTGGAGTAATCCGAGCCGCGATGGTTGCCTTTCTGGGCCTTCCGCAACACAGGCTATTGCCCGTCACCCCCGGTACTGGAACCATTCTGCATTTTGATCACGCAGACGCGGAAGATGCAAAGCTGGAAGGTTACAACATTGGCATGTTCGCCCCACAGGCAGTCGATGCAGTCGCAGACTGATTTGCTCAAGAAGAGAATGGACGATCGTGACCAGCGCTAGCGCTCCTTGGTTCAGTGCGGCGCAAATAAACCTGCATTGCGTCCAGAACCGTTTGATATCGTTGCTAAAGGCGCGCCGGGTTTTGACGACACCTTTCCACTCTCATCCACACATTTTTAGAAAGCTGCCTCTTTGGACGAACCGCACCTGATCCAGTTTCTGCTCAACATCACTGGGGCTGCCGCCTTGCTGATTTGGGCCGTGCGGTTGGTGCGCACCGGGTTCGAACGCGCCTTCGGTGGGCAGTTGCGGCTCTGGCTGCGTCGCTCGACGACAAACCGACTTGCCGCGGCTGCAACCGGCGCCAGCGCGGCCGTGTTAATGCAAAGCTCCACGGCTGTGATAATTCTGATGGCTGGTTTCTTGTCCGCGGGGGCAATCGGCAACCTTGCAGGGCTGGCTATCGTGCTGGGCGCTGATCTTGGCTCGGCCGTGGTTGCCTTGATCCTCAACGCTCGCATCGCAATTCTGACGCCCCTTTTGATGCTAACGGGCGTCATGATCTTTCTGCAAAGCTCGGTCCGACGGGTGCGGCAGATCGGAAGGATCCTCATCGGCCTTGCTCTCGTCTTCCTGTCGCTCGACCTAATCCGAGAGGCAAGCTTGCCCCTGACGCAAAACGATGGGGCAGTTGCCGTCATGCTCTATCTGGCGGGCGATCCGGTGGCAGCCTTCTTGGTAGCGGCTTTGTTTGCCTGGCTCGTCCATTCGAGCGTTGCCGCCATCCTGCTCTTTGTCACGCTTGCTGCACAGGGCCTCGTGCCACTCGCAGCGGCACTTGCCATGGTACTTGGTGCAAACATGGGTGGATCCCTGATCGCGTTCTTTCTTACGTTAAAATCCCCAACTGTCGTGCGTCGAGTGGTGTGGACAAATCTCGCTCTGCGCGGAGGGGGAGCTGCGATCGTTTTGGCTGCGCTTACAGAGTTTGATCTGCCGACTGACCTGCTGGGCGCCGAACCGGGCCACCAGGCTCTGCACCTGCACCTCTTGTTCAATGGCGTGCTTTTGGCGGTCTGTTTGCCACTGGCGCCGATCTTGATGCGGATGGCGGACCGAATTATGCCTGACCCGGTCAGGTTCGACGCGGAAGGGGCGCAGCGGTCTGCACTCGACCCTGCCGTGCAGCACCAGCCGCGGCGTGCTTATGCCTGTGCGCGCCGGGAACTCGTCGAAATGGGCAACCAGATCGAGGTCATGCTGCGCGATGCCATGCACCTTTTTGTAAAGCATGATGAGGCCGCAGGCCAAAGACTGCGTATCGATATGCATCGGGTTGCAGCGATGTCGCTGGGTATCCGGGTTTATTTGTCTGGCGTGCGCAGCTCCGACTCGAGCGAAGATACCGGCACCTGCAGCTTTGACCTTTCCGGTATCGCGGTGAACCTAGAGGCAGGCGCCGATATGATTGGCCGCAAAATGGTCGATCTTGCCACGCGAAAAGATGTAGCTAGCGTAAGCTTTTCCCCTGAAGGTTGGCGCGAGCTGTGCGATTTCCAAGACGTGGTCCTGCGCAATGTCCAGCAAGCGATTTCGGTCATCATGTCCGAGGATCTTGGGCTGGCCCGTGAACTGGTTGCACAAAAAGAACATGTTCGTGGCTTAGAGCAAAACTTGCAGCACGCACATCTAAAACGGCTCCGCCAAGGTTTCGTAGAGACCTACGAGACTAGCGCAATCCATCTTGACCTGCTTCGTGCCTTGAAGGCCGTCAATACATCATTCGCAATGATCGCCTATCCACTCTTGGAAGACAAAGGCGAACTCAAGCAAAGCCGCCTTTCCAATCCTTTGGCGTCGATTGATCTCGGTGGCCGCTAATATTTCTTATTTTCCAATTAGTTATATTCCAGTCCGGCGCGGCCGAAGGGCGGAGTCGCAACCCCGTACCGACGCGATCCACCAATGGCTCTGCGCCGAGCGCATCACATGGCCTCTCCAAACCCCACCCCCGCCTGATCCACCCACGGCAACGCGGCGCTCTCAGTCAGCTGCCTAACCGTAACGGCCGTGGCCTTGCGGACAGACACCAGCGCTTTCAGCATCTCGGGCGGTGCTGTCAGAGCAAACCGGCTCGAGGCGGGCAGTGCGGCTGGCTGGCCTTTTGATATGGCCAAACGCTGCCCCTTCAAGTTCTTCAAGACGAGCCCTGAAACCGAGCCGCTGGCGCTGGCATCCGGGCGAAGTTTTCGTGAAGAACAATGGCGCGCAACATTTTCTCTGGTGTGCCGTGGATCACGAAGGCGAGGAGGGGATACACGAGTTGGATCTCAGTCGCGGTTGCTTCAAATTTGAGTCAAAATCATAGCTCTGCATAATAAATTCAATGACTTAGAGGTCGGAGAGAGTTGGGTGCCAGACTCATTCCCTCCGCCACTTGCACATCGCAAACCCAAAAACAGGTCCCTAGCGGGGCCTTTTTTCTTTTTGTTTCAAAGGGGTTTAGTAAATGCGACCGCCCTTCGGAGACTGTCAAAACGGTCAAAATCGGTCTCTAAACAGCATTTGTCTCTAATCGACCGCCCTAAGCCTCCAGAAGGACGCTTTAAAAATAGTGTTCAATTACAGATACTTGGTGATTTTGGTCGAGCGCCCTTTTCGAAAGTGTAACCGATAGCAAAATACGTTTCGAATCCGAGGGACGGGCGTAGGACGGTCGGAAGTTTGAATTCAGAGCGGGTTCAAATACGGTTGGGTGCCAAACACGTCCCCGCGCCGAGCTGCTCGCTCCAGTTCATAGGCCTCTGCGGATGTTTCGACGAGGGCATAGGCGTATTCCAGATGGTCATGGATAAAGGTCTTGGTGCGCGTATCGAGGGTTAGCCGCCCGCTCTCGAACAGTGGAAGCTCTTCAGCCCTCAGCGAGGGAATTACAAAGCGGTTGGCCACATAGACACAAAACTGATCGCCCGACAGCCGGCCGCTTGCGTGGCTGTTAAGCCTGGTGACAAGCCCGTATTTCTTGGGGGAAGCCTTCGCTTTTGTATCGATCTCGCGGCCCGACATGCCGTAATAGATGAGCTCACCGTCCTTCCAAATCGCATAGACGCCAGCAGCGACAGCGGGGATCGCAGGATTTGGCCAGTCGGCAAACGAAAAGCGAGGGCTGAATTGGTTTTTGTGCATTTCAATATTTCTGCTTGTAAGGTATTATGCCGCGCACAGCGCCGCGCGGTTCGTGCCCTGTTACGGCATCTCCATAATTGCTTCGATGAACCAGAACCCTCCCTTGCTCAGACCCCTAAATCTGTCCGGTGGGCGCTGACGTCACACGCGCCACGGACTACCGCACGAAGATGATGCTTGGAGGGACAGGATCCTTAACGTCCCGATCACCAAGCCCAATCAGAGTCTCGGGATCGACGGCCAGAACATTGCACCTGCTCTGAATCATGCAACCTTGAGGGTAGACATGGGGACGCCCATTAATATTGATTAGCAGCCCCTTGTGACCGGGCACTACGTAAGGCTGCGAGTTCGGGATGCGGGCCAGCGGGAGGGGCCGGGGGGAATCTGCAAAGCGCCACTGCTGGTTCTCGCCTCCATGCGACCGCCACAGCACGATCGGCTGGGTCTGCCCACTCCACCTGGACCAGACCTGTCCCCCCCATCCCCCCGAGAGATCCATGACGAAACCACTATTGTGGCCGATGGCATCCATGGACCACCACCCGAAGTTCTGCCGGGCATTCCCTGCCGCCGACATATCGCACTGCCTGAGGCGGATCTCGGCCCCCTGCTGGCGTCCTTCGCTCGAAGCGCAAAGCCCGGTGCCCCTAACACGCAGGCGCGTATTGGGGGAGTTCACAAATTCGAACTGCTGGTTCGTGCCACCGTGGCAAGGGTATCCTAGCAGGCGCGCTCCTTCGCGCACCCCACCTTCAGCGTCGATGCAAACGCCACCGAGCCGGCTCACTATCGACTGCGCCTGAGCCGGCGGTGCAGCAGCGACGCTCAAGCCTGAGACAAGCAGTCCAAGAGCAATCAACTTGAAACGTTTCATGACGTGATCTCCTCGTTGTCCACCAAAGCGCCAATTGTGCGCCATTTCTTTGCCCAAGCCGTTTTGACAGCACCCCTCCCGGACTTCATCAGGGCCAGCGTCAGGTATGCCGCGTCAAGAGGCCGGGCCACATGACCGCACGGATCAAGATATTCATCAGTTCAACCGAGACATCAAAAGTCTCTCCCAGAAAAGCTGCTCTGGGCGACCCTCTGCATCACGCTCACCGTAACCGAAGACCGTATAGGTGACTTCCGTGCCATTCTCTCTGAGAGTCAGCGAAAACTCGTCGAACTCGTAGGTACCTGTCGCCTCTCCCATCGCACCTCCCGACACTGACGAAGACCGACCTTCACTCGACACGTTAACGACTGCCTGACGCGAAAACGAGCCATCGCTCCGAAACACAAGCGTGTTAGACGAAGACAGCGCTCCACCCCCGATCGAAGCACCTCCCTCGTAGGCGCCGTCGAGGCGCCATCCCTTGGGGAATCCGCTCCACTTCGAGGCGAACTGCGTGCCGATCGTCAGGGAATTGGGATCGGCCTTGTAGGGCGATCGCCATGGTTCTCGTCCGTCAGCCCAGGCGAGTACGAGCTCCCCGTCTTCGATCCAATAGGTGCCCTCGGCTTCGCCGGGTGTCTGCTGCGTCGCGAGCGCCTGAAGCGAGATGCCGCCGCGCGGGCTGCGAGAAAAGCGTCCGTTGCGAGTGAAAAACCACGCCTCCATGTCGACCGAGCCCGACATCCAGGTTCTTACGGTCAAGAACACACCTTCGACCGGCGTGTTTGCGCCCATCGGAACTGCAGGCCAGCCTCCGGCTGGCGCCTGCGGGGCTGGCGCCATTGCTGTCGCCCGCCCGCCCTGCACTGCGGGCTGCCCACCGCCCTGGGCCGCTGAGGTTGTCGCCTCAGACCCGCGAGCACGTATGCGGTCTCGACCCACGACCTCGTCCCAGCTCTCGCTGTATCGGTCGTACCCGATCAGCCATTGTCCGGGGCCATTGACGGCCTTGATGCGCGCCGGATACCAGAAGCCATTCGATACCACTTCGACCGCGTCGCCGACCCTGAATTCCCCATCTGCTTGCTGGGCCGAGGCTGCTACAGGCGGTGCGGTTGTCGCGGTCTCATAGGGTACAGGAGCGCCATCGACGAACTGCCCGGCAAACACCTCTCGGCCATCGGCAGCCAGCAGGCGCCCGAAGCCCGCAATCACGCCCTCTTCAAAACCCCCGACATACATCTGTCCATCGTCCCACAGCAACACGCCCTGACCGTGCATGCGTCCCTGTCGGAATTGCCCAGAATAACGTGAACGGCCGATGAAGAGCACTCCATAACCGTCAAATGTGCCGCCACCAAACTCGCCCGAGTAGACCGTGTCGCCTTCGGGGGCGTTCCACACACCGATACATCTGTCCCACTCGCCAGAAGAGAGCTGCAGCGGGCAAGCTAGCAGCTGTCTTTCGCTCTGCGCCTGGGCTTTACCGATAGATGCAAGCAACAGCGCAGCCATGAGCATCAATGGCAAGTAATGCCGAGCTCCGAAGCGACAATTGGGCATAACATTCTCCGGCAGATGGGATTTGAACGTTGGTAGGGTCCTTTCGGCTCGGTACACAGCTTGGCCGAATCATGTTTTCGACTAGGTAACGTTAAAATAGTGTATATCTACGGTTCATTGATAGCAAACATCCTCGTAGATGATGCCGACTGGACCTATTGACCTGTCGAAATCCTCGCCAATTGATCCGATAATCTTATTTGCGGCGTTGAGCGGTATTCCTCTGGAGGGCGCCGAAAGGGCGGCCAGCACTCAATGGTCAAAACTGCCCCGCCAGGCTGCTGCAAACAGTGGCCGCACATTGGCCGCATGTCATGACTTCACGAAGCTTTGTCAGAATAACGGTGCTTGAACCGAGGTAGCAGACGAAATGTCGTCGGTATAAGATCGCATGCTTTCCCCAAAAACCAGCCCAGAGCTCATCTACTTTACTGCTTTTCTTCGCAGTTCCCGATGACTTACCCAAACACTACGCCCGCCTGGTCCGCCCAAGGCAAGCCCGCACAATCTGAAAGCTGCATCATGGTCACGGCAGATACCTCCCGCCGAAACACCAGGCGTTTCAAGACCTCCGGCGCTAGGTAAGCCAAGCGCAGCTGCCTGCTGACATGGCGCTCGGCGAGGTTCACCGCAAATGCCAGGTCGCGGACGGTGCTGAACTCACCCACTTCCATCCGCCGCCGCCAGGCCCAGGCGCGGCCAATGGCGCGCAGAATATGCGGATCTTGGGTGTTGTCCTCGCTGGGCAAGTAATCAGCGGGCGGCAGGATTTTGGGCCGCCCGTTCTTTTTGCGCACCTTGAGAGGAACGAAAACCTGAATGGTGTCGGGCGCAGCCATCACTCTGCGGCCTCCAGCTGGCGCGGAACCATCATGTCCCGCATGACGCCCGCAATGCCGTCGGTGCGCATGTCGATGACGAGACCTTCAGCGGTTACGGTGACGCGCCTGATAAGTAGCTGAATGATGCGGGCCTGCTCGCCCGGAAAAAGCTGTTCCCAGAGCTGGGGGAACTGCTGCAGGGCGGCGATGGCATCCGCCTCAGGGATGTCCTGGAGGTCCAATGCAGCAATAACCTGTGCTGTGGTTTCCGGTGTGCGCAGAACGCGCCGGATTTCGGTGATGACGGCAGCCTCCACCGTGTCGGCGGGCAAGCGCCGTGGAATGCCATCGTCGGGCGTTTCACGGTTTTTCAGAAGGTCCATAGACACGTAATAGCGGTACCGGCGCGTGCCCTTCTTGGTGCTGGACGGCGTCATGGCTGCTCCCGTTGCGGTGAAGAGAAGCCCTTTCAACAATGCAGACGTTTGTGCCCGGCTGTTGTTGGCCCGCTTGCGGGGGCTCACGCTCATGATGTCATGCACCTGTTCCCAGAGGTGTGGCTCGATAATGGCCTCGTGCTCGCCGGGGTAGGACTTGCCCTTGTGCACGGCCTCGCCACGATAGACGCGGTTGTTCAGTAGCCGGTAGAGGTATCCCTTGTCGATCAGCGTACCCTGTTTGTTGCGGAACCCGTCATGGCGGAGTTCTTTCGCCAGGACAGTGGCGGATCCGACCTCGACAAAGCGCTCAAATACCATGCGGACCTTGGTGGCTTCTTCTTCGTTCACCACCAGTTTGCGGTCGACGACGTCGTAGCCGAGGGGCACGTAGCCCCCCATCCACATGCCTTTCATGCGCGATGCCTTCACTTTGTCGCGGATGCGCTCGGCGGTGACCTCGCGTTCGAACTGGGCGAAGGACAAAAGAATGTTCAGCGTCAACCGCCCCATGGACGTTGTGGTATTGAAGGACTGCGTCACGGAGACGAAGGTGACGCCATTCCGGTCAAACACCTCAACCAGCTTGGAAAAGTCCATCAGCGAGCGTGAGAGGCGGTCGATTTTGTAAACAACGACCACGTCGATCAAGCCGTCCTCAATATCGGCAAGCAGTTGTTGCAGGGCAGGGCGATCGAGGGTGCCCCCCGAGATGCCGCCATCGTCGTATTGCTCGCGCACCAGCGCCCAGCCTTCAGATTTCTGGCTGGCGATATAGGCTTCGCAGGCCTCGCGTTGGGCATGCAGACTGTTGAACTCTTGCTCGAGGCCTTCCTCGCTGGATTTCCGGGTATAGATTGCGCAGCGCAGACGGCGGGCGGGTTTTGTGGAGACGTCCGTCATGCCTCAACTCGCTTCCGTTCGCGAAGACCGAAGAAGCGATAGCCATTCCAGCGCGTGCCGGTGATGGAACGCGCCACCGCGGACAGCGACTTGTAGCGTTTGCCGTCCCATTCGAAACCGTCCTTCAGGACGGTCACCGTGTGGGCGACACCGTCCCATTCCCGGATGAGCTTGGTGCCCACGACCGGATTACGGGGATCCGCAATCTGCGCCTTCCGCGTCAGCGTTCCCTCGACCTCATCTGCCAGCAGGTCAAGCAGGCGGCGCGTTTGCTTGTCCGGGCCGCCATAGGTCAACTCCTGGATCCGGTAAGCCAGACGGCCTTCCAGAAACGTGCGGCTATTGTTCGGGGCGGGCGTGTCAAAGAGCGCCTGCCATTCCGTCTTAAGCTCATTGACAGACATGAGTTTCAAGGCAGCCAAGCGTGCCAGGATGGGGTCTTGTGTGGTCATGCAGATCTCCTCTGAGTTGGAGTTGCAGTACCGCTCTGTTTGCGCGGGAAGTGTAGCGAACTGTCTCCAGCATTCTTGGATAGATCGTCGCGATCGCGTCCCGTGAGGCGCACAACGGCCGTAGCTAGCAGGCCATAAAGCTCTGTGCGGCGTTCATGCGCCGTCATGCGGTCGGGGTGCAGCGGGTTGGGACGGTTCATGCCGCGCTCCGAGGTAGGTCTAGCATGACCGCCGCCTTGATCGCGGCCTGGTTCCAGCGGAAGTTCAGGTGGCAGTTGGCGGCGTATTTTGAGAGGCCGAAGTCAAGTCCACTGGCGGTGAGCCCGGCTTTGTGCAGAAGCTCGACCTGACGCAGGCTGGCAGGATCGTTGATCCAGCGCTTGCTCTTGGCAGCCGCACTGCTGGTCTCGGTTTCCCGGAGAAAGTCATCCGCTGCCGCGAGCGCCTGAATACGGGTTCCCACAGCCAATGTGCGAATTTGGCGGTGCTTTGGCCGTCCAAGCGCGTGCCAGAGTGTTCCATCGTAGAATACGCCCGCCCATCCTTCAAAGCCACTGGCCATCAGGGCCTTATCGTCACCGTGCAGATCGACCCAGGAAAACGGCGATCGATCGAGCAGGGCAATTTCTGTCATCTCGAAAGAGGTCAGAACCTGCGTTTCTCCGGCCGCCCGCGTGAACTCATGACCACAAAAATCGCAGATCGAAGCGC
>NZ_JAEPMO010000039.1 GCF_017643905.1 Marivita sp.
CGACAAGACGCACGGCGCGATCACGCAACTCAACAGGATGTGGCTTACCCATAACTGACCCCCATATCTGCCTCAAAAGCATGGAATCACAAGGCAAGCATCATGGGAATCCTGAATCTGATCAGGGGCGACACGCTCTAGGCCGCGCGCTAACACGGCCTCAGCCAATTGCTTACGATTGCTGCGCAGCGCGCTGTGCTTGACCACGCCCGCCGGGATACCATCGGAGGACAGTGCCCCCGCCGTGCGCGAGACGGCCTTCACACCGTTCAGATCAAATTCTTCGATCACATAAGGCGAGTGCGAAGTAATGATGGCTTGCCCCATATTCTTCAGCAGGTACTTGGCGATCCGGCGCTGCGCGTGGGGTGGCAGTGCGATCTCAGGTTCTTCCATCGCGAAGATGATGGTGCGGTTGCCCCGCAAATCCGCAATATGGGTCAGCAGTGCAAAGACCAGCGCGTTTACTGCGCCCGTGCCGAGGCGATTGAACGGCACGGCATGGTTGCTGCCTTGGCTCTTCAGGAAGAGTTGGACCACTTCCCGCAAGTTCTCCCGCGTCAGGTCAGAGGCATAGAAACCCGTCGCATCCTTGTCCGCCGACAAGCCGACGAAGCGCGCCATGCGATCCTTGATCTGTGTTTGAATGACTTCGAGCTGGGGAATGTCGCCAATCGCCGGATCAAGAGCGCGTAGTTGCTTCAAGGTGCTTTCCCACATCGACTCCTTCCCGGTGTCGCCAAGCCGAAGGATTGTATCGAGCAGCGAGCCGCGTTCCAGGCTGAGGGCGCGACGTCCGGTGCGCAGGGTGCGTAAATAAATGAAGCCGCACTGGATTTTCCACTCGCGCGGGAAGAAACAGCCCAGCAAACGGCTTGCCATAGTGTTCTTCGTCTTCACCAAGCTCTTCAACGGGGTGTGCGAAATACGTCGTCCCAACAAAGTCATCTTCTTTGCGCTCATAATAGCCGATAAAGGTCAGCGGCAGGGCGCGGACGACATCTTCGCCATCAGCATCCTCAGGCTCTGCGCCATACTCATCGACAAACCCACCCTTGGCATCGCTCCATGGACGGGTCTTCGAGAAGAGTTTCTTCTCCATCTCTTCAGGCAGGTGCAGCAGCACGACGTCAATCTTGATATAAACGGGATTGCCGTCCTCATCGAGATAGCGGCCTGCATGAAAGTCATGCTCATTGACGATGGGCCGGCGGTAGGCGCGCTCCGGACCTAGAACCAGTTCCAGAGCCTCACAGATTGTGGATTTGCCGGCATTGTTGCCTCCAACAAGAAGTGTGTGGCCGAGGAAATCAATTGATCCACTTTTCACACCTCTAAAATTTTCGATCAACAGTTGTCGAACAATAAGAGGTTTCCGTTCTTCTTTCAACAAATTAAGAATCCTATTCAAGCTGGAGGGCCACCATCAATAGGTGTAAACGAGCACGCTGAAGCTGCAAAACTGCAATTCGCCACCACCTTCGATTGTCACTCTACAGCTTACAGGCGCACCCGCCAAATATAAGATTACGATTGCTGCGCTGCCGCATTCGCGGGCCATGTGGAAGGCAGCTGAGGGCCGAAAATGCCTATCCTCTTGAATTAACGCCCCAAAAGAGCTGCCGACACAGCTTCGGGTCTTGACTGGCGTCAGCAAGCAAGACTGGTCGGCCCTGTTCATGCCGGATCAGACACCACAATCGCACTGCCCGCAGCCTCGATATTGCGTCCGGCGGCAAGCAGAATGTCTTCCCGGTAGCGCGGGCCGATCAGTTGCACGCCCACGGGTCGCCCCTCAACCGAGCCGGTCGCAACCGCCAGCCCTGGCATACCGAGCGCGGGAAGCGCGCGTTGGGTCAGCTGCGCTTCGAACACACGGTCAAAGCTCTGCTCTGATTTGACGTCGAGCTGCTGGTCGAAAGGCAATTCACCCGAGACCGGGCACAGGAGCACGGGATAAGTTGCTTGGAACACCTGCCACTCGCGCACGAGAGCTGCACGGGCTTGCAGCGACTGCATCAGCGACGTGAAACCGACTTCACCCGCATCCTTGGACATGCGTGCAAAGACGAATTGCGAGTCCGCTTCGGCTTCGCGCGCCAACAAGTCCGCGGCAACGAACTGTGCTTCGGCCATCCAGAGGCAGGCATTGACAGCCGCGGCCCGACGCATCGGTGGGCACACCACTTCCTCCACGGTCCATCCCGCGTCCCGCAGCCGGGCGGCTGCCTCCTGCACGGCGGCTGTCACCTCATCTGCGACAGGCATGCCATCGGGCGCGAACGCAAGCGCCACCCTTTTTGGGTAGTCGAGGGTCGTCGCAGGTGCAGGCAAGTACCACGGGTCTCTCGGATCGGGTGCCGACATGGCTGAAAAGGCGATGTCGAGATCGTCGATGTTCCGCGCAATCGGCCCCGATACAGCCATAAGCTGAGCGCCGATAAATCGGTCTGGCGCACTGGAATTATAGGCAGGCACCCGGCCCGTGGTTGGACGCAGACCATGCAAGCCACAGGCATAAGCCGGATACCTTATAGAACCCGCGATGTCCGTGCCATGCCCGATGGCACAGATCCCCGCCGCAACAGCCGCCGCAGCACCACCCGAAGACCCACCGGGCGTGATCTCTCGGTTTCTCGGGTTTAGGGTCTGACCGTGCAGGTCATTCTTGGTAAACCAGCGCAGGGAAAAGGCTGGCGTGTTCGTCCGACCCAAGATGATGCCCCCCTGCCTTGCGGATGTTGGAAACCACCGGGCTGTCTTCGGTCGCAACAAGATCCGCAAGCATCCGCAGGCCATTGGTCGTGGCGTGGCCTTTCTGATCGACATTGACCTTAATCGTGACGGGCACGCCGCAAAGCATGCCCGGATCCTCACCCCGATTGAGCGCGGCATCAACCAGCCGGGCCGCGTCAAGTGCCTCTTCGGGAAACTCCTGCACCACTGCATTGATTGACGGGTTCACGGCAGCCAACCGATCAAGATGCGCCTGCGTAACCTCGACAGCAGACACCTGCCGCGCCCTCACCTGTGCCGCGATTTGCGTCGCCGTCCATTCCCAGATTTCTGCCATCTGTTGTCCCCGAAACACCCTGTTGTTTTCAGCAAGGTGGCAGGCGTATCGGTCTTTGTCGATTGGAATGCCTCGTGACGCGCCGTGCGAGCCATGGCCGAACGCCATTACGTATCCTCGTCGTCCTTCGACTTCGGCTTGTTACCCATCGCCAGATACCTTGGTTCACCAGTCTTTGGGTTTCGCGCGAACATGATGCGGTCCCGGCGCAAACGGCGGAAGGCCATGTTCTCCCTCTGAAGTTCCATCACGGTGATCTCGCCACGAGCGAGCCTCTCCTCATCGCGCTGCCGGGACAACTCGTTCTGCCGCTTACGCTTCTCCGGGTCAAAGTACTTTGGTTCGTCGTCGCCATTCATGTGTTTGAGCTTTCACAATTCTGGATTGGCATATGTCAAAGACCCAATTGGGCATTGGGAACCCGGAGCAGCGCAGACCCGGAAGCCCGCTCCTGGTATGGTCCTCCACCCTGAGGCAAGGCGATGCTTTCGTTTGACCTGGTGTGATCCGCTCAGCAGTTTCCGGCTTTCCTTGATGATGTATCTGTTTGCGTATGTCCACATGGCGCTCCCCTGCGTGATCCATGGGCACGTCACCGATCACGCGGAAATCCACGTTTCAAGAAGCTTGTTTTCCGGTGTATCCGAATAACCGGACCAACGAGTGTTTTCGCTTTTCGGTTTTGACGCGCCCGTTTCGCATGCGCCCAAAGCCTTCATACTGCATTTGCTGACCATCGGTGAGCCCAGCGAAAATCAACGACTGTTTTCGCAGGGCCTAAGTCGCCCAGGGTCATCCATGATCGGACAACAGTTTGCTTCTGCACAGGAAACAATGCCAAGGCTTGGACGTGGAAACACTTGTGGGTCGGTGGCGCGGATCCGGGGAATCAGCTTGGCATCAGGGCAGCACCGTTAAGGTCGTTCGCGTCTCAATGCAGACGCGGTCGCCCCTCCAGCATTTCCGCCCGGGTCAGCATGCGCACCACGTCCCGGAGGCTCAGGCGCCGCCCTGTGGCTGCCGGGGCGCGCACGATGGCATCCAGAACCGCATCCCGCGCCTCGTCTGATAAGCCGAGCTTGGCGGCACGTCTGGTTGCAAAGTCCAGAAGCTGAGCCTCCGTCACGTCCGGGATCTCGATCACTGCGCATCGGCTCCGCACAGGTTCCGACACCCGATGCACATCGTTCGACGTCAGAATCCACGACAGGTGAGACATATCGAACTGAACACGAAAATACTGGCATTCCCAACCACGCGCGGTTGCTGGCTCCAGCAGCGAGAGAAGAGCATCGGCAAAGGAATAGGTCGATCCTCGCGTGGAGGTCCTTGATGTGGCCTTGCAGATTTCGTCCACGATGATGAGCAGGTTGGCTACGCGCTTGGCCAGCATGAGGTCGATCGGGCGTCCCGCTTGCGCCGTTCCCCAGCCACGCTCAAGGCCGACAAGGGCCATGCCCGCGCCGCCCTTGCTCGCGTCGATCTCAGCCATGGGAAGATGCAGCGCCTCCGCCAAGGCCCGCGTCCAGACACTCTTCCCGATGCCCGGCGGGCCGTTCAGGATCACCGGACGGATTTTGATCGGATCACCACGCTTGGCCGCCAGCCGCAACTCGTGCCATGCATACTCCGTCGCCCGTGCCATCCACGGCATCTCTTCGTGCAAGGCCGCCGCAACCTCGTCCGCCCAGTCTTCGCCGCGCGGCATCACGGCAGACATACCCTGCAGACCGGGCTTCAAACGGTCGTATTCCTCGCGCTTCAGATGGGATGTACCTGCGGCCCTCACCCGGGCTTTGGCCAGCTTCGAGGCACGCTCAGCGATGCGCCGTGTGTCGAACATGGTCAGGTCGATACCGCTGGAGAGCGTCTCTGCAAACTCGTCGAATTCGCCCACCTCGAACTCGGAGGACCGCTCGTCCTCCCCGATCAGGTCGCGGGCCAGTTTCTTCTTCCGGATCGTCTTCAGCACCTCTTTCAGGTGATCGGCGATGATGATGGGATCGGTCTCGTAATCCGGGAGGTCGATGATCTTGATGCGCATGTCGTGTCCATGTCCGTACTCTCATTGGGGGAACCACCGATGCCCTTGGGCACCGGGGGTGCTAACGCTCAGCAGCAGCGTCGTATGAGATGTCGGGTTTGGATTAGCGTGATCATGGGCCAACTGAGACGCCCTTTTGCCCCCTCCGTCAACCCCGCCAGCACCACGCAAAAAGCGCTGCACCAACCCGGTGCAGCGCTTTTCCATTTCCGTTTATTTTCAATAACTTATAGAGATATGGAAATTATATACCCCGCAAGTGGAACGTTTTTGGCCCCAAATGGAAACTTATCGGTTGGCTGATCAAATAAACAGGTCAACGACCCCGGCCAATCACCCGCACTTGCTGTGGCCGCACGACCCGCAGGTCATGCACCCTTCGACCATGCGCATGTCGTACTGGCCGCAGCTTGGGCAGGCTTTGCCGCGACCGCCGGGCAGGTTGACGACCTGTGCTTGCGGATCGGATTTCAGCCCCATGCCTTCGCCGGCAAGGAAACCGATGGCGACCATGTGCTGCTCGATCACGCCACCGATGGCAGCAAGGATCGATGGGATGTACTTGCCGTTCACCCATGCGCCACCGCGCGGGTCGAACACGGCCTTCAACTCCTCGACCACGAAGGACACATCCCCCCCGCGCCGGAACACCGCCGAGATCATCCGCGTCAGCGCAACCGTCCAGGCGAAATGCTCCATGTTCTTGGAGTTGATAAACACCTCGAACGGGCGTCGATGCCCCCCGACGATGATGTCGTTGATCGTCAGGTAGATCGCGTGTTCGCTGTCCGGCCACTTGAGCTTGTAGGTCGCACCTTCCAATGCCTTGGGCCGGTCAAGCGGTTCGGACATGTAGATCACGTCGCCATGCGGCTGCTGCGGTTCTTCATCCGATGACGTCACCACTTCAGGCGCGTCCGTCTTCTTCTCCTCCGCCACGCTCAACACCGACCCCGTCACATCGTTCGGTCGGTAGGTCGTGCAGCCCTTACAGCCGGTCTCGAACGCCTCCATGTAGACGTCCTTGAACGCCTCGAAGGAAATGTCCTCAGGGCAGTTGATCGTTTTCGAGATCGACGAATCCACCCATTTCTGCGCCGCCGCCTGCATCTTCACATGCTCCAGCGGGGCCAGAGTCTGGGAATTCACAAAGTAATCCGGCAACTCCCGATCGCCGAACTTCTCGCGCCACATCTGCACCGCGTAGTCGACCACCTCTTCCTCGATCCGCGTGCCGTCCTTCTGCAAAACCTTGCGGGTGTAGGCATAGGCAAAGACCGGCTCGATCCCCGACGACACGTTCCCGGCATAGAGCGAGATCGTCCCCGTCGGCGCAATCGACGTGAGCAGCGCGTTGCGGATACCATGTTCGCGGATCGCGTCTCGCACGTCCTCGTCCATCAACTGCATGGTGCCGGATGCGAGGTACTTCTCCGCATCGAAGAGCGGGAACGCGCCCTTTTCCTTCGCCAAGTCGACCGAAGCTAGGTACGCGGCGCGGGCAATCGCGTGCAACCAGCGCTCGGTCTGGCGCGCCGCCTCGTCCGAGCCATAACGCAGACCCAGCATCAGCAACGCATCTGCCAGCCCGGTGACGCCCAACCCGATCCGCCGTTTGGCTTGCGCCTCGGCCCGCTGCGCCTCCAGAGGAAAGCGCGAGGCATCCACCACGTTGTCCATCATCCGCACGGCGGTTGCGACCAGTTCGTTCAGCGCGTCCAGATCCAAAGCGGCGGCATCCTCGAACGGGTCCGTCACCAGCCGCGCCATGTTGATCGACCCCAAAAGGCAGGCACCATAGGGCGGCAAGGGTTGTTCACCACAGGGGTTTGTCGCCGCGATGGTTTCGACATAGCTCAGGTTGTTGGCCTGATTGATCCGGTCGATGAAGATCACGCCCGGCTCTGCATAATCATAGGTCGCGCGCATAATCCGGTTCCACAGATCGCGTGCCTGTACCGTCCGGTAGACCTTGCCATCGAAGACCAGATCCCACGACCCATCGGCCTTGACCGCCGCCATGAAGTCATCCGTCACCAGCACCGACAGGTTGAACATGCGCAGCCGCGCCGCATCTGCCTTGGCCCCGATGAAGTCCTCGATATCCGGGTGATCGCAGCGCATCGTCGCCATCATCGCCCCGCGACGCGACCCTGCGGACATGATCGTGCGGCACATCGCGTCCCACACATCCATGAAGGACAAAGGCCCGGAGGCATCCGCCGCCACACCTTTGACCCCGGCCCCCTTGGGCCGGATCGTGCTGAAATCATACCCGATGCCGCCACCCTGCTGCATCGTCAGCGCGGCCTCTTTCAGCATCTCGAAGATTCCGCCCATGCTGTCTGGAATCGTGCCCATGACAAAGCAATTGAACAAGGTCACCGACCGCGCGGTGCCAGCGCCTGCCGTGATGCGCCCTGCCGGGAGGTATTTGAAATCTTCCAAAGCGCCGTAGAACCGGTCCTCCCAGACCGCGGGCTCTGCCTCGACCTCGGCCAAGGACCGCGCGATCCTGCGCCACGTATCCTCGACTGAGCCGTCAATCGCCGTGCCGTCCGCCTCTTTGAGGCGGTACTTCATATCCCAGATCTGTTCAGCAATCGGTGCGGTAAAGCGAGACATGGCGGCGATTCCCCTGTGGCGGCAGACGGACAAGATAGCGCAAAAATCGACAAATCCACAACGTCTAGATTGCGCGGACCAATACCCTACCACATCCTGCGCCAGCTGTGGAGAACCCTGTGGATAAATCACGACGCCGATTTCTGCTCGATGCAGCTCATTTCGCCCATAACGAGAATAAACATTGTATTCTTGCCCTATGCCCCCCATATCAGTCGGGCAAAGATTCTTCCGATGACCTTCTGTTTCCTAACGGCCTCAGGCGATCCTACGACGACACTGAGCCGGGCCACCGCATGTTGCGGGTGGCGACTAAAAACTAGGAGACAACACGATGGCAAATGGCACCGTGAAATGGTTCAACGGCCAAAAAGGCTTTGGCTTTATCGCACCCGAGCATGGTTCGAAGGACATCTTCGTCCACATCTCCGCGCTCGAGCGCGCAGGTCTGCACCAGCTTGACGACGGTCAGGCTGTGACCTTCGACGTTGAAAGTGGCCGTGATGGCCGCGAAAGCGCGACAAATCTTGCTCTGGCATAAGCCTCGGTTCGATTGATTAAAAAGCGGGCGTTGTCCTTGGACAGCGCCCGTTTTTGCGTTTGACGACCCCGCATCCCCGCCCCCACCGTCAAGGAGATTGAATGATGGCCAAGCTGAACAAAGACACCCTCTTCAAAGCCACACAGACGCGGGCGGAAACCGTGATGGACAAGACCACCCGCGTCGTCCGCGAAATGCTGGACACCGAGACCGAGCAGCGCGAGGCGAAAACCCAGCGTCTGCGCAAGACCCGTCTTGAGCGCGATGCGGCAACGCCGGATGACCCAAAGCCCAAGACGCGCGCCCGTAAAAAACCTGTCTGACCGCGTGTCGCTCGCGGGTTGAACCCGCCCCCGCCGCAGCTATGATCTGGTGAACCGGGGGCGAACACAATGGCAGGCACAATCCATCTCATCAAACTCTCGGTCGGCTCCGAAAGCGTCGAGCAGATCGAGGATTGGCAACAGAACCGCTCCAAACAGCGGGCGAACGGCCAGTATTATCACGTCACCCGCATGTGGCCCAAACGCGAGACCGAGTTGCTCAACGGCGGCTCGATCTACTGGGTCATCAAGGGTCTGCTGCAAGCCCGTCAAAGGATCATCGGTCTGGAAGAGATCATCGGCGATGACGGCATCCGCCGCTGTGGTATCGTCCTCGACCCGGAACTGATCCGCACGGCAACAACTCCCAAGCGCCCCTTTCAAGGCTGGCGCTACCTCAAACCCGAAGACGCGCCGCCCGATCTGGGCAAATCACGCTTGAACGACGACACCCTGCCCCCCGAACTCGCCGGCGCGTTGGCTGAAATAGGTGTGCTCTGACCCAACCGCACATCTGATCTGCGCACTTGCACTGGCAGTTCCGCCGCACACCCCCTAGGTTTGCCCCAAACAACCAGTGATCAGGACATCCAACATGACCGACAGCTACACGCCCCCCAAGGTCTGGATTTGGGACAAGGAAAACGGCGGTAAATTCGCCAGCACCAACCGTCCCATCGCCGGTGCCACCCATGGCAAGGAACTGCCTGTCGGCAAGCACCCGTTCCAGCTTTACAGCCTTGCCACTCCGAACGGTCAGAAGGTCACCATCATGTTCGAAGAACTGCTGGCAGCCGGCCACACTGGCGCGGAATACGATGCGTGGCTCATCAAGATCGGTGATGGCGACCAGTTCGGGTCGGGCTTTGTGGACATCAACCCCAACTCCAAAATCCCGGCTCTGCGTGACCGCTCAGGCGAAAAGCCCGTGCGCGTCTTCGAATCCGCAGCTATCCTGATGCACCTTGCCGAAAAGTTCGATGCCTTCCTCGGTGCGCCGGAAAACCGCGCCGAGATGCTCAGCTGGCTCTTTTGGCAGATGGGAAGCGCGCCGTATCTTGGCGGCGGCTTTGGCCATTTCTACGCATATGCGCCCGAACCCATGGAATACCCGATCAACCGCTTCGCGATGGAGTCCAAGCGGCAGCTGGACGTGCTGGACCGGCAACTGGCCGACCGCGACTTCATCAGCGGCCCGGATTACACCATCGCCGATATGGCGATCTGGCCGTGGTATGGCGGGCTGGTTCTCGGACGGCTCTACAACGCCGCCGAATTCCTGGATGTCACCAGCTACACGAACGTCCTCCGCTGGGCCAAAGCCATCGAAGCCCGGCCTGCCGTCAAGCGCGGGCGTATGGTGAATCGGGCAACCGGGGAACCAAGCGAGCAGCTGCGCGAACGCCATGATGCGTCGGATTTCGACACCAAGACGCAAGACAAGATCGAAGCCGCCGGGTAACCGACGGCTCCGCGCGCGCCAGACCGCGAATTTGGCGCGCGCGCCCATTGCCCCGAACCACCGGGGTGTTACCTCCCCCCCATGAAAGACGAAGCCGATCCCCGCAGCCGCGCCGTTCCAACCGGACGCGCTGCCCGTGCCGCGCGCATGGGCGGGTTGGCTGGGGGTCTTCTGACGTCGGCCGCCGCAGCAGGGGCACGTTCGCTGTTTCAGGGCCGCAAGCCCTCGCCACGCGACATGTTCCTCACCCCGTCAAACGCCCAGCGCCTGACGCGGGAACTGTCGCAGATGCGCGGTGCTGCGATGAAGATGGGCCAACTCCTCTCCCTCGAAGCAGGCGATCTTCTGACCCCCGAATTGGCCGCCATGCTGCGCCCGCTGCAAGCGCAGGCCCATTTCATGCCTCCCGCTCAGCTCAAACAGGTGCTGACCAAGGCGTGGGGCGCAGATTTTACCAAAAGGTTCAAAAAGTTCGATGTCCGCCCCATCGCTGCCGCCTCCATCGGGCAGGTCCATCGCGCGCAAACCCATGACGGGCGCGATCTGGCGATCAAGGTGCAATATCCCGGCATCCGCGACAGCATCGACAGCGACCTGCGCAACCTTGCCAGCCTGATGCGCCTGTCGGGCATGATGCCCAAAGGTCTGGACCTCGCGCCTTGTCTCGACGATGCGCGCCAGCAATTGCACGAAGAAGCCGACTACGAGGCCGAAGCGCGAAGTCTGCGGCAGTTTGGCGACCTCCTGAAAAACGATCCCGATTTCATCGTCCCAGCATTCCACGAGGACCTCTCGACCCGCGACATCCTCGCGATGGAGTTCATCCCCTCCGACCCCATCGACACGCTCGAAGACGCAGATCAGACCACCCGCAACCAGATGGCGGAACGGCTGATCGCCCTGATGATGCGCGAAGTGTTCGACTTTCACCTCGTCCAGTCCGACCCCAACTTCGCAAATTTCCGCTGGCAGCCCGAGACGGGTAAGCTGGTGCTGCTGGATTTTGGCGCGACGCGGAGGCTCTCTCCAGACCTCGTGGCACGGTCTCGCGCGGTTCTCCGGCCTTCATTGGAGAATGACCTGTCCGGCATAGCTGAAGCTTTGCGCGTCCTAGGCCTGCTGTCAGACGTCCTTCCCGAGAGAACTCGCGCCGAAATCCTCAGCATGGTCGAGATGGCCAACGCCCCAATGCTGCACCCAAAAGGGTTCGACTTTGCAGACACGTCCCTTGTGGCTGAATTGCGCGACCGCGGTATGGAGCTTGGCCGCGATCGGTCAATCCAGCACATCCCGCCAACCGAAGTGCTTTACCTGCAGCGCAAGGCTGCTGGGCTGTTCCTGCTGGCCACCCGCCTCCGCGCGCAGTTCAATTTGCGCGACCTCTTCCAACGCTATTCGTAAAGCAACCAAACGCGCCGACGCGTTTGCGCAATCCGTCAACGGATTGCCCCGCGCTACACTCCCAATCGGTCGATCAACGCGCGAAGCACGTCCCGATCCACATCCGTTTTTTCAGCCACACGACTGCGGAACAACGTCGCCTGACTCTCCAGAACAGGCGGTTCATCAAGGATCTTCAGATGGTTCGCCCGCAACGTCTCCCCGGTCGTGGTGATGTCGGCAATCGCCTCAGCCGTCAGGTTCTTGACCGTGCCTTCAGTCGCACCTTGGCTGTCCACCAATTGGTAATCCGCCACGCCGCCGCGGCGCAGGTAATCCCGCACCAACCGGTGATACTTGGTCGCGATCCGCATCCGAAATCCGTGTCGGGCGCGAAACGCCGCTGCCGCGCCATCCAGATCGTCGAGCGTATCCACATCGACCCAGCATTGCGGAACCGACACGATCAGGTTCGCATGACCGAAGCCCAGCGGTGTCAGCGGTTCGACTTTCTGGTCCCATTGCACCAGCTTCTCCTGAATGAGATCATTCCCCGTCACCCCAAGGTGAATGCGGCCCGCTGCCAGTTCGCGCGGAATTTCCCCCGCCGAAAGCAGCACCAGATCAACACCATCGACCCCGCCCACCGTACCAGCATATTCGCGCTCCGATCCGGTCCGCGACAGGGTCACGCCCCGTGCGCCGAACCAGTCAAAGGTCTTTTCCATTAGCCGCCCTTTGGACGGGACACCCAGCTTGATCGTCATCGCAACCCCCCAAGCTCGACCACCAGATCGGGCCGGATCACGCCGCCCACCGCCGGGATTTCGCGCCCCTGCCCCAGCCTTCGGGTCAGCGCGTCATAGCGCCCGCCGGTCGCGACAGGGGGAAGGTCAGGTCGCGCTTCAGAATAGAAACCGAAGACGAAACCGTCATAATATTCCATCGACGTGCGGCCATAAGATGCCTCGAACGGCAGCGCATCTACGTCGATGCCGCATTTGGCCATGGCATCGCACCTTGCCTCGAAGCGGTCGAGCGCGGGCAGCAATCCGGGCATGTCGACCGCGATGTCGCGCAGGTGTTCCAACGCGTTCGGGCAGGTTTCGGACACCGAAAGCACGGCCGCAATAAGATCGACGATCTCGGCTGACATCGGTGGCTCTGCCGCATCCGCGCGAAGCGCAGCGATGCGGCTTGCGATCTCGCGGTCGCTGCGCAGGCCGATCATGACTTCTGCCTCGGGCAAAGCCGCATCCGTTGCCAGTAAGGCCGCGCGCGATGGCGGCACCGGGGTCAGTCCCGCAAAGCGCTTGACCAGAGCAGTGAACCGCGCGGGCCGCCAGATATGCCGCATCAACGCCGTGCGCCGGTCTTCGGTGGTGTCCAAACCTTCGACCATCGCGATCAGTATGCCAATATCCCCGGTCGCCGCGCGCAGGCCCAACGGGGCCAAAGCGTCAGAGAACTTCCCGAACACCTCGGCATCCGCCGCAGCAGCATTGGCACCGCCGAATTCTTCGTAGCCCACCTGCATGTATTCGCTGCGCCGGTCGGGGTGGTCTTCCTGCTTGCGGAACACCTCGCCGAAATAGGTATAGCTCGCGGGAAACCCGTCACCGTCCATATGGTACTGGACCACCGGCACGGTGAAATCCGGGCGCAGCATCATCTCGCCGCGTTCCGGGTCGGTCGTCACATAGGCCCGTGCGCGGATGTCCTCTCCATAAAGGTCCAGCAGGACTTCAGCGGGCAGCAGGATATCCGTCTCGAACCGCGCGGCACCGTCTGCAACGAAGTCGTCGCAAATAGCCTCGGCCTCAATCCTGACGCGAGACTTGTAGGGGATGTCTTGCGCCATCAGGTATAGCTTTCGAGGATCTCGCGCACCTTGGACACAAGCTGATCGCGCGGCACTTCGAACTGGTTCGGGCGGTCCTGCCATTCCTCAAGGCTCGCGCTTTCCGCTATCTTGGCACCCAAGATCAGGTCCTTGATCTGCACCACGCCATTGGCCTTTTCATCACCGCCTTCAATCACGGCCACGGGCGAATTGCGCTTGTCCGCGTATTTCAGCTGGTTGCCAAAATTCTTGGGATTGCCCAGATAGACCTCGGCCCGGATGCCCGCGCTGCGCAGTTCCGCCACCATCGCCTGATAATCGCCCATTCGGTCGCGATCCATGACTGTGACCACAACTGGTCCAACGCTCTGGCTGCCGATCCGGCCTTTTTCACGCAACGCGGCCAACAGGCGATCCACACCGATGCTGACCCCCGTGGCGGGGACCGGCTGGCCGATAAATCGCTTGACCAGATCGTCATACCGCCCGCCGCCCGCGACCGACCCGAACTGCCGTTTGCGGCCCTTTTCATCAAGGATTTCAAAGGTAAGCTCAGCCTCGAAAACGGGGCCGGTGTAATAGCCCAGACCCCGCACCACCGACGGGTCGATGACGATGCGGTCCGGCCCATAGCCTTGAGCGTTCAATAGCCGAGATATTTCGGCAAGCTCATCAACGCCCTCAATACCTTGTGGGCTGCCTTGAACAATTCGCCTAAGCTCATTCAAAGTGTTATCTTGTACTACTCGGCTAAGCTCCAAACTCTTGAACGCGCCCTCATTACTGCTAGCAACATGTCCACCACCCTGCCCGATCGGCCTCTGTATGCCCATCCCACCGAGATTTGCTTGTTGACGGCCTGAAGTCAAAAACGAAACGACTGATTCAACTTGCTCATCCGCTAGCCCCACACCATCGATAAAGGCACCTGATGCATCCAATCGGCCTTTGCCCAATAGCTGGCGGACGCCCTCTGCGCCCACTTTGTCGAATTTGTCGATAGTGCGCATTACGTCCGCTGCCTGCGCCTCGTCGGAAACAGAAATCGCCTCCAACACACCGTTCAGAACCTTCCGGTTGTTCACCCGAACAATGTAGTCCCCACGCGGAATGCCAACGACCTCAAGCGTATCCGCCAGCATCGCGCAGATCTCGGCATCCGCCGCAACCGACGCCGACCCAACCGTATCCGCATCGCATTGATAAAACTGGCGATATCGCCCCGGCCCCGGCTTTTCGTTCCGCCAGACCGGCCCCATCGCATAGCGTCGATAGGGCAGCGGCAGGTCGTTGCGGTGCTGCGCATAGACCCGCGCCAGCGGTGCGGTCAGATCATAGCGCAGCGCCAGCCAGTCACCCTTGTCGCCATCCTCGTCCTCCTGCCACGCGAACACGCCTTCATTGGGGCGGTCCACGTCGGGAAGGAACTTGCCCAGCGCGTCGACCGTCTCGACCGCCGAGCTTTCCAAAGCGTCAAAACCATAGCGATGATAGACCCCGGCGATCTGCGCCAGCATCTCGGCGCGTTCGGTCACCTCGGTGCCGAAATAGTCGCGGAAGCCCTTGGGCGTCTGCGCCTTGGGCTTGGGGGCTTTTTGCTCTTTGGCCATGGTCAATTCCCGACTGGGTTGGGGTGTCGCACCTCCTCTAAACGCTGGAACCGGAGGGGGCAAGCAGAGGTGCTGCGTGCCGTATGCCCAACCTCTTTGACAATTGGGTAAAACGACCGAGATCCGCGTCACTCCCCTCTTGCCTTTGTCGCAAGCCATGCGCATGTCACACCCATGGATATCACCACCCTTGAAGAACGCATTGCGCACCTGTTGCGCATCACCGACGACCTGTCCGACACCGTGGCCGCGCAGGCCAAGGAGATCGACCGCCTGACCGCACGGGTTGAAATGCTGATGATGCGCGAGGCTGAACGCGAAGCCGAAGGTACGGGTGGCGTGGTGTTGGGCGATGAACGCCCGCCGCATTACTAGCGCGGCTCAGTTGCCGCGGATGTCGGTTTCGACGACTTCACCGTCGTGCAGAAGGATCGTCTTCCATTCCGGGTTCGATCCGAAAGTCTCGTAAACGCTGACAAAGGCGGTGTTGCGCGCGAGGCGAGACATGGATGACCCGCAGGGTTTGTTCTTTGCGACACGGCACACCTGCGACTTCAGGGTTTCATAGGCGGCATCGGTCGATGAATAGGGCTGCACCTTGGACGGCAAGCCATAGCGGAGCTGTTCATGTGTTTCGGGGCTGCCGAAAAGCGCAAGCGCCGCGGTGAACTGCCGCGCGCAACCATCGTCGAACCCGGTCAGGTAGAAGGTGTGCGGTGTGATGGTGCCCGGCTGCGAATCATAAAGCGCGTAGACCGACCCTGACTCCGGATAGCGTTCGACGCGTGTTCCCAGATCCCGTGTCGCGACATCACAGACCCGCGCCAACGTCCCGTAGGGCAGCACGGTTCCGGCCGGCACGATCATGTAATCCGGCGCGCCGGGGTTCGGGCCTCGCGCGGGCGCAGCGGGTGTCGCGTCGGTTTGGGTTTGGGGCGGCACAGCGGCCAGCTGAACACCGTCCTCGGTCCGCGCCTCTTGCGCTGCGCGGCTCAGAAAACCCAAAAGCCCTCTGCGCGGTGCGGCGGCCGTGGCGATTGGCGCAGGTTCGTTCGCAGGCTCGGTCGTTTCGGCGAGCTCCGGCTCGGTTGCGTCTTCTGACACTACAGGCGCTGCTTCGGGCTTGTCCTCGGCCACGAGTTCCACCGATTGCGCGTCCTCGGCGGTGCCCCGGAACAGACGTCCGAAAAGACTACGCCGTTCTGGCTCGGCAGATGCGACAGGCTCTTTGGACACGATGTCAGGCTCACCGCGCAGTGCGGCCTGAATTTCACTGTCACTGACATCGGTATCGGATAGGCGCGGCACATCGCGCAAAGGGTCACTGGCGCATCCGGCCAGCAAGCCGCTCACGATCACGATCGCAACAAGTCGGATCATCAGTCCCCCCAAACTCCGATGCGGCACCCTAGCGAGGCGGCCCCGCCCCGTCCAGCAGGGCACAGGCAACATTCCGCTTCGGGCGGGTCAAAGTTCTTCGACGTCGAGAACGCCGCCCAGCGACTTGATCGCGCCTTTGATCTCCGGCGTCACGGGAAATTCACGGGGCAGCGCCACATCAACCTCACCGGGCAGGCCCGGCGCATTGAGACAACAGATGCGGATCGGCCCCTTCCCCGCCTTGGGCAATTGGTCGGCCGCGCGGGTCAGAACAGAGGCCACATGCGCGACCACATCGGGCTGATCGACAAAAATGCGCAACCCCATGCTCACGGCATCCGCCACCGCGACATCGACAGGAGCAACAGATCGCCCGAGCAGTTTGAGCTGATCGGATTCCAGCGTCGCTTCGCAGGTGACCATCACCTTCGATCCGGTCTCCAGATGATCGCGTGCGGCCTCCAACGTATCCGAGAACAGCGTGACCTCATAGGCCCCCGTCGGATCGCTGAGCTGGGCAAAGGCAAAACGGTTGCCGCGTGCGGATTTCCGTTCCTGCCGCCCGGCCACGACACCCGCCATCTTGACAACGCAAGGCCCGTTCTGCGCCTTCGCCAGCACATCATCCAGCGTCATCGCGCCCTTGCGTTTGAGCGCCGTCATGTAGTCATCAAGCGGGTGACCAGAGAGGTAGAATCCCACCGCTTTGAACTCTTCCGACAGACGTTCCGCAGGCAACCAATCCGACACCGGCGACAGGCGCGGTTCCGGCAGGTCATCGCCTGCTTCGCCAAACAACGACACCTGCGCCGAGGCACGTTGATCGTGGATCGCCGCGGAATAACCGACCAGCGCATCAAGGCTCTCGAACACGCGGCGGCGATTGCGGTCCAGCTGGTCGAACGCACCGGATCGGGCCAACATTTCCTGCGGGCGTTTCCCGACCCGTTTCAGATCCACGCGGCGGGCAAAATCGAACAACGTGACAAATGGCTTGTCGCCCCGCGCCTCGGTGATCAGCCTCATCGCCTCCACACCGACATTCTTGAGCGCGCCCAGCGCATAGACCAGCGCCCCGTCCTGCACGTCGAACATCGCCTGAGACCGGTTCACGCAAGGCGGCACCCAAGGCAGCCCAAGACCCTTTTTCACCTCTTCAAAATAGGTGGCCAGCTTGTCGGTCAGGTGAATATCGCAGTTCATCACACCGGCCATGAATTCGACCGGGTGGTTCGCCTTCAGCCAGGCCGTCTGGTAGCTCACCACCGCATAGGCGGCAGCGTGGGATTTGTTGAAGCCGTAATTGGCGAACTTTTCCAGAAGGTCGAACACCTCCGAGGCTTTCTTGGCCTCGACGCCATTCTCTGCCGCACCCTTCTCGAATTTGGGGCGTTCGGCGTCCATCGCCTCTTTGATCTTCTTGCCCATCGCGCGGCGCAGCAGGTCCGCACCGCCAAGGCTGTACCCCGCCATGACCTGTGCGATCTGCATCACCTGTTCCTGATAGACGATGATGCCCTGCGTTTCCTCAAGGATATGGTCGATCAGCGGATGGACGGATTCCCGTTCGCGCAGCCCGTTCTTCACCTCGCAATAGGTCGGGATGTTCTCCATCGGGCCGGGACGGTAGAGTGCGACAAGCGCGACGATGTCTTCGATACAGGTGGGCTTCATGCGCTTGAGGGCATCCATCATGCCCGAACTTTCCACCTGGAACACGGCGACCGTTTTCGCAGCGGCGTAAAGCTTGTAGGTCGCCTCATCGTCCAGCGGGATATGCCCGATGTCGTTCTCGGCCCCCGGCGCGGGTTGGTAAAGCTCCGTGCCATCCGCGGCGATGTGCAACGGCCGCCCGGATTTGAAGATCATGTCCAGCGCGTACTGAATCACCGTCAGGGTCTTGAGGCCAAGAAAGTCGAACTTCACGAGACCCGCCTGTTCGACCCATTTCATGTTGAACTGGGTCGCGGGCATGTCAGACCGCGGGTCCTGATAGAGCGGCACCAGCGCGTCCAGCGGCCGGTCCCCGATCACAACACCCGCAGCGTGGGTCGACGCGTTGCGCAACAGCCCCTCGACCTGCTGGCCGTAGGTCAGAAGGCGGTCCACCACCTCTTCCTCGCGCGCCATTTCACGCAGGCGGGGTTCATCTATCAGCGCCTTTTCGATGCTGACGGGTTTCACGCCCTCGACCGGGATCATCTTCGACAGACGGTCGACCTGCCCATAGGGCATCTGCAACACCCGTCCCACATCGCGCACCGCTGCCTTCGACAGAAGCGCACCGAAGGTGATGATCTGGCCCACCTTGTCGGCACCGTATTTGTCCTGAACGTAACGGATCACCTCTTCGCGACGATCCATGCAGAAGTCGATGTCGAAGTCGGGCATCGACACACGTTCCGGGTTGAGGAAGCGTTCGAACAGAAGCTGATAGCGCAGCGGGTCAAGGTCGGTGATGGTCAGCGCATAGGCCACCAGAGAGCCCGCCCCCGAGCCCCGCCCCGGCCCTACCGGAATGTCGTGATCTTTGGCCCATTTGATGAAGTCGGCCACGATCAGGAAATAGCCGGGAAACCCCATGCCCTCGATGATGCCCAACTCGAACTCAAGCCGCTTCTCGTACTCCTCGACCGAAGCCGCATGCGGGATCACCGCAAGACGGTCCTTCAACCCCTGCCGCGCCTGCCGCTTGAGTTCCTCGACCTCGTCATCCGCGAATTTCGGCAGGATCGGATCGCGCCTGTAGGCCATGAACGCACAGCGCTTGGCGATCTCCACCGTGTTCTGGGTCGCTTCCGGCAGGTCGGCAAACAGCGTCACCATTTCCTGCGGCGATTTGAAATAATGCTGCGGTGTCAGACGGCGGCGCGGTTCCTGCTGGTCGACATAAGCGCCCTCGGCGATACAGATCAGCGCGTCATGCGCTTCGTACATGTCGGATTTCGGGAAATAGACATCATTGGTCGCCACCAATGGCAGGTTCATCGTATAGGCCATCTCGACAAACGGTCGTTCGGTCAGACGCTCATTCTCAGGCAGGCCGTTGTCGCCGGGATGGCGCTGCAACTCGACATAAAGCCTGTCGCCGAAGATCTCGGCCAAACGCTGCATCACCGACTCGGCCGCACCGCGATTGCCCTGTTGCAGAATGCGCCCGACCGCGCCGTCCGGCCCACCGGACAAGCAGATCACACCCTCACTATGCTGCGCCAACTCGTCGAGCGTGACATGGGGCAACTCCCCGTCCCGCCGCAGATAAAGACAGGTGTTAAGCTTCATCAGATGCTCATACCCGGTCTCGGACTGCGCAAGAAGAACCACGGGCGCAGGCGGCTTGGCCCGTTCGCCCGGCGCGGGTTCGGCGACCCTGAGGTCCACCTGACAGCCGATAATCGGCTGAATGCCCGCGCCCGCCGCACCGACCGAAAACTCCAGCGCTGCAAACAGGTTGTTGGTGTCGGTCAAAGCAACAGCTGGCATGCCTTTGGCTGCACAGAGATCGGGCAGCTTCTTGAGCCGCACCGCCCCTTCCAGCAGCGAATATTCGGAATGCACGCGCAGATGAATGAATCGGGGATCAGCCATGCGCCTACGATATGCAGTCCGTGATCCAGGGGAAAGCCCAAGCTGTAGGTTTGGCGTGAAATCCACTTTACAATCCCGATAAAAAGAGTCAGCAATAGACGCACAATACCTGACAAAAGGAATCAGAATTATGCACAGGACAGTGGCACCCCTTCTCGCAACACTCGCCCTCGCAAGCGCCGCCGCATCAGGACCGGGCGAAACCCATCACGGTGGCACCAACTACCTCGCAAATGGCGTGCTCACCTATGCGGTGTTCGAAGCGACCATTGAACATGTCGATCTCGAAGGCTGCCCGGCGGATTTCGACGCCGATGCCAATTTCTGCCGCATGACACTCGCTTCGGATCTCGCGCATGTGTTCGTGTTTTCCTACGATGGCGACCAGCCATTGCTGGCGGTCAAAGACTATGAACTCGGCGACGGTTTCCTGCCCTTTTGAACTCCGGCTCATTGGTTAGCCAAATGGCTAGGTTTTGCTTGACAGCGGTTCGTCGGCCAAATTACCTAGCCACATGGCTAACCATCTCGACTCCGTTTTCTCAGCAATGGCCGACCCGACCCGTCGGGCGGTGATCGAACGCCTGCTCGACGGCCCCGCCAGCGTGTCCGAGTTGCACGGCCCGCATGACATGGCGCTGCCCTCTTTCCTCAAACATCTCGGAAAGCTCGAACAGGCAGGTCTGGTCCGGTCAAAGAAAACCGGCCGCACCCGAATCCTGCATATCGAAGCCGCCCCCATGGCCGCCGCCGAAGACTGGCTCTCCCGACAGCGCAAGCTGTGGGAGGGCCGTCTGGACCGCTTGCAAGCACTGGCCGAAGCTCTTGAAAGGCCCAAAGCATGACCGCCCCCATCGCCACGTTCCGCCTAACCCGTAAAATCGCCGCGTCCCAAGACCGGCTCTGGCACCTTCTGACCGACGCCAGGTCACGCGAGATCTGGGGCGCGCCGTCGGATGACGCCGTTCTGGTGCTGGACACCACCGACCTGCGCGAAGGCGGACAGGAACGCCACCGCTGCGGGCCTGCGGACAATCCCGAGTTTACCGTAGACACCCATTGGTATCACATCGACACCCCCACCCGCGCCTGTTTCACCGAAACGGTCATCGCAGGGGGACAACGGTTCGGTGTCTCGCTGGTCACCTATGTGCTGGAGGCAGACGGCCCCGCAACGACCCTAACCGTCGATGTCGCCGTGGCATCAATGACCGGCGAGGACATGCAGGCCGATTTCCATACCGGCTGGACCAGCGGCCTCGACCGTCTGGACAGCCTTATCCGCTCAGGAGACCTGACATGAACTTCAACCCCGATACCGACCTTCAGATTGAACGGCTGATGAAGGCCAGCCCGGAAACCATCTGGCGCTGCTGGGAAGAGCCGGAACTGTTCAAACAATGGTTCGTGCCACCCCCGGTCGAAGTGACGGAGGTCGAAAACGATCTGCGCCCGGGTGGCCGGGCCTTCAACGTGATGAAATTGCCGGACGGCACACTGATGGAGAATGACGGCTGTTTTCTGGTCGCGGACCGGTTCTCCCGGCTGGTCTTTACCGACGGTGTCCTACCCGGGTTCCGTCCCGCGCCGACTCCGGCGTTCATGACCGCAGACGTGCGCCTGATCCCGCAGGACGGCGGCACGCTTTATCACGCGCATGTCATGCATTCCGATTCGGCCAAGCGCGACGAACACGAAAAAATGGGCTTTTTCGACGGCTGGGGCACCACGTTTGAGCAGTTGGCCGCTCTCGTTCAACGCCTGTGAATCAGGCACTGGCACCGCAATGAACACCAAACAGGCACAAAATCTCTTGCCAAACCGCGCCACGCTTGCCTAGCCTCATCTGACAACAGGGATAACCCCGCGCGTTCTCTACGCCGCATCGAGGGCGCATATTACGGGGCATATTGGTAAGGCGGCAGGTTTTTCACATGGATATCACCTTTCTTCTGAACGGAGAGAGCGTGGAGCTGCGAGACGTGTCCCCCACGGCAACGCTGCTCGATTGGCTGCGCGAAGAGCGCGGCCTCACCGGCACCAAGGAAGGCTGTAACGAAGGCGATTGCGGGGCCTGCACGGTGATGGTCACCGATGCGCGCGGCGCACGCGCGCTGAACGCCTGCATCCTTTTCCTGCCCCAGCTTGACGGCTGCGCGGTGCGCACGGTCGAAGGCATCAGCGCCCCCGACGGCAGTCTGCACCCAGTGCAGCAAGCGATGATCGACCATCACGGATCACAATGCGGCTTCTGCACACCGGGTTTTGTCGTATCGATGGCGGTCGCACATCTCAATGGCGACCAGAACCACGACGACGCGCTGGCGGGCAACCTCTGCCGCTGCACCGGCTACGCCCCGATCATCCGCGCGGCGGAGGCGGCCACCGATCAGCCCGCGCCCGATTGGCTCAAGGGCACGCCCCCAGCTTCTCTGGTTCAAAAATACCTTTCAGGGGGTCTGGGGGGCAGACAGCCCCCCAGCCTCTCCGCCCCGGAAACGCTGGACGAGCTCGCTGCCGCCTACGCCGCCCGTCCTGATGCGACACTGATCGCGGGTGCAACGGATGTAGGGCTCTGGGTGACCAAATCCCTGCGCGATCTGGACGACGTGATCTTCCTCAACCGCTGCACCGAGTTGCAGCAGATCGAGGAAACCGACGATCACTTGCGCATCGGCGCCGGGGTCACGATGGATCGGGTTTTGAAAGCCGTCAAAGACCTGCACCCGTCCTACGCCGAAATGATCCGCCGCTACGGCTCGACCCAGGTGCGGGCGGCGGCGACCATCGGCGGCAACATCGCCAATGGCTCACCCATCGGGGACAACCCGCCCGCGCTGATCGCACTGGGGGCCACGCTGCACCTGCGGGCGGGGGACCATCGCCGCGATATGCCGCTGGACGAGTTCTTCATCGACTACGGCAAACAGGACCGCGCCAAGGGCGAATTTGTCGAGGCCGTCACGATCCCGCGCTTGGCACCGGGGTTGAAGGTCTACAAGCTCTCAAAACGCTTCGATCAGGACATCTCCGCCGTCTGCGGGGCGTTCAACATCACCGTGTCGGATGGCACGGTCACCGACGCCCGCATCGCCTTTGGCGGCATGGCGGGTACGCCGAAACGGGCGAAAGCGGTCGAAGCCGCCCTGACCGGCAAGCCGTGGTCCGAGGCCACAATCCGCGCCGCGATGGCGAGGATGGCCGAGGACTTCACGCCTCTGTCCGACATGCGCGCCTCGGCCGAGTACCGGCTGCGGACGGCGGAAAACATGCTCCTGCGCTACTGGCACGAGGATCAGGGCATCGCGTCGAACGTGCTGGAGGTGTCGGCATGACAGTCGCAAAACCCCTTCCCCACGACGCGGCACATCTGCATGTGACCGGACAGGCGCGGTATGTGGATGACATCCCGACGCCCAAAGGCACGCTGCATCTGGCCTTCGGCCTGAGCAGTATCGCCGCCGGACGGATCACCGCGATCAACCTCGACGCAGTGCGTGCCGCGCCCGGCGTGGTGGGTGTCTGGGAAGCCAAGGACCTGCCCAGCGACTGCGATTGTTCACCCTCGGCCCATGACGAGCCGATGCTGTCGGGCGCGACGATCCACTACCTTGGCCAGCCGATCTTTCTGGTCGCCGCCACCAGCCACCTCGCCGCCCGCAAGGCGGCGCGCCTCGGGCAGATCAGCTATGCCGAACGCGACGCGATCCTGACCATCGACGAGGCGCTGGCCGCCGACAGCCGCTTCGAGGACGGCCCGCGCATCTGGGAAAAGGGCGATGCGGGTGAGGCCATCGACACCGCGCCGCGCCAGATCAGCGGCGTCATCGAGATGGGTGGGCAGGAGCATTTCTACCTTGAAGGCCAATCCGCCATGGCCCTGCCGCAGGAAGGCGGCGACATGGTGGTGCATGCCTCGACCCAGCACCCGACCGAGATTCAGCACAAAGTGGCCCACGCCCTGCACCTGCCGATGCACGCGGTGCGGGTGGAGACACGGCGCATGGGTGGCGGCTTCGGCGGCAAGGAAAGCCAGGGGAACGCGCTCGCAATCGCCTGTGCCGTGGTTGCCTCGGCGACCGGGCGTCCGGCCAAGATGCGCTATGACCGAGACGATGATTTCATGATCACCGGAAAGCGGCACGATTTCCGCATCGCCTATCGTGTGGGTTTTGATGATCAAGGCGTGATCTCGGGCGTGGAGTTCGAGCAGTACACCCGCTGCGGCTGGGCGCAGGACCTGTCCCTACCCGTCGCCGACCGCGCCATGCTGCACGCCGACAACGCCTATCACCTGACCCATGTGCGGATCGAAAGCCATCGTTTGAAAACCAACACCCAGAGTGCAACGGCGTTCCGGGGCTTTGGCGGACCGCAGGGGATGCTGGGCATCGAGCGGGTGATGGATCATATCGCCCATGACTTGGGGCTCGACCCGGTCGCGGTGCGTCGGGCGAATTACTATGCGGCAGAGGTCGAGGGGGGCCAGCCCCCCGCGCCTTCGGCGCCCCCCCGGAGTTTATCCGGCAAGATGAAGGAGCAGGACATCGCCTCGCGCGGGTCCGAGGAACTGGCGGAGAACACGGGTGCTGCGGCAGCGGTTGCCGAGCAGACCACGCCCTATGGGCAGGTGGTCGAGGATTTCATTCTGCACGACATGACGGATCGGTTGCTGGACGGCGCGGATTACGAGGCGCGGCGTGCTGCGGTGGCGAAGTGGAACGCGGGCAATGCCGTCATCAAGAAGGGTCTCGCCTTTTCGCCGGTTAAGTTCGGGATTTCCTTCACGCTGACCCATCTCAATCAGGCGGGCGCGCTGGTGCATGTGTATCAGGACGGCTCCATCCACATGAACCATGGCGGCACCGAGATGGGACAGGGGCTGTTCCAGAAGGTGGCGCAGGTGGCCGCTGACCGGTTTGGCGTGCCGCTGGAGATGGTGAAGATCACCGCGACGGATACCGGCAAGGTGCCCAACACCTCGGCCACGGCGGCCTCTTCGGGGTCGGATCTGAACGGGATGGCGGTCAAGGCGGCCTGTGACACGATCCGCGACCGCATGGCGAACCATCTGGCGAGCCTGCATCAATGCGACGCGCGGGATGTGGTGTTTGCGGATGGTCAGGTGCGCGTTCAGGGCGAGAGCTACAGCTTCGCCAAGGTCGCGCAGATGACCTATGAGGCGCGGGTGAGCCTGTCGGCCACGGGGTTCTACCGCACGCCGAAGCTGAGTTGGGACCGGATCAAGGGTCAGGGGCGGCCCTTCTTCTATTTCGCCTATGGTGCGGCACTCAGCGAAGTGGCGGTGGACACGCTGACCGGCGAGTACCGCATCCTGCGCAGCGACATTCTGCACGATGCCGGATCGTCGCTGAACCCCGCGCTGGACATCGGGCAGGTGGAAGGCGGGTTCGTGCAGGGCGCGGGCTGGCTCACGACCGAGGAACTGGTCTGGGATCCGTCCGGTCGTTTGCGCACGCATGCACCATCCACCTACAAGATCCCCGCCTGTTCGGATCGCCCGGACGTGTTCAACGTCGCGCTCTGGGACGGGCGCAACCGGGAGGACACGATCTACCGCTCCAAGGCGGTGGGCGAGCCGCCCTTCATGCTGGGCATGTCGGTGTTTCTGGCCCTGTCTGATGCGGTGGCATCCTGCGGTGACGGCTACCCGGCGCTGGACGCGCCCGCTACGCCCGAACGGGTGCTGACTGCCATCGAGAGAGTGCGCGATGGCGTTTGATCTCAATGCTTTACGCGTTGCCGTTGCGGCACATGGCCGGGTTGCCCGCGTGGTGATCGCCGAGGTGCAGGGCTCCTCCCCGCGCGAGGTGGGGGCGGCGATGCTGGTCTGGAACGGCGGGCAATCGGGCACCATCGGCGGCGGCGCGTTGGAGTATCAGGCCGCGCAACAGGCCTTCGCCCGCGAGGGGTTCAGCCGTCATCCGCTGGGGCCGGAGCTGGGTCAGTGTTGCGGTGGGGCAGTCATGTTGCTCACCGAAGTCTTTGACGCAAACCGGCTAGCCGACTTGGACGGCGAAACCGTGATCGCGCGGGGGCCGGGCGAGATGCCTTTGGCGGTCAAACGCCTGACCACCTGTGCGCGCAATCAGGGCGTGGACCTTCGGCCGCGGATGGTGCAGGGCTGGTTTGTCGAACCTGTGGCACAGTCGACGACACCGCTCTGGATTTGGGGCGCGGGCCATGTTGGCCGGGCACTCGTGGACGTGTTGCACCCGATCCCCGAGATCGAGATCACATGGGTCGATACTGCGCCGAACCGCTTTCCCGATGCTATCCCGGAGCGTGTAAACGCCCTTCCTGCCAGCGATCCCTTGCGCGTAGTGACACATGCGCCGGAGAACGCCGCGCATCTGGTCCTGACCTATTCCCATGCGCTCGACCTGAGCCTGTGTGATGCGCTGCTGCGCCAGGGGTTCGGGTTTGCCGGGCTGATCGGGTCCGACACGAAATGGGCCCGCTTCACGTCAAGACTTCGCAAGATGGGGCACAGCGACGCCCAAATATCTCGCATTTGCTGCCCGATTGGGCAAAAATCCCTTGGCAAGCACCCTCAGGCGATTGCTGTTGGTGTTGCAGCACAGCTATTGAGCCTTTCAACAATCACATCAGGTGCCATTTGCCCGACGACCTCCTTCGCCTCGACGGCCTGACCAAAGCCTATCCCGGTGTCGTCGCGAATGACGACGTGTCCTTCGACATTCGCGAGGGCGAAATCCACGCATTGCTCGGCGAGAATGGCGCGGGCAAGTCGACGCTGGTCAAGATGATCTACGGGCTTGTGAAGCCGGACCGCGGCAGCATGACCCTGCGCGGCAAGCCCTACACGCCGTCCGAACCCAGCGCCGCGCGTCAGGCCGGGGTGGCGATGGTGTTCCAGCATTTCTCGCTCTTCGACGCGCTGGATGTGGCCGAGAACGTGGCTCTGGGGATGGAGAACCCGCCAAAGCCGCGCGATCTGGCCCGGCAGATCCGCGAGGTGTCCGAGACCTATGGCCTGCCGCTTGATCCGTCCCGCACCGTCGGTACGCTGTCGGCCGGCGAGCGGCAACGGGTGGAGATCATTCGCTGCCTGTTGCAGGATCCCAAGCTGCTGATCATGGACGAGCCGACATCGGTGCTGACGCCGCAGGAGGTGGAGATCCTGTTCGAGACCCTGCGCAAGCTGAAATCCGAAGGCACGGCGATCCTCTACATCAGCCACAAGCTGGAAGAGATCCGCGCGCTCTGCGATCACGCGACGATCCTGCGGTTGGGCAAGAAGGTCGCCACCTGCACACCGTCCGAGACCACCGCGCGCGCGATGGCGGAAATGATGATCGGGTCGAGCTTTGCCTCTCCCGCCGCGAAACACACCACACCGGGCGAAGTGCTTTTGCGGGTGGACAACCTGACCATGCCCGCCCCCGGTGCCTTCGGTACGCCCTTGCGCGGCATCAGCTTTGAACTGCGGTCGGGGGAAGTGCTGGGCTTTGGCGGTGTCGCTGGCAATGGTCAGGACGAATTGCTGTTGGCGCTGTCGGGCGAACGCATCACCAAACGCGGCACGATCTGGGTCAAGGGCGCGGATGTCAGCCGTGATGGCCCCGTGGACAGACGCGCGGCAGGGTTTCTGACCGCGCCCGAGGAACGGTTGGGCCATGCAGCAGCCCCCAATATGAGCCTGACGGAAAACGCGGTTTTGACGGCAGGGCGGCGGCAACGGCTGGTGAACAAGGGCTTCATAAACTGGAAACGCGCAGATGGGTTTGCGCAGGACGTGATCAAACGCTTCGATGTGCGCACACCTGGCACCCATGTGGCGGCGCGGGCGCTGTCGGGTGGAAACCTGCAGAAATTCGTCATCGGGCGCGAGGTGGCGCAGAACCCGGACATTCTTGTGGTCAACCAGCCCACATGGGGTGTCGATGCTGCAGCCGCTGCCGCGATCCGGCAGGCGTTGCTCGATCTGGCCTCCAAAGGGGCTGCGATCCTTGTGGTCAGTCAGGATCTGGACGAGCTTCTTGAGATCGCGGACCGTTTCGGCGCTCTGAATGAAGGCCGCCTGTCGGCTCTCAAACCGGTGGCGGATCTCAGCATTGACGAGATCGGCCTGATGATGGGCGGCGCGCATGACATGGAGGTGGCCCATGTTGCGGAGTGACGCCCTTGCCCGAGACACGTCTATGGAGGCGACCGATCACATGCATATTTATGAAAAGAAGAAGCCTGGACTCGGCGCAGCCTCCCCTGCTTCTTCTTATTCCAAATATGCACATTCCGACAACAGCCAGAATTTGGCACGGGAGGGTGGCCTGTGATCCGGCTTGAAAAACGCCCGCAGCCGTCGAAAGCTTGGACAGTGGCGACGCCGATCCTTGCCGTGGTTCTGACCATGATCTTCGGCGGCATCATGTTCGGCCTGATCGGCACCTCGCCGGTCGAGGCGATCCGGACGATTTTCTGGGATCCGCTGTTCCATCCGCAATTCGCAGGGTTTTCGCGCCCGCAATTGCTGGTCAAAGCGGGGCCGCTGATCCTGATCGCCATTGGACTTTCCATCGGGTTCCGGGCGGGCATCTGGAACATCGGAGCGGAGGGGCAATATATCATCGGCGCAATCTGCGGGGCGGGGGCCGGGTTGGCGCTCTACCCGATGGAGTCGGCGCTGATCCTGCCCTTGATGGTGGTGGCGGGCGCCCTGGGCGGCTGGGCCTGGGCCATGATCCCGGCGCTTTTGAAGGTGAAGTTCGGCACCAACGAGATCCTTGTCTCGCTGATGCTGGTCTATGTGGCGGAGAACCTGCTGGCCTCGGTCTCGTCCGGCCTCTTGCGCAATCCCGAAGGCATGGGCTTTCCCGGTTCGCGCAACCTGTCGCAATGGTCGTCGTCCCAAAACCTCGAACTGATCCCCAATACGGGCATGCACCTGGGCGTTCTGACAGCCTTCATCGCAGTGATCTTCGCCTATGTTCTGCTGACGCGGCACATCCAAGGCTACAACATTCGCCTGACCGGCGAGGCCCCGCGTGCCGCGAAATTCTCGGGCGTGTCGCCTGCCCGCACGATCCTGTTCTGCCTTGGTCTGGCGGGCGCTTTGGCCGGGATGGCCGGGCTGTTCGAGGTCACCGGACCCGCAGGCCAGATCAGCATCGACTTCGGGTCCGGCTATGGCTTCACCGCGATCATCGTGGCCTTCCTTGGCCGCTTGCATCCGGTGGGCATCCTTCTGGCGGGGTTGCTGATGGCGCTGACCTACATCGGCGGCGAGCTGGCGCAGTTGATGCTGGGCGTGCCCGGCGCATCGATCCAGCTGTTTCAGGGGATGCTGCTGTTCTTCCTCTTGGGCGTGGATGTTCTGACCAATTATCGCGTCCGGTTCGGCGCGGCGGAGGTGGCCTGATGGATCTGAGCAACATCAACCCCGTCCTCTTGGTCGCTTCGATCATGATCTCGGCCACTCCGATCCTGCTGGCCGCCATCGGGGAAATGGTGGTCGAAAAGTCCGGCGTTCTGAACCTTGGCGTCGAGGGCATGATGATCACCGGAGCGGTGATCGGCTTTATCGTTGCCATCAACTCGGGATCGCCGCTTCTGGGGTTTGCCACGGCCGCCGTCGCAGGCGCCGCCCTCTCCGTGGCGTTCGGCGTGCTGACGCAGATTTTCCTGTCAAATCAGGTCGCCACCGGGCTGGGCCTGACGCTTGTGGGGCTTGGGCTGTCCTCGCTGTTGGGCAAACCCTATGAGGGGCAGAAGACCGTCACACTGCCGAAACTCGACATCCCCATCCTGAGCGATCTACCCGTGGTCGGGCGGATGCTCTTCAGCCATGACATCATGGTCTATCTCAGCCTAGGTATCGTGGTCGCCGTCTGGGCCTTCCTCAAACACACCCATGCCGGGCTGATCCTGCGCGCGGTGGGCGAAAGCCACGAAAGCGCACATGCCTTGGGCTACAAGGTCATCCGGGTGCGGATGCTCGCCATCATGTTCGGCGGGGCCTGCGCCGGCTTGGGCGGCGCCTATCTCAGCCTTGTGCGCGTGCCGCAATGGACCGAAGGCATGACCGCCGGTGCGGGCTGGATCGCGCTGGCCATCGTGGTCTTTGCCAGTTGGCGCGCGGGCCGCGTTCTGGTCGGCGCCTATCTTTTCGGCGGCATCACCGTGCTGCAACTCAATCTGCAAGCCGCCGGGATGACATGGGGGGTGCAATACTTGTCCATGTCGCCCTATCTGATAACGATCCTTGTGCTTGTTTTGATCTCGTCCAACCGCTCGCGGGGCAGTCACAACGCCCCCGCGAACCTTGGGCAGACCTTCCACGCGACCCGATGACACAACCGGGCGCATCCACTCAAACGGGGCGGACAACGCCCCACCAACCGGGAGACTATCTATGATCCGCAGAACCCTACTTGCCACCGCAGCGGCGGGCCTGACGCTGGCCTTCGGCGCACCTGCCATGGCGCAGGACGTGACCAAGGCCTGTTTCGTCTATGTCGGCCCCATCGGCGACGGTGGCTGGACCTACCAGCATCATCAGGGCGCTCTGGCCGTCAAGGAAGCCTATGGCGACAAGGTCGAGATCGCGTGGCAGGAAAGCGTGCCGGAAGGTGCCGATGCCGAGCGTGTCATCACCCAGATGGCGCTGTCGGGCTGCAACATCATCTTCACCACATCCTTTGGCTACATGGACCCGACCAACAATGTCGCGGCCAAGTTCCCTGACGTGAAGTTCGAACATGCCACCGGCTACAAGCGCGAACATCCGAACGTATCCACCTATAACGCGCGCTTCTACGAAGGCCGTGCGGTTGTGGGCCACATCGCGGGCAAGATGACCCAGACCAACAAGATCGGATACATCGCCTCCTTCCCGATCCCCGAAGTGATCATGGGCATCAACAGCTACTACCACCACGCCAAGCTGGCGAACCCCGATGTGGAACTCGTCGTGACCTGGGCCTACACATGGTTCGACCCTGCGAAAGAGGCGGATGCGGCGCGCGCCATGCTCGATCAGGGCGTCGACGTGATCACCGCCCACACCGACTCCACCGCACCGCTGGCCGAGATCGCCAAGGAAGGCGGCAAGGCATGGGGCTTTGGTCAGGCGTCCGACATGGCGGCGTTCACCACCAATGACGACGGCACACCGGGGCCACGCATCGCGTCGATCATCGACGAATGGTCACCCTACTATGTCAAGCGCGTCGGTCAGCTGATGGACGGCACCTACGAGCAGATCGACAGCTGGGCGGGCATGCCGGAAGGCGAAGTCGTCATCGGCACCATGAACGACGCCATCCCGGAAGACGTGAAGGCCGAGGCACAAGCCATGATCGACGCCATTACCGCAGGCGAATACCACCCGTTCACCGGCCCGATGAACAAGCAGGACGGCAGCGCATGGCTGGCTGAAGGCGAGACCGCAGACGACGGCACCCTGCTCGGCATGAACTTCTATATCGAAGGCATCACCGGCGACATCCCGAACTGAGTTCGGACATTCCCGGCCATGGCCGGGCCTGCGAGAGACAGACAACGCCCGGGGGGTCCCCGGGCGTTTTTTTGTCGAGGTTTGTGGTTGGGCCCGTGGTTCCGGAGTGTCGGTTTCGGCGTATTTTGTTGAAAAACTCTTCCTTGATCGAAGTCTGAACTGCTGATTCAATTCCTGAAATCGAGGGGGAGAACCGGCGATGATGGGACCGAGGCAGGAAGCACAGGCGGCGCTGTTCTATGAGTTTTCGCTGGA
>NZ_JAEPMO010000147.1 GCF_017643905.1 Marivita sp.
AAAGGTCGAAAGACAGAGCGTCATGGGAGCAGAGCCGCGAACGTCCGGGCATACCGGGCCGACAGATGACGGCCTCCAGCTTGAATCACGCCATGAGAAGCGCTGCATGGCCCCAAAAACAGTCAAAAATCGAGGTGCCCATTTGTTGTAAATTCTACCCGAAATGGGCGCGATTTACAACAAATGAGACAGGAACAGGCTTGAAGATTGAGCGATAAATGGCTGATAAAAATAAAAATTCCAATAATTTCAATATACCGGTTTTTGCCATCGCCCCCATGATGGATTGGACCGATCGTCATTGTCGGTTCTTCCATCGGCAAATCAGTCGGCAGGCGCTGCTGTATACCGAGATGGTCACGGCCCCGGCGCTGGTGCGTGGGGGGGCGGTGCATCTGCTTGACCACAGTCGCGAGGAGCATCCGGTGGCGCTGCAGCTCGGCGGTTCGGACCCGAGCGAATTGGCTGAGGCGGCGCGGATGGGGGCTGAGGCCGGGTATGATGAAATCAACCTCAATGTTGGTTGCCCGTCTGACCGGGTTCAGTCGGGCACATTCGGGGCCGTGTTGATGAAGACGCCAGCGCTGGTGGCGGATTGCGTCGCGGCCATGAAAGCCGTTGTTGCGGTGCCGGTTACGGTGAAGTGCCGCATCGGGGTTGATGATCAGGACCCGGAAACAGTGCTGCCCGATTTCATACAACGGATTGCAGATGCCGGCTGCGACTACCTCATCATCCACGCGCGTAAAGCGTGGTTGCAAGGATTGTCCCCTAAAGAGAACCGGGACATCCCGCCTCTGGACTACGAGCTTGTCTTTCGCATGGCAGCCCGCTTTCCGGATATGCCGATGTCGATCAATGGTGGTATCGAAACCCTGGATGCTGCCGAGGCGCTGATTGCACGTGGTTTGCACGGTGCGATGATTGGGCGCGCAGCCTACCATCGTCCCTGGGATATTCTGTCCGAGGTCGATGCGCGGCTGTTTGGAGTTCAGCCGATATGCAGGTCGCGGGAAGATGTTATTGACGCGATGCGTCCCTACATCGAAATGCATCTGGATGAGGGTGGCAAGTTGCATCAGATCACACGCCATATGCTGGGGCTCTTTGCAGGGCAGCCGGGCGCGCGCACATGGCGGCGGGTGTTGTCAGAAAAGGCCAACCGGCCGGGTGCCGGTGTTGCGCTTCTTGACGAGGCGCTGGAGCAGATGCGCCAGCCGGACGCGATGACGGGCTGAAGATGCTGAGGGATTGGCCGGATTGCGGCTTTGTGCGTTTCGGGTGGCACACGGATACCTTTCGCTGGGCGCAAGCGGCACATGTGGTTGCTCAGAAGGTCGCGCGGGATCCGGAGATGATCTCGAAATGGCTGCAATGCCAGGGCACCTGGTTTGTCGGTGTCGATGCATTGCCATCGAGTCCCAACGGCTCTGTCTCTGGAGTTCCGCTCGCGGGGCCGGCCAAAGACCGGATCGGGGCAAGAGATGACCTGCATCCAGCGCAGCTTTCGATCATCTATCCGGGGTATCCCCAACCGCGCGCCGGCGAAAAGCAGGCGGCATTCGGATATCGCCTGAAGCGCGATGCTGCCCACATGGATGGTCTGATCGCCGACGGAGAACCAAAGCGGCGGTATCTACGCGAGAGGCATGATTGGATTCTCGGCCTGGCGCTCACCGAGACCTCGCCGGGAGCCAGCCCTCTCGTGGTCTGGGAGGGCAGCCATCTCATCCTTCAAAGCTGCATGATCGAGGCCTTGGGCCATTTGCCAGAAGCAGACTGGCCGTACATCGACATAACGGACGTCTACCAGACGGCCCGAAAGCGCGTTTTCGAGACATGCCGACGGATTCCGCTCTTTACACGTCCGGGAGAGGCGGTTTTACTCAACCCGTTTCTGTTGCACGGCGTCGCGCCTTGGCAGCAGGGTTCAGTTGCGTCTCGTGACGGGCGAATGGTCGCATATTTGCGTCCTGAATCACGTGAATCAGGGCATGACTGGATAAGGCAAAAATAAGGCGTTGCCACATTCAAAAGAGGTTGCCGCGACAATACGCAGGTCGCGGTCGAAACTGTTGCGAGTTTCCTAACAATCTCGTTCAAATTGTCGATTTTATTATGGGGACAGGTTAGGCCGGGCGTAAGTTGAACGCCAATCGGTAATCTTGGGATTAACGTTCAATGGAATACGCAGCACTTTTGGCCCTCACGCTCATTGGCCTGACAGCAGGCCTTTTCGTGGATTCGGGCGACGATGACGACGATACGGATGGCGCAACGGATGGATCCGGCGGCACTGGCTCGGGCGATACGGACACTGGCGGCACGGACACTGGTGGAACTGGTGGCGGTGGCTCCGATCCGGACGGCATTGTCACATCCGACGGTGTGGCCTTTGGCACCGAGGGTGGCGACAGCATCACAGCGACCGCAGGAGCGGAGACCGTCGTCGGCGGCGGAGGTGATGATCAGATCACCGGGAACTCCAGCGACAATATCCTAGACGGTCAAATTGGCGACGACAGCGTTTTTGGCGGCGGTGGCGATGATCAGGTGTTTGGCAGCGAAGGCAATGACTCGGTCGAAGGCAATTCGGGTGATGACCTTGCTGCCGGTGGTTCAGGCAATGACATCATCGCTGGCGGGCTTGGCAATGACTCGCTCTTCGGGGATGCCGGAAACGATCTTCTCAACGGGCAGGAGGACAATGACGTGCTGTCCGGCGGCGATGGCAATGACACCATGTTCGGTGGACCCGGCAGCGACACCTTGTTTGGCAATGCCGGGAACGACAGTCTTGTCGACGGGGATGGTGACGATTCGCTGATCGGCGGCGCGGGTTCCGACACGCTGGACGGCGGCCCCGGTGACGACCAACTCTTTGGCATCTGGGATGGGAATGACGATGCGATCGTGAGTGCGCGCGATCTTGACGATCCTGACGTTCTGTTGGGCGGCGAGGGCAATGACGATATCCAGATGGGCAGTGGCGACACCGCCTTTGGTGAAGGTGGCGACGACGTCTTCTATACCGGCACTTGGGTTGACCCGAACAACGCTCCTGAAATCATCGACTTCGATTCAGATGAAGTGGTGATTGTATCGGTACCCGTCGGCGCCTCTGCATCAGGATCGGTTACAATTGAAACCGACGGGGTGACAGGCGACAGTGTGGTCCAGTTCAATGGTCAGACGGTTGTCGTGGTCTCTGCAGGTGCGGGACCGGTCTCACTTGACCAAATCCTCGTTGTGGAAAGCTCTTCGATCGCGCAACCCACAGTCTGAGTTTCCTGAACCTTATGCCGCGCCAAAAACTGTGATTTTTCAATGGCGCAGGAACATGATAAGCATAGCCGCAGAGTAAGCGGTACCCGAAGGGAAAAGAGATGAGACTTGCCCTGTTGATATTCGCCCTGATCGCGTCTCCCGCGTTCGCGCGCGATGTGCCACCAGAGCCGCCGACCTACGACAAGCCGACCTTCGAGCGTCCGTCGACGCCACCGTCAACGCCACCGAACGGGACGCCGCAGAGTCCGGAAGACCCGGATGATAAACCGCGTCCGGTCAAGGCCGTTCCGAAACCGGCGCCGGTGTCGTGTCCGAAGGTGAAATGCGTCACCGATGAAAACGGTCACCGCCGCGCCATGTTCACGGCGGATGTGCAGCCTGACATGTATTACCTTGGCCGCAATTTCTGCGCCACGGCGCCCAAGGATGTCGAAGTGACGGCCTGCTGTCTCGAGAAAGAGGATCACACCTACCAGATCCTTTACAATGTTCAGGTCAGCAAAAAGGCCCATTGGAAGGCGAAACAATTCTGCACCTGTGTGCTCGAACTGGACTGAAGACGAGATTTACGTCGACGATCAAAAGAACCTCCGGGGCCAATGGCCCCGGTTTTTTGTCTGCGTTCGAAAATTGCCGAACAGGGTAGGTCAGCGCAGCAACCGGGCCGCGCGTCCGCCGCGGCGCTTGGTCAGTTGCCCCGCGCGCGACGGCAGTTCCGCCATGACCGTGCGGCGGGCCTCGGGCGACATCCGCGACCATGCGCCGATCTCGTCGATGGTGCGCAGACATCCTGTGCAAAGACGGCTTTCCGGATGCACCACGCAGATCTTCACGCAGGGGCTTTCGATCTCGTCACGGCTCCAGATGTCGTCTTTCATCGGTGCGGCTTCCTTCATGCGTGCGACTGAATATGGCGCAACCGGTCCAGCGCCCCTTGCAGGATATAGCTTGCGGCCACGTGGTCGATCACCTCTGCGCGACGCTTTCGTGACGTATCCGCCTCCAGCAGTGCTCTTTCTGCCGCAACTGTCGACAAGCGCTCGTCCCAAAAAGTGATCGGACGGTCCCAGAGCGCCGCGAAATTCCGCGCAAAGGCCCGTGTGGACTGGCAGCGCGGGCCTTCTGAGCCATCCATGTTGCGCGGTAGACCAAGCACCAGCCCGGCGATGTCGCGCTTGGCAAGAATCGTCAGCAGCGCTTCAGCGTCCAATCCGAACTTCTTGCGTTTGACGGTCTCGAGTGGTGTCGCCACGCTGCGCATCCCGTCGGACACGGCCACCCCGATGGTCTTGGTGCCAAGATCCAGACCCGCAATCGCCCGCATCGGCGGCAGCACAGAGGCGAATTCAGAGATGTCCTCGTAAATCAAGGGCTTACAGCACCAGTCCGGCGGCGCGTGCACCCTCGCGCACGACCTCAAGCGCGTCAGGATTGTCGGCAAAGACTTCCTGTGCGTTATTCCAGACGGCAATCGCCTGCGCCTCGTCACCCAGAACACCCAATGAGGAGATCAGCCGTGCCCATTCCTCTGGTGTGCCGCCTTCTGTTGCCAGCCGGTCCGACAGGCGCGCGACCATGCCGCGGATCATCTCCTGACGGTCCTCGGCGCTCATCTCGCCTGCGGCTTCGACATCGTCGGCGCTGGGTCCGGGCAGTCCGGCAATCGTAGGCACCTGGTAATCGGAAATCCCGGCGCGGAAGGCCATTTCCTCGATCTGCGACAGGATCGGGGGCAGCCACGCCGAGTCCGCCGGGCTTTGCCGCAGCAGCCGGTCCCATAGCCGGAACGCGACATCGGGCCGTCCGGTCTGCGCCATCATCAAACCCATGTAATAAAGCGACACTCCATTATCCGGCTCACGCGTCAGGGCAGCTTCAAGCACGCGCTCGGCCTCGGGCGACACGTAGCCTCCGGCAGCCAAGACCATCATGTCCGCAAGGTCTGCATAATCCTTGCTGGTGGCCGCATCACCCTTGATCGACAAAACCTGCTGCTGCGCGGTGTAGGCGGCCACGTAATTGCCCATCGCCGCCTCAGACCGCGCCAAGAGCACATGCCCCTGAAGATCGCCCGGTCGCTCTGCAACGGCGCTGCGCAGGCGCTGAACCAGTGCCGCATATTCCGGCTGTATCTCGGTTGCATCCGTCGCCGGGAGCTGACCCTCCGCCTCTTGCTGGGACGGGCGGTTCTGGCGCGCCAGTTCGGCTATCTCCATCCGCGAGGCAAGTCCCAGATCGCCATAGCCCGGAGCGCCGATTTGCGCATAAAGCCAGTAGCTTCCACCGACGAGCGTGGCCGCAATCACCGCCGCGACCACCAGACCCAATGAGCGCGGCTGCGCTCCGGCGTCTCCGGTCAACTGCGTCTTGGCATCCGCCACGAGAATGCGACGCGAAATCTCGGTCCTCAGACGCTCTGCATCCTCGTCGGAAATCACCCCACGGGCCAGATCGCGGTCCACCTCGGTCAATTGGTCGCGGTAGACCTGCAGGTCAAACGCCTCTGCCGGACCGGTGTGCCGCTGACCCCGCAACAGGGCCAACGCCAAAAGGCCGGCCATGCCGATGGCAAGAAGAGCGGTCGCGATCCAGAAAAACGTCATCGTTTGCAAAATCCACAAGCTGTTTCACCGTCATGTATAGCCGCAAGCCGCTTGAAAAAAGGGCAAAACCCCGTGACAAAGCGCCATGTCGCAAAATCACGTCAAAAGGGCGCTGTGAGTATCCGCTTGCCGCCCCGTTCGGTCCACATATCCGTCAAATCACCCAAGCTTCGAGTCGCGCCCCATGAAACGCTATTCCGCCTTTGCCGTTGCCCGTGAAGCCCTCCGCTACCACACCGGATGGGAACGGGCCTGGCGCAAGCCCGAGCCAAAGAAGAAATACGATGTGATCATCGTTGGGGCAGGGGGGCACGGCCTCGCCACCGCCTATTACCTCGGCAAGAATTTCGGCATCAAGAACGTCGCCGTAATCGAAAAGGGCTGGCTGGGCGGCGGCAACACCGGCCGCAACACCACGATCATCCGCTCGAACTACCTGCAGGATCCCTCTGCCGCGATCTACGAAAAGGCGCGGTCTCTCTATGAAACGCTGTCACAGGATCTGAACTACAACATCATGTTCAGCCCCCGTGGCGTGATGATGCTCGCCCAGACCGAACACGAGATCCGCGGTTACAAACGCACCGCGCACGCCAACAACCTGCAAGGTGTCGAGACCCAGTTCATCAGCCCAGCCCGTGTGAAGGAACTGTGCCCGATCATCGAACTCAAAGGTCCGCGCTACCCGGTCCTCGGCGCGCTCTGGCAGCCGCGCGGCGGCACCGCGCGCCATGACGCCGTGGCCTGGGGCTATGCTCGCGCCTGTTCTGACATGGGGATGGACATCATCCAGCAATGTGAAGTCACCGCGATCCGTCAGGAGGGTGGCAAGGTCAAAGGTGTCACCACCACCAAGGGCGAGATCGACTGCGACAAGCTTGGCATTGTCGTCGCCGGTCACTCCGGCGTACTGGCCGAAATGGCGGGCTTCCGTCTGCCCATCGAATCCGTGGCTCTCCAGGCGCTGGTGTCCGAGCCGATCAAGCCCTGCATGGATGTGGTCGTGATGGCCAACACCGTGCACGGCTACATGTCGCAATCCGACAAGGGCGAAATGGTCATTGGCGGCGGTGCTGACGGCTACAACAATTACACCCAGCGCGGGTCGTTCCACCATGTCGAGGAAACCGTCCGCGCCCTGATCGAGACCTTCCCGATGATCTCGCGCCTCAAAATGCTGCGCTGGTGGGGCGGGATCGTCGACATGACCGGCGACCGCTCGCCCATCCTGTCGAAAACGCCGCTCGACGGCTGCTTCATCAACTGCGGCTGGGGCACCGGCGGCTTCAAGGCGATCCCTGGCTCCGGCTGGGGCATGGCCGAGCTGATCGCCAAGGGCTACTCGCCGCTCACCGCAGAATTCGGCCTCAACCGCTTCCGCGAGGGCCGGTTCATTGATGAATCCGTCGCCGCTGGCGTTGCGCACTAGGGAGTAAAGACATGCTATTGATCACCTGCCCCTATTGCGGCGTGGCCGCTGAAGAAACTGAACTGCATGGCGGTGGCGAAGCGCATCTGAAACGCTTTGGTCCCGGCTCCGACGACAGCGACTTCACCGCATACCTGTTCCACCGCGAAAACCCCAAGGGGGTGCATTTCGAACGCTGGCGGCATGTGAACGGCTGCGGCAAGTGGTTCCACGCGGCGCGCTGCACGAACACGCTCGAAGTATTCGGCACCTACAGCGCCCAGACGACGGAACCGCCGAAAGACATCCTCGACACCATCCGCGCCAAACGCCCCGGATTCAAATGGAGGGACATCGCATGACCCTTCATCTTGCCAAGAAAACTCCCGCCGGAGGCTCCGACGCCTCCGCCAGCGCCAAGGTCTGACTTATGAGCACCCGCGTTCAAACCCAGGGCCGCCTGATCAACCGCAACCGGCCTGTGTCCTTCAAATTCAATGGCACCCTGATGAAGGGCTACCAGGGCGACACGCTCGCCTCAGCGCTTCTGGCAAATGACCAGATGCTGATGGGGCGCAGCTTCAAATACCACCGCCCGCGCGGCGTTGTGGCGTCGGGATCCGAGGAACCCAACGCGCTTGTCAATCTCGGCACTGGCAATCAGCTTGAACCGAACCAGCGCGCTACGACGACCGAGATTTTCCACGGCCTGACCGCCACCAGCCAGAACCATTGGCCGTCACTCGATTACGACATCGGCATTGTGAACAACGTGCTCGCCCGCTTCCTGAGCGCGGGCTTCTACTACAAGATGTTCATCCATCCGCGCCCGTTCTGGAAATGGGTCTATGAGCCCTTCATCCGCCACTCCGCCGGTCTGGGCAAAGCCCCCGATGCCGAAGCGCGCGACGAAGACCGTTATGAGCATTTCTACGCCTTCACCGATGTGCTGGTGATCGGTGGCGGGGTGGCCGGTCTGCAATCCGCCCTGACCGCGGCCCGCGCCGGGGCCAAGGTGCTGCTCCTGGAACAGACCCCGCATCTGGGTGGCCGTGCGCCTGTCGACGGTGGAACGATCGACGGCATGCCGCCCGAGGCTTGGGTCGAGAAAGCCCGTGCCGAGCTTGAGGCGTTGCCCAACGCACAGATCCGCACCCGCACCATGGGTGCAGGGGTTTACGACCACGGCTACGTTCTGGGCTACGAACGCCTGACCGACCACGCGCCCGAAGTCGCTGGCCCGCGCCACCGCCTGTGGCGCATTCGGGCGCAACAGATCATCACCGCAACCGGGGCCATCGAACGTCCGCTCAGCTTTGCAGGCAACGACATTCCCGGCGTGATGCTGGCGTCTGCCGTGCGCGACTACCTTGTGAACTACGGCGTCAGCCCCGGTGACCGCACCGTGGTGGTCACCAACAATGACGACGCCTACCGCACCGCGATTGTGCTGGTGCAGGCGGGCCTCAAGGTGCCAGCGATCCTCGACGCCCGCCCGCAGGGTGGTGGTGCGCTGATGGACGACGCCAAGGCGCTGGGTATCCGCGTTGAAACCGGCGCGGCAGCAGTCAAGGTCAAAGGCGCGAAACGTGTGCATTCGGTGTGTCGTGGCGTGCAGGCGGGCGAAGGCGAAGTGCTGGAAGAGATATTCTGCGATGCCGTTGCCATGTCCGGCGGCTGGTCGCCCGTCGTGCATCTCTGGTCCCATTGCGGCGGCAAGCTGACATGGGATGCCGATCAGGCCGCCTTCCGTCCCGATCACGACCGCGCGCCCACAAGCCATGACGGCAACCCGTTTGTCATCGCCTCCGGTGCTGCCGATGGTGCGTTCCACCTCAAGGACGTGCTGCAGAACGCTGCGAACGCTGGAGAAACCGCCGCAGGGCGTGTCGGTGCTGAAGAGGGTGACAGCGCCGCGCCAAGCGGCGATGCGCCCGATGAAGCGCCGCTTGTTCCGGTCTGGATGATGCCGCAGGGCGCGCAGAAGAAGCTGCGCATGAAGGCATGGCTGGACTACCAGAACGACGTGAAAGTCTCTGACGTGCAACTGGCCGCGCAGGAAGGGTTCGAGTCGGTCGAACATACCAAGCGGTACACCACGCTTGGCATGGCGACCGATCAGGGGAAACTCAGCAATATCAATGGACTCGCGACTCTTGCTCATGCATTGGATGAAGAAATTCCGCGCGTCGGCACGACCACCTTCCGCCCGCCCTATACCCCCATCTCGATGGGTGCGATCGCCGGTGAAGCGCGCGGCGAGATTTTTCAGCCGATCCGCAAGACCCCGATGCACGGCTGGCACGAAGCAAACGGTGCGCATTGGGAACCGGTCGGCCATTGGCGGCGTCCCTATGCGTTCCCGCGCAAGGGCGAAAGCGTGCATGACGCGGTGAACCGCGAAGTGCTTGCCACCCGCAAGAGCCTCGGCCTGCTAGACGCCTCGACCCTTGGCAAGATCATCGTCAAGGGGCCGGACGCGGGCCGCTTCCTCGACATGCTCTACACCAACATGATGAGCACGCTGAAACCGGGCAAGTGCCGCTACGGGCTGATGTGCACCGAAAACGGGTTCCTGACCGATGATGGCGTGGTCGCGCGGATCGACGAGGACACGTTCGTCTGCCACACCACCACCGGCGGCGCGGACCGCATCCATGCCCATATGGAGGAATGGCTGCAAACCGAATGGTGGGACTGGAAGGTCTGGACCGTCAACGCCACAGAGCAGTTCGCACAGGTCGCCGTCGTTGGCCCCAACGCCCGTAAGCTTTTGGAAAAGCTGGGCGGCATGGATGTGTCCAAAGAGGCGCTGGCCTTTATGGAGTGGAAAGACGGCGAACTGGGTGGCTTCCCCGTGCGGGCCTATCGCATCTCGTTCTCGGGTGAACTCAGCTATGAAATCGCCGTTCCGGCCAATCTGGGCCGCGCGTTCTGGGA
>NZ_JAEPMO010000248.1 GCF_017643905.1 Marivita sp.
CAACTAAACAACACCAATATAGGCAATGTGTGTGACTACAGAAATTTGCCCGAACACAACCGCTAAATCATTGAAATAACTCAGCCAGCCACCCTCAATTCAGGCGAATTTCGGCGGATTTTGTCGAACTTGGGAGACCTGAATTAGTCGGTCGTCAAGGCACACCGGGCACAGTGCCAAAACTGGTCCGGTTTCAGGATGCGCAGTCACTTCGCCGATACAGGCAGGACCTTTTCGAGGTCATGTCACCACTCACGGAATCGGCAACGGCGCATCCTGAGCACGCCTCTCTTGCGCGCCCTGTCCGGTTGGGGCATGTGGCAGATCATGGCGAAGCTCTATTTCAACTACTCCACCATGAACGCAGGCAAATCGACCCTGCTGCTTCAGGCTGCGCACAATTACGAAGAGCGCGGTATGTCGGTGTACCGCATGACAGCGGCATTCGATAACCGGGCCGGGATGGGCAAGATCGGTTCGCGCATCGGGTTTGCCCGTGAGGCGGAGACGTTTTCGCCGATGGACGATCTGTTTCAGCGGATCGAAGAGGTCATGGCAAAGACCGAATTGGCCTGCATCTTTATCGACGAAGCGCAGTTCCTGACGCCAGAGCAGGTTTGGCAACTCGCCCGTGTCGCGGATGATCTGGGCGTGCCAGTGATGGCTTACGGGCTACGCGTCGATTTCCAGGGACAGCTGTTTCCCGGCTCCGCGACTCTGCTGGCGCTGGCGGATTCGCTGCGCGAGGTGCGCACGATCTGCCATTGCGGACGCAAGGCGACAATGGTGGTGCGCAAGGATGACCAGGGCAACGTTCTGACGGAAGGCGCGCAGGTGCAGATCGGCGGAAACGAGACCTATGTCAGCCTCTGCCGCAAACATTGGCGGCAGGAAACCGGTTCGCTTTAGTCCCAAAAAGTTCCATCACGGAGAAAAAATATTCCGTGGAACATCCTGTCCCAGCCTTGGTTGTGTCTCCAGAAGCAACACAATCCAGGAGGATATCATGAACAAGCTTTTTGCAAGCGCACTCGCCCTGACCGTCGCAACCACCGGTGCATGGGCCGGCAGCCACACGTCCGGCGAAATGACAACGGAAAACGCGGCAACCGGCATGACTGACACCACGATGGCGGACAACATGTCGATGGATGATCCGGCCAACCTGATCCGCACCCGCGACATCACCGGCGGTACGATCTACACGACCAATGCCGCCAATGACGAAGGCTGGTCGATGGACACTATCCACACCGAAGTCGGTGCCAACTGGAACAACATCGGCGAGATCGAGGACATCGTTCTGAACAAGAGCGGCCAGATGATTGGCATCGTGGCCGAGATCGGTGGCTTCCTCGACATCGCGGACAAACACGTGATGATCCCGGTGTCCGACGTGAATCTCGTGGCTGTTGACGACCGCAGCTATGCGTTCGTGACCAAGTTCAGCGAAGAAGAGCTGGAGCAGATGGAGTCGGTCGACGAAGGCTTCTGGAACTGATCCTGCCTTTGACGATCTACTGCGAAGAGGGCCGATTGGCCCTCTTTTTCTATGCGCGTTCGATCAACACTGACCCGACCGAATAGCCTGCCCCAAACGAGCAGATCACGCCGCGGTCACCCGGTTGCATGTCGTCCGAGTATTTCGAAAAGGCGATGATCGACCCGGCTGAGGACGTATTGGCATAGTCCTGCAGGATGTTTGGCTGTTCCCCCGGCTCAGGCGTCCGACCCAGAACCTTCTTCCCGATAAAATCGTTCATCGTCTTGTTGGCCTGATGCAGCCACAACCGTCTGAGGCTGTCCGCACGCCAGCCTTCATCTTCCAAGTGGCCCAGGATATGCGCCGAGACCATCGGCAGCACTTCCTTGAACACCTTGCGCCCGTTCTGCATGAACTGCATGTCGCGGCGATCTTCCATCTGGTCCCGTGTTCGGCGCAAAAACCCATTGTTGTTGCGGATGTTGTTCGAGAACTCGGTGGCGCAGCGGGTGCCATGAATGGTGAAATGCGCCCCCTTGGCATTGGCCTGAGGCTCGATCACCACGGCTGTCGCCACGTCGCCAAAGATGAAGTGACAGTCCCGGTCGCGCCATTCGAGATGCGCAGAACAGATCTCGGGGTTACCGACGATGGCACATTTGACCGATCCCGACCGCACCATGTCAGCGGCGGCCTGAATACCGAACGTGGCCGACGAACAGGCCACGTTCATGTCAAAGGCAAAGCCGCCAGCCCCTATCAGACTCTGGATTTCGACCGCTACTGCAGGATAGGCGCGTTCGTGGTTTGATGCTGCGCAGATCACAAGATCAACCTCTGACGCATCGCGTCCCGCCTGCGCCAGCGCCTTGGTGATCGCATCGACCGCCATTTCCGCCATGATCGACGGTTCTTCATCAGACCGCGCGCGCAGGTGCGGGAACATGCGCTTGGGGTCGAGAACACCGGCCTTGTCCATCACATAGCGCTGTTCGATCCCCGATGCCGAAACAATGAAATCAGCACTGGAATGGGGGACAGGTTCCATCTCGCCAGAGGCAATCGCGTCTGCATTTTCGGCATTGATCCGGTCGGCATAGGCGTTGAAGGCCACCACGAGTTCATCATTGGTGATGATGTTCTCCGGGGTGAACACACCGCTTCCGGTGATGGCGGGCTGGATCATGGCAACGGTCCTTTTTTCGTGCAGAGACCAGACTTCACCCGTGCGCCGGGGTCAAGTGCGACGCTGCGCAATGGCAAAGCCTTTCACACGGATCGAAGAACTGCTGGGGTCAAACGGCGTTTGGCAGGGGCTGTCCGTTGGCGAAGGCAATTGCATTGTCGACCGCCATCAGCCCCATTGCCGTGCGCACTTCAAGCGCGGCAGTGCCCAGATGCGGCAGGAGCGTGACGTTCTGCATGTCGATCAGCGCCTGCGGCACCATTGGTTCAAACTCGTACACATCAAGCCCCGCGCCAGCGATCCGCCCCTGGGAGAGTGCAGAAATCAAATCGGCCTCGTTGACCACATCCCCGCGCGCGATGTTCACCAGATGCGCATGGGGCTGCATGGCGTTCAGGACCGATGCGTTGATCAGATGGTGGGTCTCTGCCCCGCCGGGAACGGCAACCACAAGCACGTCCACCTGCGCGGCAAGCTCGGCCAGTTCGACCACCTGTTCCGCCGGGAACGGCATCTCTTTCGGGGATCGGTTGTAGTACTTTACCGCCATGCCAAATCCAAAATGCGCGCGCTGCGCGATGGCCTGACCGATGCGGCCCATACCGACCACGCCCAGCGTCTTTCCGGACATGTGCAGCCCCAAAAGCTGCGTCGGATGCCAACCGTGCCACTGCCCTGCACGCAGCATGCGTTCGCCCTCACCAGCACGGCGGCAGGTCATCAGCATCAGCGTCAGGGCAATGTCGGCGGTCGCATCGGTGACAGCGCCCGGCGTATTGGTCACCTCGATGCCAGCGGCGCGCGCCGCTGCGGCGTCGATATGGTTGTACCCCACCCCGAAATTCGCCAGCAGCTTGGTCCGCTTTTCCGGCACCGCATCAAAGATGTCCGCACGATAGGCATCGCCAAGCGTGGGCAGCACAACGTCATACTCCGAAAGGCTCTGGATCAGCTCGTCCCGGCTGAGTGGCGCAGTGTTTTCGCGCACGCTGACGTCAAACACCCCCCGAGCCTGGTCCAAGCCAGGATCGGG
>NZ_JAEPMO010000032.1 GCF_017643905.1 Marivita sp.
CCGGTTGAAACCAGCGGAACCAAACCGCGCCGCACCGCTGGTTGGACGGCTGTTCCGGTGGCTGCCGAAATGATCCGTCGCGTCGCACCGCTTCTGGGCTTGCGCCCGGAGGTCGAAACGCTGCAATTGACGGGCATCATCAACACCTCGAACTGAGGGCGATTGCCCCGGTTGCGGGGCACAGGACACGAGGGGGTCGTCATGGCAGCAAAGGGCAAAAGCCTGAGCGAGCTGGGTCTGACGGCGCGCGGCCGCGCGGATGCAATTGTGACCGGGCTTGCGGTGGACAGCCGGGATGTCAAAGAAGGCTATCTGTTCGCGGCGCTGCCGGGCACAAAGGTGCATGGTGGGGAGTTCATCCAATACGCGTTGCGTATGGGTGCTGCTGCTGTTCTGACGGATATGGAAGGCGCCGAGATCGCAAGGGAAGAGCTTGCAGCGTCACCTGTGGCGGTGGTGATTGCTGCCGATCCGCGTCAGACACTTGCGTTCTGCGCCGCGCTTTGGTTCGAAAAGCAGCCTGACACAGTGGTCGCGGTCACCGGCACCAATGGCAAGACCAGCGTCGCCAGTTTCGTGCGGCGGATCTGGCAGTTGCTGGGGATACCGGCGGTTAATCTTGGGACAACCGGGGTAGAGGGCGACTGGCAAGCACCATTGATGCACACCACGCCGGAGCCAATCACTTTGCACCGCGCTTTGGCGGGCGCAGCCGACGCCGGAATCGACCATGCTGCGATGGAAGCGTCCTCGCATGGCTTGGCCCAGCGGCGGCTCGATGGTGTGAACCTGCGCGCGGCGGGGTTCACCAATTTCACCCAGGATCATCTGGATTACCACGACAGCTTCGAGGCGTATTTCGACGCGAAGGCGGGGCTCTTTGCGCGTGTGCTGCCCGAGGACGGGATCGCGGTGATCAATATCGATGATGCGCGGGGCGTCGATATGCTGGCCATCGCGCGGGCGCGGGGGCAGGAGATCATGACCGTCGGGCGCGACACGGCTGCCGATATGGTGCTGCTGGGTCAGCGCTTTGATGCCACCGGGCAGGATGTGCGGATCAAGTTTGGCGGTGAGACTTTTCAGACCCGGTTGAACCTCGTGGGTGGATTTCAGGCGGAAAACGTCATGGTTGCCGTCGGTCTGGTGATTGCGAGCGGCGTGACGCCGGATCGGGTGTTCGCGGTCCTGCCAGAGCTGGAAACTGTGCGGGGACGGATGCAGCTGGCGGCGACGCGCAGCAATGGGGCGGCGGTTTATGTGGATTACGCGCATACGCCGGATGCGGTGGCGACCGCCTGTCAGGCGATCCGCCCGCATGTGATGGGGCGGCTGGTGGCCATCATCGGGGCGGGCGGCGACCGGGATCCGGGCAAGCGGCCCCTGATGGGGGCCGCAGCGGCAGAATTCGCCGATCAGGTGATTGTCACGGACGACAACCCGCGCAGCGAAGACCCTGCGCTTATTCGCGAGGCGGTGCTGGAAGGCGCGCCCGAGGCGACAGAGGTGGGCGACCGGGCCGAGGCGATCCTGCGTGGTGTGGATGCGGTGGGGCCGGGTGATGCGCTGCTGATCTGCGGCAAAGGGCATGAGACCGGGCAGATCGTGGGTGACACGGTCTATCCGTTTGACGATGTGGAGCAGGCCAGCGTGGCGGTTGCGGCTTTGGACGGGAAATTGGCATGACGCTTTGGACAAGCGCAGAGGCGGCAGAGGCGACCGGCGGTCGCGTGACCGGGGAGTGGGCGGCTACAGGCGTGTCCATCGACACGCGCACGATCCAGCCGGGAGACCTGTTTGTCGCGCTCAAGGCGGCGCGCGACGGGCATGATTTCGTCGAACAAGCGTTGGAGAAGGGCGCTGCAGCTGCCTTAGTGTCCCGTGTGCCCGAGGGTTTGGCCGAAGATGCGCCGCTTCTGGTCGTGGAGGACGTGCAGGCAGGGCTGGAGGCTTTGGGCCGTGCCTCGCGGGCGCGGACAAAGGCCAAGGTGGTTGGCGTGACCGGGTCGGTCGGCAAGACCTCGACCAAAGAGATGTTGCGCACGGTTCTGGCCTCGCATGGCAAGGTCCATGCGGCTGAGGCGAGCTATAACAACCATTGGGGTGTGCCGCTGACGCTGGTGCGGATGCCACGCGACACCGAATTCGCGGTGATCGAGATCGGCATGAATCACCCTGGCGAGATTGCTCCGCTGAGCCGCATGGCGCGGCCGCATGTGGCCATCGTGACCATTGTGGCCCCTGCGCATCTGGAGGCGTTCGAGAGCATCGAAGGGATCGCGCACGAGAAAGCGTCGATCTTCGACGGTTTGGAGCCGGATGGCGTGGCGATCTGGAATGGCGACCTGCCGACCAGCGGTATTCTGCAGGCCCGGGCCGAAGAAATCGGCGACCTCAGCGTGTCTTTCGGGGAATCCGACGGCTGCGACATGCGTGTGACTTCGGTCCGGGCGCAGGATGCGTGCAGCGTGGCTCAGGCGGCGTTTTCCGGCGGTGAGATGCTCTACAAGATCGACGCCCCAGGGCGGCATTTCGCCATCAACGGCGCTGCGGTTCTCGCGGTGGCCGAGGTGCTGGGGCTGGACCGGGCGCTGTCGCTTGCGGCGATGGGGCGCTGGCATCCCGGCGCGGGGCGCGGGGCACATGTGACGATCCACCTCGATTCCACCGATCCGAAGGCGACACTGGCGCTGTTCGATGATGCCTATAACGCCAACCCGGCCTCGGTGGCGGCGGCTTTGGCGGTGCTGGCGGCAGCCCCGGTGCAGAATGATGTGGGGCGGGTCAGCAAGGGACGCCGCATCGCGGTGCTGGGCGATATGAAAGAACTGGGGCCGACCGGGCCAGACCTGCACGCCGCGCTTGCGGATCTGCCGGACACCAAGGCGCTGGACAAGGTGCATTGCGTTGGTCCGTTGATGCGGCACCTCCACGAGGCGCTGCCCGACACGCAGCGGGGGTTGTGGTTTGAGACTTCGGACGACATGGCGGCGCGGCTTCCCCGCCAGCTTGATGCTGGGGATGTGGTGATGGTGAAGGGATCGCTGTCGATGCGGCTGGCGCGTGTGGTTGACGCCATCCGCAATATGAGCCAAGGCAGCGCGCGCGACGAGGCGGAAGGATGAAAAGTTCATGTTGTTTTGGTTGACCGCACTGTCGGACGGGGGGGATTTCTTCAACCTCTTTCGCTATATCACGTTCCGCGCCGGGGGCGCGTTCCTGACCGCGCTGATCTTTGGCTTCCTGTTTGGGCGGCCGTTGATCAACGTGTTGCGCAAACGGCAGGGCAAGGGTCAGCCGATCCGCAGCGACGGACCCGAGGGGCATTTTTCCAAGGCAGGTACGCCCACCATGGGGGGGTTGTTGATCGTTGGCGCGCTGCTGACATCAACGCTGCTTTGGGCACGGCTGGACAACCCGTTCGTATGGATGGTGCTGTTTGTCACCATGAGTTTTGCGCTGATTGGCTTTGCCGATGACTATGCCAAGGTGAAGAAGCAGAACACCGCAGGTGTGTCCGGTAAGGTTCGGCTTTTGCTGGGGTTTCTGATCGCGGCGATCGCAGGTTACTGGGCGGCGCAATACCATCCCGAAGAACTGACGAACCAGTTGGCGTTCCCTGTGTTCAAGGACACGCTGCTCAACCTTGGGTATCTCTTTGTGCCCTTTGCCGTGATCGTGATCGTCGGTGCGGCCAATGCGGTGAACCTGACGGACGGGCTTGACGGTTTGGCGATCATGCCGGTGATGATCGCGGCGGGCACGCTGGGCGTGATCGCCTATGCGGTGGGCCGTGTCGACTTCACCGAATATCTGGACGTACATTACGTGCCCGGCACAGGCGAGATCCTGATCTTTACCGCCGGGCTGTTCGGCGGAGGCCTTGGGTTCCTGTGGTACAACGCGCCGCCGGCTGCGGTGTTCATGGGGGATACCGGGTCTTTGGCGCTGGGCGGTGCCTTGGGTGCGATTGCGGTGGCGACAAAGCACGAGATCGTTTTGGCCATTGTTGGCGGCTTGTTCGTGGTCGAGGCGCTGTCTGTGATCATCCAGGTGCTCTACTTCAAGCGGACCGGCAAGCGCGTGTTCCTCATGGCGCCGATCCATCACCACTACGAGAAAAAGGGCTGGGCCGAGCCGCAGATCGTGATCCGGTTCTGGATCATCTCGCTCATTTTGGCACTGATCGGGTTGGCGACGCTGAAGGTGCGCTAGGCGCTCAATCCGAAAAGTGGAAATCGGTTTTCGGATTGAGCGCAATAGAATTGCGCTCAGGGTTTCTCGTCCTTACGCCTTCGGCGACGTCTTCGGGCGTGTGTTGTCGTGACGCTTTGGCCGGGCGGTGCGCCGGTGCATTTGCGTATTTGGAAAAAGAAGAAGTGTTGACTCGCATTTCGCTGAACTGTCAACTAAAGTTGACATATTGTTGCATGGAGAGTCTGACATGGACGGTGGTCGCATAGGCTTGACAGTTCCCGAGATCGGTGGCGCGCCGCGGGCGGGGCTGTGTACCGATTGTGGTGTGTCGCGCCTTGGTGATGGCCGTGGCTGTGGCAGGGCCTGCCAATTCATTCAGCCGGATTACGAGAGCCTTGAGCGGTCTTTGCATGGACGTGTGGCTGGCGTGGGTGATGAGGCGTTTTTTGGTGTGGCGCAGGCCATGTACCGCGCGCGGCTGGAGCCTGCCGCCGAGGGTGCGCAGTGGACTGGGTTGACCACCGGATTGGCCGCAGAATTGCTACGGGCAGGGGCGGTGGATGCGGTGCTGGCGACCGCGCCTGATCCGCTGGATCGTTGGAAGCCCATGCCCGTCATCGTGACCGAGGCCGAGCAAATGGCCCAGTGCCGGGGGATGCGCATGGGGTACGGGCCGCTGTTGGCGCTGCTGGAGCCAGCTCGGGAGGCTGGGCATCGGCGGATCGCCGTCGTTGGCGTGCCCTGCCAGGTCTATGCGCTGCGGGAGCTGGAGGCGGAGCTGGGGTTCGACGAGATCACGGTGATCGGCACGCCCTGTTCGGACAACACCACGACCGAGAATTTCCACGCCTTCCTCGCGCGACTCGACGACAGGCCGGAGACCGTGTCTTATCTTGAGTTCCGCGCGGATTACCGGGTGGAGTTGCGGTTTGACGATGGGCGCAAGCCGCGCTTTGTGCCGTTTCTCAAGCTGCCGTTGTCGGACCTGCCGGCGGATTTCTTTCCGATGACCTGCAAGACCTGCGTTGATTACACCAACCGGCTGGCGGACATCACCGTGGGCTACATGGGCGGTGACGGTGACCAGTGGCTCATCGTGCGCAATGCGCGCGGGGCTGCGGTGCTGGACCGGCTGGGTGATCGGGTGGTGCGACGCGATCTGACCGACAAGGGCAAGCGCGAGGCGGCGGTCAAAGGCTTCATGGTCAACACCGAGCGCGCGGCGGGCGGGCTGCCTCTGCGGCGGATGCCTGACTGGGTGCGGCCCATCGTGGCGTGGTTGCAGCCGCGCACCGGGCCTCGTGGATTAGAGTTTGCCCGTGCGCGCGTCGAAATGAAGGCGATCGAGACGATTCTGCATCTGCGGCGGGCCCAGCCGGCGCGGATCAAGAACATGGTGCCCCCGCATGTCTGGCGCGTTGCGGCCCGCTATGGTCTGCTACCCGACAAGGACGAAACGCGCAGTTAGGCCAAAGGCCAGATTGCACGGAATATCAACGCGCGTTAGGGAGGGGCGCAGATCAAGGAAGACGGCCCATGACACGCATTGCCCATATCGAACTGGACGACGGCAATCTGCCCCCGCCCACGCCTGAGATCGAACAGGAACGCCGCGTGGCGATGTTCGACCTGATGGAGCACAACACGTTTGAACTGCCCGACCGCGACGGGCGTCCGGTTCCGCAGGGGCCATATAACGTGGGGCTGTCAATTCGGGACAAACGATTGGTCTTTGATGTCACCACCGAAAGCCATGAGAAGGCGGCGGAATTTCACCTGTCGCTGTCGCCGTTCCGGCAGGTGGTGAAGGATTATTTCCAGATCTGCAAATCCTATTTCGACGCGGTGAAAACCCTGCCGCCAAGCCAGATCGAGACCATCGACATGGCGAGACGCGGTATTCACAACGAAGGCGCGCGCATTCTGCAGGAACGGCTCGACGGCAAGGTGAAGGTAGATGACGACACCGCACGGCGCCTGTTCACCCTGGTCTGCGTCCTGCATTTCGGGGGCTGAGGTTTGAAAGCGCTGCCGCAGTCGATTCTGTTTTGCTGCGATCACAATGCGGTTCGGTCTCCCATGGCCGAGGGGATCATGAAGAAGCTCTATGGCTTCGAGACCTATGTGCAATCGGTCGGCGTGATGAACGACCTCGAAATCGACGGCTTCGCGATCTCGGTTTGCGACGAGATCGGAGTTGCCTTAAGCCGCCATCGGTCACGGTCTTTCGACGAGTTGGAAGAGAACGGTGAGGCGCTGTCCGGGTTCGATCTGATCGTGGCCCTGTCACCGGCTTCGCAACGGCGGGCGCTGGATCTGACGCGGTTCTATCATCTGACGGTGGAGTATTGGCCGATCATGGACCCGACCGGGCTCGGCGAGACGCGCGAGCAGAAGCTCAATTCCTATCGGCAGACGCGCGATCAGCTTGTCGATCACTTGAAACGCAAATGGGGAGGGCAGCTATGAGCCGCGCCACAATCGAGCGATATTTTGATGCGTTCAACCGCAAGGACATTGCGGGCATGCTGGACTGCCTGACAGAGGACGTGGCGCATCATGTGAACGAGGGCAATGTGCGGATCGGCCGCGCGGCGTTCGAAGAGTTCTGCGGGCATATGGCGCGGTGCTATGACGAAACGCTGACCGAGATGGTGGTGTTTGTCGCTGAAGATGGCGCGCGCGGCGCGGCAGAATACATGGTGAACGGCACCTATCTGACCACGGATGCCGGGCTGCCCGAGGCCAAGGGGCAGGGCTATCGCCTGCCTGCAGGGTCGTTCTTTTCGCTGACCGATGGCAAGATCAGCCGCGTCGTGACCTATTACAACCTCAGCGACTGGATCAAACAGGTCTCGTGATGCGGATCGAGGCACTGACCGGAGAGGCGCTGGACGCGGCTCTGGACGATGTGGCGGTGCTGCGCATACGGGTGTTTCGGGACTGGCCGTATCTTTATGACGGCGATCTGGAGTATGAGCGCGGGTATCTGGAGACCTATCGGACCTCGGACGCGGCGATCCTTGTGGGCGCGTTTGATGGCAATCGGCTGGTCGGTGCGGCGACAGGCACGCCGATGGCGGATCACGCCGATGATTTTGCGGCTGCCTTTGATGGAACCGGACTGGCGCTGAACGACATCTTCTATTGTGCCGAGTCGGTTCTTTTACCGGAGTATCGCGGGCGTGGTGTGGGCCACCGATTCTTTGACCTGCGCGAGGCGCATGGGCGTGAATTGGGGGCCACGGTGTCTGCCTTTTGCGGGGTGGTTCGGCCTCTGGATCATCCGTTGCGGCCAGACGGGTATCGGCCCTTGGATGGGTTCTGGCGCAAGCGGGGATATGCGCCGTTGGATGGGGCCATCGCGTGGTTTTCATGGAAAGACGTCGGCGAGACCGAGACAACGCGGAAGCCGTTGCAGGTCTGGACTCGGGCGTTGACGGAGGATGAGAAATGAGAGTTGCGGCTGCAGCGTATCCAATGGATTTCCTCGAATCTTGGAGGGCTTATGAGGAAAAGCTGACGCGATGGGTGAGCGAGGCGGCGGGTGCCGGTGCCGACCTACTGGTGTTCCCGGAATACGGCGCGATGGAGCTGGCGACGCTTGCCGGGCGCGATGTCGCGCTGGATCTGGAGGCGTCGCTCAGGGCGGTGTCAGACCGGATCGCAGAGGCGGATGCGTTGCATGCGAAGCTGGCGAAGGAGTTCGGGGTGTATATTCTCGCAGCCTCCGCCCCGGTCTTCGACCCCGAGCTTGGGGAGCGTCCCGTGAATCGCGCCCGAATCTTAGCGCCGGATGGCAGTATGGACCATCAGGACAAGCAAATCATGACGCGATTCGAACGTGAAGAGTGGAATGTCGTGGCCGGTGGGCCGCTGCACATGTTCGACACGGCGCTGGGTCGAATCGGCATCCTGATCTGCTATGACAGTGAGTTTCCTTTGCTCGGGCGGGCGATGGCCGATGCGGATCTGATCCTTGTGCCATCCTGTACCGAAGCACTGACCGGGTATTCGCGGGTGCGGATTGGCGCGATGGCGCGGGCGTTGGAGAATCAGTGCGTTACGATCATGTCCTCAACCGTCGGTGCTTGCGACTGGTCCGAAGCGGTGGACATGAACACGGGTATGGGCGGCATTTTCGGCCCACCCGATACCGGGTTTCCAGCCACGGGCGTGATCGCGGAAGGCACATTGAACCAGCCAGGTTGGACCTATGCCGATGTCGATCTGGCGCAGATTGCCCATGTGCGTGCGGATGGTGTGGTGCTCAACCGGAAGCACTGGGACGACCAGACGGGACGTGACGTGATTGCCGCAGCGCGGAAACTCGGCTGAATAGGCCTTGATAAATTGGGCGTTTGGCCCCATTTAGTAGCGCGCCTCGCACTATGACGGGGCGGATAGTGAAGGAGAAACCATGGCCAAGGAAGACACGCTCGAATTTCCCGGTGTCGTCAAGGAACTCCTGCCTAACGCGACATTTCGGGTCGAGCTTGAAAACGGCCATGAGATCATCGCGCACACGGCAGGCAAAATGCGCAAGAACCGGATTCGTGTTCTTGCAGGCGACAAGGTGCAAGTCGAAATGACGCCCTACGATCTGACCAAGGGTCGGATCAACTACCGCTTCAAGTAAGCGTTCCGTGAAGCTGATCCTTGGCTCCGGCAGCCCCCGGCGGCGGGAGCTTTTGGCTCAGATCGGGGTGGAGGCGGATGACATCCGCCCGCCCGATATCAACGAAGATCCTCGCCCCGGTGAGTTGCCGCGTCCTTATTGCGTGCGTCTTGCGCGTGAGAAGGCATTGGCGATTCCCGCAAGTGACGACGAGATCGTTCTGTCTGCGGACACCACAGTTGCCTTGGGGCGGCGCATTCTGGGTAAGCCAGCGGATGCAGCCGAAGCCGCGCAGTTCCTTTATGCGTTGTCCGGGCGCAGGCATCGGGTTGTGACGGCGGTGGCTGTCCGGCGGGGCGACAAGCTTTGGGAACGGGATGTGGTCACGCAGGTGAAGATGAAATCGCTCAGCGATGCCGAGGTGAATGCCTACCTTGCCAGTGAAGACTGGCGCGGCAAGGCGGGAGGCTATGCCATCCAAGGCCCGGCAGGAGCCTTTGTGCCGTGGATCAGCGGCAGCTTCAGTGCCGTGGTCGGATTGCCGCTGGCGGAAACCGCTAACCTGCTCGTGGCTGCAGGCTATCCGCTATACGGGGTGTCGGAATGAAGGGTCGTCTGATTGCGTTGGATCACGTCGGAGACCGCGAGGCCGCGGCGCTGATGGTGGATGGAGTGGTCGAAGATCTGTTCTTCGACACGGACCAGCCCGCACCGGGCACGATCTATCGCGCGATTTGCGAACGTCCGATGAAGGGGCAGGGCGGGATGTTCCTGCGCACGCCCGACGGGTCAGCCTTTGTGCGGCAGGTCAATGGCTTGTCGCCGGGTCAGGCACTCTTGGTGCAGGTCACCGGCTATGCCGAGCCGGGCAAGGCAATTCCCGTGACGAACAAGGTACTCTTCAAAAGCCGCTATGCCATCGTTACGCCGGACGCGCCGGGGATCAACGTCTCGCGCCGGATCAAGGACGAAGATGCGCGCGAAGACTTGTTGGCGATTGCCCATGAGATCATGGATGCCGATGGGTTCGGCCTGATCCTGAGGTCCTCTTGCGAAGGGGCCGATGCGGACGAGATCGCCGACGACATCGCGGCGATGGCCGATCTGGCCGTCAAGGTGATGGCCGATGCCACGGGCGACGCGGAAACGCTGATCCTTGGCGATGGGCCGCATCTGCTCGCGTGGCGCGAATGGACGGACAAGGCCGAGATCGACAGTGCCGATGGCAGTTTCGACCGACACGGCATTCTGGATGTGCTCGACGGTTTGAAGGCGCGAGATGTGCCCTTGGGCGGATCGGCGTCGATGGCAATCGAGCCGACACGGGCGCTTGTGGCGGTGGACGTGAACACAGGCGGTGACACTAGCCCGGCGGCGGGTCTCAAGGCGAACCTTGCCGCGGTCAAAGACCTGCCGCGCCAGTTGCGGTTGCGGGGCCTTGGCGGGCAGATCGTGATTGATCCTGCTCCAACAGCCAAGAAAGACCGCCGCCAGATCGAAAGCGCTCTGCGCTCGGCGCTCAAGCGCGACAGCGTGGAAACCGTGTTCGTGGGGTGGACTCCGCTGGGGCATATCGAGTTACAACGCAAACGTGACCGACTGTCCCTGAGCGAGGTGCTGACATGAGTTGTCCCATCTGTGGCAAAGAAACGAGCCCCGATTCCCGCCCGTTTTGTTCGAAACGCTGCGCCGATGTTGATCTGGCACGCTGGCTGAACGGGAATTACGCGGTGCCCTCGGACGATCCTGAAGACATCGAAGCCGCGATCGAAGCGGCTGCACAGGCGGCGGCATCTACGGATAGGCTGCACTAACGGGTTGTCTCAGCCGACCTGCATGATACCGCTTGGACATGGCAGTTGAGACGTCTTCTTCGTTTGATCCAATAATCCGCTCCGCGGGTTTGAACGGTGTGCTGGTCAGCTTTGGCGATGTGCTGACCGAGCCGGGCAATCGCGCGGCGCTGGCCTTTTCAGCGGCGGTCGCACGTGCAGGGATCGACGGTATCGAAGAATGTGCGCCGTCCTTGGTGTCGGTCTTTGTGCAGTTTGATCCGTTGCATCTGAGCCTGGAGGTTGTGACCGCCAAGTTGACAGCGCTTCTTGCCGAACAGGACTGGTACGCAGCGCCCATGCCAGAGGGGCGGCGGTTCATCCGGGTGCCTACGGTCTACGGCACCGATCTTGCGCCACAGCTTGAGGAAGCGGCACAGGCGGCCGGGCTAACTGTCGATGACGCCATCGCCCAATTGTCCCAGGCGCGCGTGCGGGTGCAAACTATCGGATTTGCCCCCGGCCAGCCCTATCTGGGCCTTTTGCCCGAAGCCTGGAATATTCCGCGCCAGACTGCGCTGACCAAGGCTGTGCCTGAAGGCGCGTTGGTGGTGGCGATCCGACAGTTCGTCCTGTTCTCGGTGGCCAACCCGACGGGGTGGCGCCACGTCGGGCAAACCGCGTTGCGGCTCTTCCGGGCCGACAACGACACGCCCTTTTTCCTGCGTCCGGGGGATGAGGTGCAGTTCGTAAAGGCCAGTCCCGATGTGCTGGAGCGGCACAAAAATGATCCCGACGGTGGCGCCGTGATCGAGGCGATCCGATGACCCGGGCGCTGCACGTGCATCGCATCGCGCCGGGTGCCACGGTGCAGGACCAGGGCCGCACAGGGTATCGCGCCTTTGGTGTGTCTCGCGGTGGCGCGGCGGACCCGTTGGCCTTGGCCGAGGGGGCGGCGTTGCTGGGGCAATCGCTTGAGTGCGCCGCATTGGAATTACCCGGGTCCGGTGGGGTCTTCGAGGCAACCGAACCGCTCCGCATTGCCCTGACCGGCGCGCCGATGCGAGCGACACTGGATGGCGCACCGCTTGTCTGGAACGCGTCCCATGCCTTTCCAGCCGGGTCACGGCTTGAGATCGGCGGTGTGACGGCCGGCAGTTACGGGTATCTGCATGTTGGCGGCGGGTTCGACCTGCCTTTGCAGCTTGGGTCGAGATCCGCGCATCTGGCGGCTGGGGTCGGGACGGCGGTGCAGGCGGGGGACAGCCTGCCTGTGGGTGAAGACACGCGCAGCGGCGTCGGGCTTTGCCTGCCGCAGGACAGCCGGTTCGATGGTGGCGTACTCCGCTTGGTGGAAAGCTTTCAAACCGCCTTTTTTGATCCGGCCACGCGCGACCGTTTTACCGAGACCACGTTTACGCGGGACGCCCGCGCCAACCGAATGGGCTTGCGGCTTGATTCCGCAGGTGAGGGCTTTGCCACCAGCGCGGGGCTGAACATCCTGTCGGAATCGATTGTTCCTGGCGACATTCAGATCACCGGCGATGGCACGCCCTACCTGCTTTTGCGCGAAAGCCAGACAACCGGGGGCTATCCGCGGATCGCGACAGTGATTCCCGCAGATCTTCCGCGGGCGGTGCAGACCCCGTCAGGCGGTACCGTCCGATTCCGTTTCGTGTCGCGGGATGAGGCGCTCGAGGCCGAGCGGAAGATGCGCGAGCACTTGCGCGCCTTGCCGAAACTTTGCGTGCCATTGGTGCGCGATCCATCGCAGATCCGCGATCTGCTGAGCTATCAATTGATCAGTGGGGTCACGGCTGGTGACACCCCGCATGAAAAGGAGTGAGCCATGCATGTCGATCTGAACGCGGATATGGGGGAAAGCTTTGGAACGTGGCCCATGGGATCGGATGCGGCGCTTCTTGAGGTGATCACCTCGGCCAATGTCGCCTGCGGGTTTCATGCGGGTGACCCGGACGTGATGGCGCAGACGATGGGTCTTGCGGTGACCAAAGGCGTTGGCATTGGTGCGCATCCGGGCTTTCCTGACTTGCAGGGCTTCGGGCGGCGGCGGATGCATCTGAGCCATGACAACTTGCAAAATCTTGTGCGATATCAATTGGGTGCGGCGCAAGCGATGGCGCGTTCCGTTGGCGGTGAGGTGCGGCATCTGAAGCTTCACGGGGCGCTGGCCAATATGGCGTCCGAGGATGTGGCGATGGCGACGGCCTGCTACGAAGGGGCGTTGTCGGTAGATCCGAACATCATCATCATGGTGCTGGCCGCGACACAGCAGCAGGATGCGGTTGAGGCGCTGGGCTGTCGCTGGGCGGGCGAGATTTTCGCGGATCGGGCGTATAATGACGACGCGACTCTGGTGGATCGGAGCCTGCCGGGTGCGGTCATTCACGATGCGGATGTAGCGGGGCAGCGCATGGTCGATATGGTCAAGGCCGGTGCGATCATCACCGAAAGCGGCAAACACATTTCAGCGGCGGTGGACACGATCTGTCTGCATGGCGACGGCGCAACAGCGGTGCAGATCGCCCGCACCGTGCGCAGCGCACTGGCCGACGCCGGTGTCACCCTGCAACGGTTTGCAGGGCGTCAGGGCGCGATCAGCAAGGCCTGAACATCCGCTACATTGGTGCCGGTGGCGCGGGTCATCAACAGGTCACCGGCTGCTGCTAGCGCCGCGTAGCTGTCGTTGTTCGCCAAGAGTGCTGTGACGTCCTGACCTGCGGCTGCGATCCGGGGCAGGGTGCCTGAATCGACCACTCCGCCTGCGGCATCGGTCGGGCCGTCGCGGCCATCGGTGCCGCCTGACAGGAAGACCCATTTTGCGGTCATTTCAGGGGCTTGTGTTGCAACACGCAGGGCCAGTTCCTGATTGCGCCCACCCCGCCCTGTGCCGGTGAGCCTGACCGTCGTTTCCCCCCCAAAAAGCAGCGCTGTGGGTTCGGGGCGGGCGATGAGTTCGGCGAGAACCTCCTTGGCCGCATCGCCCACGTCACCGGTCAGGGCATCGCTGACGATGCGGGCGGTGACGCCGATGTTCCGCGCCTTGTCCAACATCGCTTCGAGCGACAGTCGGTTCGATCCGACGAGCGTGTTTGTTACGTCGGGCAAGGGAGGCGGTGTCCCGTGTTGTGCCTGTTCAAGATGGGTGCGAATCGAAGCCGGTGCTGCCTCCCAGATCCCTGCGGATTTGAGGGTTGCAATGGCCTCGGCTGCTGTTCCAATCGGGCTGACCGTGGGGCCAGAAGCGATGGCACGCAGATCGTCGCCGATCACATCGGACAGCAGGTAGGCATAGACTGGGGCCGGAGCGGCGTAGCGGACGAAGCCGCCACCTTTGAGCAGGCTCACCTGTTGACGCACAAGGTTCATCTGCACGATGTCAAGCCCCGCAGACAGCAGCAGGCCGTTTAACCGCGCTTTGTCGGACAAGCTGACGCCTGGCGGAGGCGCCGGCAATAATGCAGAGCCGCCCCCCGAGATCAGGGCAACAACACGGTCGGTTTCGGTCGCTTCAGTCAACATCTCCATCACCCGTTGCGCCGCACGTGCGCCAGCCTCGTCCGGTACGGGGTGTCCCGCGCGCAGGAGCTCGGCCCCGTCGAGGGTCGCGTCGTTCTCGTGATGGGTGACTGCAAGGGCGACATGGGCGTCCGGCATGGCTGCCATGGCTTCGCGCAACATGGCCGGTGCGGCCTTGCCGATGGCGATCAGGAATGTTCTTCCGTCAGGGGCCTCGGGTGGAAGCGGTGATTGGGTCAACCCGCGTCTGACAGCGCGTGCAGGGTCTGCGGCTGTGACGGCCGCATCGAACAAGAGCCGGGCTTTGGTGCGAAGCGTATCAATCTCGGTCATGTCAGGATTAGGGCTGCAACCGCCATGAAAGTCAAATGCTTGCGAGTGCAAGCTCATGCATCACTTTCACATTAGCCATCGGAGGAAAGTGGTGGGCGACCCTGGAATCGAACCAGGCGTGCGTCTCCGCGAGGGAGTTACAGTCCCCTGCCACACCTTGCGGCCTGTCGCCCACTTGGCCAAGGACCCTGCCCTTGGCGTGAGCGGGTGATTACAATTGCCCCCTTGCGGCGTCAACAGGAAAATCCCATCAAGCGACAGGTACAAAAACCGGGACAAGAAAGGGGCTGTTATGGTCAAAAAACCGAAATGGGTGGTGGCCAAGGAACAGTCCAAGAAGGCGGCTGCGGCTGAAACCGTGTGGCTGTTCGGGCTGCATGCGGTGCGCGACGCGCTGGTCAATCCGAACCGCGAGAGGCTGCGTTTGGTGGTGACTCGCAATGCGATGGACAAACTGGCCGATGCCATCGAAGCCGCTGGAATCGAACCCGAAATAAGCGATCCGCGCAGGTTTGATGCGCCCATCGATCCGCAATCGGTGCATCAGGGCGCCGCGCTTGAGGTGAAACCTTTGAATTGGGGACGGCTCGAGGATGTGGCACTTGGCGGCCCTGACGGGCCTCCGCGTGTGGTCATGCTCGACCGGGTGACCGATCCGCACAATGTGGGGGCTGTTCTGCGGTCGGCGGAAGTGTTCGGCGCCTCCGCCGTTGTGGGCACGTTGCATCACTCCGCGCCGGAAACGGGTGCCCTTGCCAAGACAGCGTCGGGCGCGTTGGAACGCCAGCCATATCTGCGGGAGCGCAACCTTGCTGACGCGATGGAACGTTTGCGATCAATGGGTTATGTCATCTTCGGTCTGGATGGCGAGGCGGAGCAGACGATTGATGAGGCGCTTGCTCCGGTCCGCGACAGGCCGATTGCGCTGGTGCTCGGGGCCGAAGGGCCGGGGTTGCGGCCCAAGACAAAGGAAACCTGTGACGCCTTGGTGAAAATTCCGTTCGCGCGGGCCTTCGGGTCGTTGAACGTGTCGAACGCGGCGGCGGTGGCGCTTTACGCCGCACGGGCGTGAACTTGCGGTCAGGGCATGGCGTGCCAATATTCCTGACGAAGGAGACGCCATGCCCCATGGAACGAAAATCGCCACCTGCTGTTATTGCGGAACCCGTGCGGCCCTTGTTTTGACAGGGAAAACCCGGCATGAGCTAAGCTGTTCGGCCTGCGGCGCACCTTTGCACGACATGAAGATGCTCCGCGCCGAGGTAACAGAGAAGCCGGGTGCGACACAGCATCGGCATGTGAGCCGACCCAAGACAGCGCCAGCGCCTTTTCCCGCCTGGGATCGTGATGCAAAGGAATCGAAGAAGAAAAAGCCGAAGAAGCGAAAGACACTGGCGCGGCGGTTTTTCGAAGAAGCGTTTGACGTGATCGAAGATATTTTCGACTGATCTGTCCGGTCCGACAGTGTATTTCATGCGGTTCCGGCCCAAAAACTCCGGTTTTCGCTGCTTTTTCGTCGATTTGAGCGCAGTCTGGCATGAACTGTACTGGTAGCTGTGTCGCACCGTACTGATGATCCGTACGGGACGTTCTACTGGTCAATTGCAACGCCGTGTTTTAAGTGCCCAAGGGCAATGACGGAGGTCCGCGTGACGACATTTGAAAACCCCGGTCCGGTCGAAGAGAACTGGAAAGACGCAATCTCTTCGGTGGAAGAGATCATCGAAGATGCGCGCAACGGCAAGATGTTCATTCTTGTCGATCATGAGGATCGCGAAAACGAAGGCGATCTGGTGATTCCCGCGCAATGGGCAACACCGGACGTGGTCAACTTCATGGCGACCCACGGGCGTGGGCTGATCTGCCTTGCCATGACGTCGAAGCGGATCGAAGAGTTGGGGCTCCAGCTCATGTCGACCAACAATTCGTCGCGGCATGAAACTGCGTTCACCGTGTCGATCGAGGCCCGCGAAGGGGTGACCACCGGGATTTCTGCGGCGGACCGGGCGCGTACCATTTCGGTGGCGATCGACGGCACCAAAGGCGCGCCGGATATTGCAACGCCGGGGCATGTGTTTCCGTTGCGGGCCAAGGATGGTGGCGTGCTGGTCCGCGCGGGTCATACCGAAGCGGCGGTAGACGTGTCGCGTCTGGCCGGGTTGAACGCGGCGGGTGTGATCTGCGAGATCATGAACGAAGACGGGTCAATGTCCCGTCTGCCGGAACTGGTGGCGTTTGCGCAGCGGCACGGTTTGAAGATCGGGACGATCAGCGACCTGATCGCCTATCGCCGTCGCCACGACAACCTTGTGCGCGTGCGCAAGGAAGAGACCATCACGTCCGAATTCGGCGGTGACTGGCAGATGCGGATTTACACCGACGAAACCCATGGCGACGAGCATATCGTGCTGAGCAAGGGCGATCTGTCGGGCGATGATCCGGTGCTGGTGCGGATGCACGCGCTGGATCCAATGCTGGATGTGGTTGGAACGGGGCCAAAGGGCCGGGCGGATGAATTCCAGCACGCGATGCAAGCCGTTGCCGAGGAAGGCCGAGGCGTTGTGGTTCTGCTGCGTGACACGTCGATGAAGCTCGACGTTGGGGACGAGGTGTCGCCCAAGACACTCCGGCAATACGGGTTGGGGGCACAAATCCTGTCGTCGCTTGGATTATCGAAACTGACGCTGCTGACAAATTCCCCGACACCGAAAGTTGTCGGCCTGGATGCCTACGGGCTTGAAATCGTTGGCACGCGCAAGATTTCGGAGCTGGGTTGATGGCCGCGTCCGTTGAACATTACACGTTGGCACGGCCCATATTCGACAAGCCTGTTAAGCTTTTGATAGTCGTTGCGCCTTATTACAAGGACATCGCGGATCAGCTGATTGCCGGTGCGCGGGCCGAGATCGAGGCATGTGGCAGCACACATGAGCTGGTCGAGGTTCCCGGCGCGTTGGAGGTTCCGACGGCTATCGGCATTGCAGAACGTATGTCGAATTTCGATGGGTACGTTGCACTGGGCTGTATCATTCGTGGCGAGACCACGCATTACGACACGGTGTGCAATGACAGCTCGCGTGGGTTGACCCTGCTTGGGCTGCAGGGTCTGTGCATCGGCAATGGCATTTTGACGGTCGAGAACATGGCGCAGGCGGAAGCGCGGGCGGAGGCGGACGGTCAGAACAAAGGCGGCGGGGCTGCGGCTGCTGCCTTGCACCTGATCGCGCTCAGCCGTAAATGGGGCTCTGCCCGCAAGGGGGTGGGGTTTGTCCCCGCCAAGGACGAATACCAGATCGCTGGTGACATCAAGGACCCGAACATCGCATGAGCCCTGCTGCCAAGCCGCCGAAAAAGGTGGATGAGAAACGCCAGAAACGGTCGGCATCGCGGCTTTATGCCGTGCAGGCGCTGTTCCAGATGGAACAGTCGGGCCAGACGGTCGACAAGGTGGCGGCAGAATTCCTTGACCATCGGTTCGGGCTGGCGCAGGTCGATGGTGAAGAATTGGTCGAAGGCGATGTCGACCTGTTTCGCCGGATCACTGAGGAAGCGGTGAACTGGCAGGCCAAGATCGACCAGATGACCGATCGGGGCCTTGTGGCGAAGTGGCCTATCGCGCGGATTGATCCAACGCTGCGGGCGCTGTTCCGCGCAGCAGGGGCCGAGCTTGTGGCAACGGAAACACCGCCCAAGGTCATCATCAACGAGTATGTGGATGTTGCGCGGGCGTTCTTTCCCGAGGGCAAGGAACCGCAATTCGTCAATGCCGTTTTGGATCACATGGCGCGCGAGGCACGGCCAGAGGCGTTCTGACCTTTGGCTGCGCGGATTGAGCGCTTTGATATCTTGGTCCAGCGTCCTATCTGTTATTTACAGACACGAGGTGGCGCATGCCCGACCTGATCAAAATGTACATCCGTCAAACAGCCATCGGGTTCGCCTTGTCGGCGGTGTTTGTGACGCTTCTGCTTTATTTCAATATCGTGAACCTGTGGCATCTGGTGACGCATACCGATGTCGGGCTGCTCGCGGTGTTCTTGCTGTGGCTCTTCAACGGCATCGTCTTTGCGGGGGTTCAGTTCGGCATTTCCATCATGTTGATGAAATATGACGACGAAGATGATGACGATGACGATCATCGTGGCATGCCTGTCGGGCTGACCCCAATCCGTGTCGAAGCCCACGCGCAGCGCCGGCAAAATCGCCAGATTTCAAGAAGATAAGCGGCGGGAACCACGGCAACCGTGCGGTTCTCTCATTCCCGAGGACCTGTATATACAGGTGGGCGTCGGTTAACCGGACCAGGGCCCGGACAGAGCCAACTCCCTCGGAATTGCTTAAGGCCACCGGAATGCAACCTGTCACGCATAGCGCAGAAACCCACCAGCCCATGAGGTAGGCGCGAAGAGCCTCCTTGACAAGGGGTATTTCCGGTCAGCAGCGACGATGTCTTGATTTTTGTTCACACTTTGTTCATGTGTGTTCGGTATGACCGACTTACCTGATCAACGTATCGGCGTATGTGCCGATTTGCAGCCCGGACAAGTTCTGGCGCGGAGGGTGTGCCGCCACCTTGCCAGCCACGGCTTTTCTGTGATCGAGGAATTCGTGCCGGATCGCGGTCTGCGGGTCGATGTGATGGCGTTGGGACCGAAAGGCGAGATCTGGATCGTCGAATGCAAATCCTCGCGCGCGGATTTTCAGTCGGATCAGAAATGGGAGGGCTATCTTGACTGGTGTGACCGCTATTTCTGGGCGGTTGATCTGGAGTTTCCGTCAGAGCTTCTGCCGGTCGAAACCGGCCTGATCATCGCAGACGGGTATGACGCGGAAATCGTGCGGATGGCCCCTGAGGACAAGCTTGCCGGAGCGCGGCGGAATGTGCTGATCCGCAAATTCGCCACCCATGCGGCGCGCCGACTGCACGCACTTCGTGATCCGGAGGCGGTGCTCAGCGCTTGGGCTTGAGACGAAAGACTGCGGCAAAGGCATAGAAAGATTTGGGCAAGAAAAAATCTTGATTGCTATTTTCCGGAATTCGGCAAATCTGGCCGTTAGAACGACATGTCTTTTTCCTTCTTCCTCAAGCCTTTTTTGCGGAGCATCCCGATGCCCATGCCTGGCGACCTGTTCGCCCCTCATTTGATGATCTGTTTCGGTGTCGACGTGGATTTGCCAGGTGCGGTTTCCGCGGACAACAAGATCGAATTTCGTGCGCCTTTGAAAGGCATTGCAAAATATGCAGGGCGCAGCCTGGGGCTTGGCAAGCTTAAGGGCGAATGTGCCACTGGGGTGCAATCCGCGCTTTGGCTGAACGGGGCCAAGATCGGCGGGACGCGCAACTGGAAACCCGGGCGAAAGGTCAAAGGCAATGACGTTTCGCCGGGGACGGCAATCGCGTCGTTTCGCGACGGGGTGTATCAAAACGATCATGCCGCGATCTTCGTGAAACAGGACGCCGACGGGATCACCGTCTACGATCAGTATAACAAGCCGCCGAAGCCGTGGGGCGTGCGGGTCCTGAAGTTCGGAACAAAGCGAAAAAACGACTATTCGAATGATGGCGAATTTTTCTACACCATCGTTCTGAACTAAGAGAGCAAATGCGGCTTACTTGCGCTTGGGTTTGACCTTGCGGGCGGCGGTGGCGGCGAGGCGGATTTCCTCGGCGATTTCGTCAGCCTCTTCAGGAGAAAAATCCATCGGGATCTCGATGCCATCAGCCAGAATGAACAGGCGCACCATGCCCAGATCGGTTGGGCCGATTTGCAGGTTTGCTTCGATGTCGCGTTCGGTGTTGATGCCCATGACTGGTCTCCGGCGGGATGGAAGGTCAGGACATGGCCCATAGCGCTGGGGGGCTTGTTTTGCAAGGTGGAGCCGGGGCAGAGTGCCGGCATGTCTGACGGTGTTTCCCTTCGCAGCTATGATCCCGGTGATTTCGACTGGCTGGTCGATCTGCATGGCCGCCATTACGCCGAGGCGGAGGGGTTTGACGAGACGTTCGCGCCGCTGGTGGCGACGATCTTGCGGGATTTCGAGGCCGGGCATGACCCGAGCTGTGAACGCGGCTGGATTGCGGTGCGGGATGGTGCGCGGCTGGGCAGCATCTTTTGCGTCCGTCTGGACGACATGACGGCCAAGCTTCGGCTGTTCATTCTGTCGCCCGAAGCGCGGGGCATGGGTCTGGGCAAGCGGATGCTGACCACCTGCATGGGATTCGCACGCATGTGCGGGTACACTGGGATGCAACTGTGGACACACGAAAGCCACACGGCCGCCTGCGCACTCTACCGCGCCAATGGCTGGCGCTGCACATCGTCCAAGCCGGTGCACAGCTTTGGCGTCGATCTGGTGGAACAGGCGTGGGAAGTCACGTTGTAGCGGCAGATGGGTCTTGCAAAGGCCGGAACCTGCCGTTATTTCGCCCCTCAGTGCCGACATAGCTCAGTAGGTTAGAGCGCTTGATTGTGGATCAAGAGGTCCCCCGTTCGAGCCGGGGTGTCGGTACCATCCTCACTCTGTTTCGATGTCGATGGTCTGCATCAGACGTCCGCTGTCGCGGGCAAAGATCAGGATTTGATCATCCTCGGTCACCACGGCGTACCAGTTGCGCGCTTGTGTGAAGGCGGTGGCGGTTGTGCCGCCTGGCAGGGTGATCGTATCGGGCAGGGGGGCGGCACTTTGATTGTAGCGGATGACAATCAGTGCGGTGATGAGTATGACCCCCCCGATCATAGTAGCGGTCAGGACCGTCACCAGTCGCCGCAGGAAACGCAGGTTGGCCGGTTCCGGGGCCTGATCTTCGGGGGCGTTGTCCATGTCTGACTCCATTCTGCGCGTGACCATCGGGGCCGAGCCGCCGCCGCGCCTTGATAAGGCCTTGGCGCGCGACGTGCCAGAGGAGGCGGCGCTGTCGCGAACACGGCTGGCCAAGCTGATAGATGAAGGTGCGGTGCGGCACGCAGGTCAGGTGGTGACCAATCCCAAGGTCAGCGTGGCCGAGGGGGATGTGATCGAGATCGCGCTGCCCGAAGTGACGGAAAGCCATATCGAGGCGGAAAAGCTGCCGCTCGACGTGCGATATGAGGACGACGACCTGATCGTGGTCATGAAACCAGCGGGCATGGTGGTGCATCCGGCGCCCGGCACCCCCGATGGCACGTTGGTCAATGCGCTGCTCCACCATTTTGGGGGGAAGCTGTCGGGTGTGGGTGGTGTTGGGCGGCCGGGTATCGTGCACCGGATCGACAAGGACACCAGCGGGTTTCTGGTGATCGCCAAATCGGATCGCGCACATCACGGGCTGGCGGACCAGTTTGCGGCGCATAGTGTCGAACGGCTTTATCTGGCTCTGGTGCATGGGCATCCCGACCCTGCCGATCCCCGTTTGCGTGGAGTGCGCGGCGTGTCAATCGAACCGGGTGCGGTGATCAAGGTCACCAGTGATCTCGCGCGGCACAAGACGGACCGTCAGAAACAAGCGGTGTTTTTCGGGCATGGCAAACATGCGATCACGCGGGCGCGCGTGCTGGAGGTGTTTGGTACCCCGGCACAGCTGTCGCTGGTGGAGTGTCGGCTTGAGACCGGTCGCACCCATCAGATCCGGGTGCATATGGCGCATGCGGGACATGGGCTGATCGGTGATCGGGTTTATGGCGGGCGGCGCAAGGTGGCCAAAGGCGCGCTGCCGGATGAGGCCATGGTGCGTCTGGCCGCGTTCGACCGCCAAGCGCTACATGCGGCGGTTTTGGGTTTTGAGCATCCCGTAAGCGGTGAAACCATCCGGTTCGAAGCCGCGTTACCCAAAGACATGGATGATCTGATCACAAGTTTGCGTGGCTGAAACAATCGTCCCATGTGCGTGAGCGCACTGACATGCCGCTTACAACCGCGTCGGTGTGCGTTAAATTGGATTTAACGAAACGCAGATACTTGAAATCGTCGGGCCGCTTCCCAAATTGGATGTTAAGCCCGTAAACATTGGAGGGACAAGGGTATGGCCAATTATGCGAATCTCCCGGCCCCGTCACCGGAAGCTGGACTGAGCCGCTACTTGCAGGAAATCCGGAAGTTCCCGCTTCTGGAGCCTGAAGAAGAGTACATGCTCGCCAAGCGTTGGGTCGAGCAGGAAGACACCGAAGCCGCACACAGGATGGTCACAAGCCACCTGCGCCTCGCCGCGAAGATCGCGATGGGCTATCGTGGCTATGGTCTGCCGCAGGCCGAGGTGATCTCGGAGGCGAATGTCGGGCTGATGCAAGCGGTCAAACGGTTCGATCCCGAAAAGGGCTTCCGTCTGGCGACTTATGCCATGTGGTGGATCCGTGCGTCGATCCAGGAATATATCCTGCGGTCCTGGTCGCTGGTGAAGCTGGGCACGACCTCCGCGCAGAAGAAGCTGTTCTTCAACCTTCGCAAAGCCAAGTCGCGTATCGGTGCGCTGGAAGAGGGCGATCTGCGTCCTGAGCATGTTCAGAAGATCGCAACCGATCTTGGGGTGACCGAGGACGAAGTGATCTCCATGAACCGGCGGCTGTCGGGGGGCGATGCGTCTTTGAACGCCACCGTCGGCTCTGAAGGCGAAGGCACGATGCAGTGGCAGGACTGGCTCGAAGACGAGAGCGCGGATCAGGCGGGCGATTACGAAGAACGTGACGAGCTGGAAGCGCGTCGGGCGATGCTGGTTCAGGCAATGGATGTGCTGAACGACCGTGAGAAGGATATTCTCACTCAGCGCCGTCTGGCTGATAAGCCGGTCACGCTCGAGGATTTGTCGAGCCAATACGACGTCAGCCGCGAACGCATCCGCCAGATCGAAGTACGCGCCTTTGAGAAACTGCAGAAGCGCATGCGCGATTTGGCCCGCGAGCAGGGGCTGCTGAGCGCCGTCTGACACGTCGACCGATAGGACTTTTTGAAAACGCCGGGCCTGTGCCCGGCGTTTTTTCGTGTTAGGCCAAGGCGAACACAGAGGAGGATCAGGCCATGACAGACATCCGGTGGGGCATTCTGGGAGCCGCGAAATTCGCAAGGCAGCATCTGGCCCCGGCGATCCACGCCGCGCGTCAGTCGCGGTTGGCGGTGTTGGGCACGTCCGATCCCGCCAAGGCGGCACCGTTTCGGGCCATCGAAAGCACGATGCGGGTGGTCGATAGCTATGACGCAGTTCTGGCCGATCCCGAGGTCGATGCGGTTTATATTCCGCTGCCGAACACGCTGCATGTGGAATGGACACGGAAGGCGCTGGAGGCGGGCAAGCATGTGCTGTGTGAAAAGCCGATTGCGATGCGGGCGGATGAGATTGATGCGCTGATCGCGCTGCGGGACCAGACCGGGTTGGTGGCTGCTGAGGCTTATATGATCGTGCACCATCCGCAGTGGCAGCAGGTGCGCGACTGGGTGCAGGGCGGGGCGATCGGTGATTTGCTGCGGGTCAATGCGACCTTCACCTATGACAACAGTGGTGATCCGGCAAACATCCGCAACACGGTGGATTTGGGCGGCGGGAGCCTGCCGGATATCGGGGTCTACACACTGGGCTGCACGCGCTTCGTGACGGGGCAGGAGCCGGAGCGTATTCTATACGCGGACATCCGGCGCGAAAATGGGGTCGAGGTGACCACCGAAGCTTTGGCGCAGTTCGACGGGTTCACGCTGACCTCTCTGACCTCGATGCGTATGACACCACATCAAAATGTGACGTTCCATGGTTCAGCAGGGGTGATCGAGGTTGTGACCGGGTTCAATCCGCAAGTACATGGCCATGCCGAAGTGCGGCTGGCGCTCCCGGGGCAGCCGACGCAGATCGTGCAGTTTCCGGGTGTGAACCACTACGTGTTGCAGATCGAAGCTTTTGGTGCCGCTGTGCGCGGGGAGCCCGCATACCCCTGTCCGCTGGAGTTCAGCCAAGGCACGCAAGCCTTCATCGACATGATTTGGGGAGCGGAGAAATAATTCGGGTCGTTGGATACCGCTCAGGATCCTTGTGAGAAAATCGGAATTGCGTTTGAGTTGTGGTGAACTGATTGTCCGTCGAAACTGGGGAGCGTTTGCCGCTACACAAAAGTAAGGCACCGTTCATTCTGTTGGAGGACAAAACTCTGCTTTTGTTGAGAAGGTGACTGTTTTGTCCCTTTGGGCATTTTAGCCATGGATGATAGCTCCGAAGCGTCGAGTACTGTTTTCGCGCGGGCTCTGGACATGCCAGACAAGGTCGCGGTTCAGACGCCGCGTCGGTCTCTGACCTACGCCCAGCTTGCGGATTTGGTCAATCACTGCGCCTTTCGCCTTCAGGCGAAGGACATTGCAGGTTACTCAATTTGTGCGCTTGCGATCCACGATCAACTTTCGCTGCTGATCCATTGGCTTGCGTTGAATCGCCTTCGCGTCGGGGTCGTGTGCGTTCCTGTTCGGCAACCGATTCATGACATTGAGAGTTTGATCACCGAATGTGAGATCAAAGTCGCTGTGTCGGATCATGGATTTGTCTGGCCCGGTATCAAGGTTGTCGACGCCTGTCTCGATCTTACAGTGGGTTCTTTCGGTGGCTCTTTGGACCTGACTGCAAACACCCAGAACCGGATCGAGCATGTGCTCTTGGGATCAGGGTCAACCGGGAAGCCAAAGCTGATTGCATTTGAGTACGGCGCGTTAATGCGCATGATTCAAGCGTATGTCGAGGGCGTAGAGATCACGTCAGAGCACCGGTATGGACCGCTGATCAACCTTCAGTATGGGGGGCCGGTAACTTACTGTTTGATCCGCTTTTCGGTTGGCGCCACCGTGGTTCTGACTGATGCGACAGTTGAGGATCCGTTTCTTTTCCTCGAGCGATTTGAAATTGCGGCGACGGATGTGACCGTGTTGCATGCCGAACAACTCTACCGGCTGGCCCGAAAGCACGGACGACGATTAGAGACCATGAGAGATTTGTCTCTGTCATCGTCGGTGGTTACCGATGATCTTGTATCCCGTTTGAAGGACGCGGTGACCTCTGAGGTGTCGATAGAATACGATACGAACGAGTGTTGGCCGATATGCCGGATCCACATGGGCCGCGAGATACGCCCCAAAGGCTCTGTGGGTCGGGCGCTGAGAAACGCCGCTCTCGAGGTGGTGGATAACGAACACCGCCCCTGTCCGGTAGATCAACCGGGACATGTCCGTATGCGCGCACCGGGTCTGTTCAGCCGGTATCTCGGTCAGCCGGAGGAAACGCAGCGGCGGCTGCAGAACGGTTGGTTCTATCCGGGGGATGTGGGGAAGCTCAACGCGGACGGACATCTCATCTTGCTGGGCCGGTCAGACCACATGATGATCTTCAATGGGGTCAATATCTATCCGGCAGAAATCGAGCGGGTCATGGCCGATCATCCTTCGGTCACCGATGCTGCCGTGATGCCTTTCAAGCATGAAATCCATCAGGACGTGCCGGTCTGCGCTGTTGAACTGCATCCGGGTGCCCAGACAACCGAAGCGGAGTTGCTAGAATATGGCCGGAAGCGCCTCGGAACGAGATCGGCGAAATTCGTCTTTGCCGTTGAAGAAGTTCCGCGCAACCATCTGGGAAAGCTCATCAGGTCTGAAATGGCCGAGATCATGAGGGCCCGGATGAAGACGCGATTCCAGTGACGACCTAGCCGTTCGACTGATATAACAAAAAAGGGCTGATTCGCAGATCAGCCCTTTTGCTTTAGGCGGCGTTGGTGTTGGCCGGTTTGGCCTTTTTCGCCTTGGTGTCGCCCGCGTTGCTGTCGATGAAATCGAGCACGAGCGGCCGGATGTTGTTGCGCCAGCTCTTGCCGGCGAAGATGCCGTAGTGGCCTGCACCGGGTTCCACGTGGCTGGCCTTCATCTCGTCGGGCAGGCCGGTACACAGCTTCAGAGCGGCAAGGCACTGGCCGGGGGCCGAGATGTCGTCTTTCTCGCCCTCGACGGTTTTGACGGCGACCTTGGTGATCGCGCCGAAATTGACCTTGTGACCCGCAACGACAAATTCGTTCTTCGCGATCTCGCGCTTCTTGAAGATACGGTCGACAGTGGAGAGGTAGAATTCGGCGGGCATGTCCATGACGGCGAGGTATTCGTCATAGAAGCGATTGTGCGGGTCGTGGTCCGACGCTTCGCCGCGCATCACGTTCTGGATCTGATCCGAGAACGCGCTGGCGTGCCGGTCGCCATTCATCGAGATGAACGAGGCAAGCTGCAGGAGGCCCGGATAGACCATGCGGCCCACGCCCTTGTACTTGAAGCCGACGCGCTGGATCATCGTTTCCTCAAGCTGGCCCATCGTCACGCGGCGGCCAAAATCGGTCACGTCGGTGGGGGTCGCATCGGGATCGACCGGGCCGCCGATCAGGGTCAGGGTGCGCGGCTGTGCGTCGGGGTCCAGCTCTGCCAGATAGGCGGTTGCGGCGAGGGTCAGCGGCACAGGCTGGCACACGGCGACAACGTTTGTGTCGGGGCCGAGTTCGCGCATGAAGTCCATCAGGTAGAGGGTGTAATCCTCGACATCGAACTTGCCGGCGCTGACAGGAATGTCACGGGCATTGTGCCAGTCTGTCACGTAAACTTCGCAGTTCACGATTAGGGACTTCACCGTGGAGCGGAGGAGCGTTGCATAGTGACCGGACATCGGTGCCACCAGCAGGATCTTGCGGGGCTGTTCCTTGCGTCCGACCACGTCGAAATGGATCAGGTTGCCGAAGGGACGTTCGACTATAGTCTTAACCTCGACAAGATGATCCTTGCCGTCTTCATGGGTGAATGTCCGAATCCCCCAATCGGGTTTTGCAACCATGCGTTCGAAGGTGCGTTCGGTCACTTCCCCCCAGGCTGCCATCCATTGCATGGCAGGGTTGGGCATCATCGCCCAGGCGGGGTAGGACGCCATGGTGCGCGCTGTTGCGCCAAGCCATTGATTTGTATTACGAAACGTTTCCATGAGATCGTAGGTCATCATGTAGCGCATAGAGGCGTCTCCTTATGGTCAGCCCAAAAATTGAGCCAATAAGTCGCTTTGCCTCCCATCGCAGGCGACTGTATTCTGCATAGCAGCATGTTTAGGGGGGAATATTGGCCATGACAACTAACGACGTTGCCGCACCGGAAATGAGCGCGGAGCTTGAGGCCAATTTGCAAAAGGTGGAATCCCTGACTCAGCGGCTGATGTCAGCGCTTTCGCAGAAGAAGCAGATCAACCCGTCACTGCATGGTCCGGACTCGATGCTGTATGGCAAGGCCGTGCAGGCCTATTGGCAGGAATGGCTGCAAAACCCGGCCAAAATCCTGGAACACCAGATCGAATACTGGGGCAAATCCGTCACCCATTATGTTGAGGCGCAGCAGGCGCTGGCCAAAGGCAAGCTGCAAGCGCCTGAAGATCCCGGTCCCAAGGATCGCCGCTTTTCGAACCCGCTTTGGGACGAGCATCCGTATTTCAATTTCATCAAGCAGCAATACCTGATCAATGCCGACGCGATCCGCACAGCGGTGGACGACATCGAGGATATGGACGCGACCGAGAAGAAGCGGTTGCGCTATTTCGCGCAACAGATCGTCGACATGTTCGCGCCGACCAATTTCCTCGCGACCAATCCCGACGCGCTGCAAAAGGCGCTTGAAACCGAGGGGGAGAGCCTTGTCAAAGGGCTGGAGAACCTTGTTGCCGACCTCGAGGCGAACAACGGTGAGCTGGTGGTGCGTCTGGCCGATGAGGGCGCGTTCCAGATCGGCGCCAATATTGCCACGGCCGAGGGCGAGGTCGTCTATCGCAACCACATGATGGAGTTGATCCAGTACAAGCCGACGACCGAGAAGGTCCGGGAAACACCGATCATCCTGTTTCCGCCCTGGATCAACAAGTTCTACATCCTCGACCTCAAGCCGGAGAATTCTTTCATCCGCTGGGTGGTGGACCAGGGCTACACGCTGTTTGTGGTGAGCTGGATCAACCCGGACGAGTCCTACAAGGATGTGGGTCTCGATACCTATGTCGAGGACGGCTATCTGCGCGCCATCGAAGAGGTCAAATCCATTTGCGGTGTCGATAAGATCAATGCCATCGGCTACTGCATCGCGGGCACCACACTAAGTCTGACGCTGTCGCTGTTGAAGCAACGGGGCGATACGTCGATCAAATCCGCGACCTTCTTCACCGCACTGACCGATTTTTCCGATCAGGGGGAATTCACGCCGTTCCTGCAGAACGACTTCATCGACGGCATCGAGGCAGAGATCGGGGATACGGGGCTTCTCAAGTCCTTCATCATGGCAAGGACGTTCAGCTACCTTCGGTCCAACGACCTGATCTACGGGCCCGCCATAAAAAGCTACATGATGGGAGAAACGCCGCCCGCGTTCGACCTTCTGTATTGGAACGGCGATGGCGCGAACCTGCCGGGGCGCATGGCGGTCGAGTATTTGCGTGGACTGTGCCAGTCCAATAAGTTTGTCGAGGGCAGCTTTGAATTGATGGGGCAAACGCTCAGTTTGAAGGATGTCGACGTCCCGCTGTGTTCCATCGCCTGCGAGACCGACCATATCGCGGCTTGGAAGGACTGCTATCGTGGCGTGCAGCAGATGGGGTCAAAGTCAAAGACGTTCATCGTGTCGGAGTCGGGCCATATCGCGGGAATCGTGAACCCGCCTTCGAAGAAAAAATATGGTCACTACACCAATGATGACCTGTCTTTGTCCGCGTCTGACTGGATGTCTTCAGCTGAGTATACAGAGGGATCGTGGTGGCCCGTCTGGGAGAAGTGGCTCGCCAAGCGCGCCGGGAAATGGATCAAGGCACGGGAAATAGGGGATAAATCCCATCCGCCCCTGGCACCGGCACCCGGCACCTATGTGATGATCAAGGCGCGCGCCTGATCCATCCTGCCCATTGGTCAAAGTTTTTTGCTGCAGTGCAGAAAGAGGGTTGAAATGCTGCGGTGCAGCATGTATATATTCCTCATCTGCAAAAGACAGCGGGGTGGGCCCGCAGAGCAGGAAAGGATTAAAGCAATGGCTAAGACAACCGATATGACAGCGACCCTGAAAGAAATGATGGGCGCATTCCCGGTCGACACGAAAGCAATGGAAGACGCGTTCAAGACAACAGCAACTCTGAACGAGAAGCTGTCGCACGTTGCAATCGAAGCGGCTGACAAGTCGGCAGAGATTTCTGCAAAATGGACCAAAGACACTCTTGCTAAGCTGGGCGAAATGTCCAAGGCGAAAACAGAGCCGGCAGACTATGCCAAGGCGATGACCGATTTCGCTTCCGCTCAGGCTGAAGTTGCTGCCGAGAACATGGCCGCGTTCGCTGAGATCGCGAAGAAAGTCCAGATGGACACCGTTGAGCTGATGATGGCAGCTGGCAAGGACCTGTCGGAAGACGCGACCGCCGCAGTCAAGAAAGCAACGGCTGACGTCACAACAGCTGCCAAGAAAGCAACTGCTGTTGCGAAGTAAGCATTAAGGATTAGCGTTCTCTCCTCCCAAATTGGAACGCTATATTCTGGCCGGGCTCCTTGTGAGTCCGGCCTTTTTTGATGGAGCACCGGTGTCAAGAGCCGGTCGTTTCATTAACGGTTGGGCCGCATCGATAGTAGACTCATTGTGTAGTCCGCGTTAGCGTATTGGCTCAATTGTTTATTTGGGATTTAATTATGCCGTTTCTTGCTGCTTTGGGCGCCGTGTCATCATCGCTTTCGATTTTATCGTTTTTTGGAGTCGCTGACCGTGAAGGAGAAGACCGTCAGGAGAAATTCGACAGATTGTCTGCTGATCTTGACCAGCTTAAGACCTTTGCGACCGCTCAAAGTGACCAACTGATTGCGCAGTCACTTGGGACGTCAATGGCCGCGCTGGACGTTTTGGAAAGGTACGAAAACGAAGCAGATACGGCGCGGCGAGCAGACCTTGCTGCAGAAGCTGAGTCCTTGGCCAATGTGGGCTTGAACGAAGTGTTCCAGCAAGTTGAGTCCGTTCGCGGTTCTGCGTCTCTAGAAAGCTTGGTTTACCATCTATACGCTCTTCCCCTGGCGATGAGCATCCGAACCGAAGTGTCAGCAGTTGTTGGCGAAGGGCCGTTGGGAACACCCGGACTACACCGCCAGATCAAGGAGGCCGCAGATCTCATTTATGACGAGGGCAGCACGTCGAACGTATTGAGCGCTATTGGTTTCAGCCTTCAGGATGCGATTAGCATAACAGTAACAGATGGTTCGTTCGCAGCGTCTCCGGTACTCGGATTTGTAGTAGATTCCCTGATCGCCCAAGTTTCGGGAAACAGCACGCTGGGTTTCTCGGCGTCAGAAACTGTTGGTCCGTATACCGTAACGCGGTTGGTTTTTAGGTCTCACCCTGACAGAGACGAATTCAATGACGAGGTCTCCATCGCAGAGATCGCTGTTTTCTCAGAGCTTATGCGGCTGAGTATCGATGCGATCGGCTTTTCTGACCTCGAAGCATTCGCTGAGTCCCTTCATGAACATTTGGCCTCGTCTCCAGCTTCGGTCGATGTGCATGATCGACGGCTGACAACCGGTGATGATACGGAAGATGGCACTTCACGTTCCGATTACCTGTTTGGCGACGACGGGGACGATGAGCTGTCTGGGTTGGCAGGTCCAGACGCAGTTAGTGGGGGAACAGGCAACGATATTCTGCGCGGCGGGCAGGATGCGGACTATCTGACAGGTGGCCCGGGCGATGATATGATATTTGGCAACGCGGATTATGATGACGCGGGTGAAGGCGACACGGCCCGATTTGCTGGCCGGGCAAGAGACTTCGAAATCGAAGGTGGGATCACCTATAGTATCGTCGCTGGTGCAGACGGCACGCGCGACAAGCTTTTCAATGTTCAGTTTCTGCGCTTTGATGATCAAACAATCGAGTTGTCAGCGGGTTCAGCATTAGACGGGGCTGGCGATCCTCAAGGGTTCATCGTCGCTGAACGTGTTGCTTTGCTTTACGAAGCTGCATTGAACAGAAACGGTAATATCGATCTACCGGGACTGAATTTTTATATCGAAGTCACGGAAGCGAATAACCTGACCGACGAATTCTTGGCTCGTGATCTGATGACAAGCCCTGAATTTACCGCAAATTTCGGGAACGCACGGACACTGTCAAACGAAGAGTTTCTTCGGCAGGTCTATAACAACGTTCTCGAAAGAGACCCGGACATCGATGGTTTTTTGTTCTATCTCAACCTTCTTGAAAACAACGTCATCACAAAAGAATTGGCCCTTGCCGACATTGCGATTTCACCCGAGAACACCGAAGCCTCCGGTGATATCCTCATGAGCCTTTATGAGTCTTCGGACGGCCAGTGGAGCTTTGTTTGATCCATACTCTCTCAGTGCTTTCTTTTTGTGCTGCATGTGCTTAGGCTGCAATGCAGCAAAGACATTCCGGGGAGGGGACACCTTTGGCCGACGACCAAAATCCGCTGTTGATCAAGCGCTACGCGAGCCGACGTCTCTATAACACCGAAACATCCGACTACGTGACATTGGAAGACATCGCGGGGTTCATCCGGGGTGGGCGCGAGGTCAAGATTGTCGATCTGAAATCCGGGGACGACCTGACGCGGCAATACCTGTTGCAGATCATTGCCGAACATGAAAGCCGGGGCGAAAGCGTGCTTCCGACCAATGTGCTTAACGATCTGGTGCGCAGCTACACCACCACCGCCACCAGCGCGGTGCCGCAGTTCCTTGCGGTGAGCTTTGAGATGTTCCGCGACAGCCAGTCGAAATGGATGGAGAACATGAACAAGGCCAACCCGATGTCGGGTGTGCCGGGGTTCGAAGCCATTCAGGCGCAGCAGGAAGCGTTTCTCAAGGCGATGACCGGCGGGATGAGCGGGGCATGGTCGGGCCCGTCCAAGGATGACGCCGACGCGCCAGCCAAAGACACGAAATCCGGCAGCAGCACCGACGATCTCGATGCGATCCGCACCCAGCTTGCCGAGCTTCAGAAAAAGTTGTCGAAGCTCGACAAGTGATCAGGCCAGCGCCTGCACCGGCGGGCGCATGACGTGATCCATGGCGGACAGGATCACGTCCGCTACGGCATCACATTCTGTCAGTGTAAGTCGTGCCGGCAGGCGGCAATCGCAGGCGCGCGCCAGCATCGCCCGTGTCTTGGGCAGGTCCGGCGCTGGTCCAAGGAATTCCCAGTTCCAGAACGCCCGTGCATTGTCGGCGCTGCGTCCGAAGACCTGGATCGACACACCCATCGCCTTTGCTGTGTCGACAAACGCGTCAACATCCGCATCGTTCATGTCCCGCAGGCTGAACTGGAGCGAGTCCGGCGCGCGCTCTTCTTTGGGCAGGGACGGCGGTACGGTGATCCAGGGCGACTGGCGTAGGCGGGCGGCCACGTGATCGTGGTTGCGGCGGCCATCGCGGACGCGGCGGTCCAACTCGGCCAATTGCGGGCGGATCACGGCAGCGGACAGG
>NZ_JAEPMO010000019.1 GCF_017643905.1 Marivita sp.
AGTGACGATCAACACCCAGACGCTTGCCGTCTTTGTCGAAGTTCATCTCGTTTGATTGCGCCCATTCCAGCCCCACCTCGATTCCTTCCCGGGGCAAAGGCAAGCTGGCATCCTGGCGAACGGTAATTTTCGAACCGTCCGCGCTTTTTACGTGTACAAGCGTTTCTGCGCCGAGGGCCTCGCAATAGGTGACTCGTGCTTTCAACGTTCCGGTGCCCGAGATCGTGATATGTTCCGGGCGGATGCCAATCTTGTTGCCCTCAGATCGACCCAGCAAAGTTCCCGGAATGAAATTTGTGGGCGGCGATCCGATGAAACCCGCGACAAATTCGGTCGCCGGGTTGGCATAGACCTCGAGCGGCTTGCCGATCTGATCCGCCACGCCGCCGTTCATCACGATCATACGGTCGGCCATGGTCATCGCCTCGACCTGATCATGGGTCACGTAGAGTGCCGTCACGCCAAGTTCGCGTTGAAGCGCCCGGATCTCGAGCCGCATCTGGACGCGCAGCTTGGCGTCGAGGTTGGAGAGCGGTTCATCGAACAGGAAAACCGCAGGCTTGCGGACGATGGCGCGCCCCATGGCCACACGTTGACGCTGTCCGCCGGACAGTTCGCGCGGCTTGCGGTTCAGATAGGGCTCCAGCTGCAGCAACTTGGCGGCCTGCGCGACCCGATCGGCGATTTCGGACTTATCAACCTTCGTAATCTTGAGCCCGTAAGCCATGTTGTCGAAGACCGACATATGCGGGTAAAGCGCGTAGTTCTGAAACACCATGGCGATGTCGCGGGCCATCGGTTCTTCTTCGTTGACGCGCCGCCCGCCGATCTGGACCTCGCCATCGGTGATGGTCTCAAGCCCCGCCACCATGCGCAGCAACGTGGATTTGCCACAGCCGGACGGCCCGACGATCACAATGAATTCGCCGTCTTCCACGTCGATGGACACTCCATGAATGACGTCGGTCTTGCCGAAGGATTTCTTTACGTTGTTGAGGGTCAGCGTTGCCATTTTCTTATTTCTCGCTTTCCACAAGCCCACGGATAAACAGTTTTTGCATGCCCACGACCACGATCACCGGCGGCACCATGGCAAGGATTGACGTCGCCATGATCACTGGCCAGTCGGCAATGTCGTCCCCCGATGGGAACATCTGCTTGATCCCCATGACGATGGTATTCATCGACGGATCGGTGGTGATCAGAAGCGGCCAAAGGTACTGGTTCCAGCCGTAGATAAACAGGATGACGAAGAGTGCGGCGATATTTGTCCGGCTCATCGGCAGCAGGATGTCGAAGAAGAAGCGCATCGGCCCTGCCCCGTCGACCCGCGCGGCCTCGGCCAGCTCATCCGGCACGGTCATGAAGAACTGACGGAACAGGAACGTTGCTGTTGCCGATGCGATGAGCGGCAGGATCAGGCCCTGATAGCTGTTCAGCATGCCGAAATTCGCGATCACCTCGTAGGTCGGCACAATGCGCACTTCGACGGGCAGCATGAGGGTGAGGAAGATCAGCCAGAAGAACAGCTTTTTCCCCGGAAACTTGAAGTAGACGATCGCGAAGGCCGAGAGCAGCGAGATGGCGATCTTGCCGATGGCGATGCCGAGGGCCATGAACAGCGAATTGCCCAGCATCAGCGCCACCGGCGCGTTGATACCAGCTGTCAAAGCCTTGGAGTAATTTTTGAAGAACTGGTCCCCCGGCAGAAGCGGCATTGGGGGACGGACGATTTCGGGCTGGCTCACCGTCGAGGCGACAAAGGCCAGCCAGATCGGGAAGAAGATGAAGGCAACGCCAATGATCAGACCCAGATGGGTCAGCCACAACCCGGCGCCGCGCTTTTCGACCATGCCAGTTTGCTCTGCCATCAGTAGTGCACCTTGCGTTCGATGTATTTGAACTGGATCACGGTCAGCAGTGACACGATCACCAGAAGGATCACGGACTGCGCCGCCGAGGACCCAAGGTCCTGTCCCACGAAGCCGTCGGAATAGACCTTGTAGACAAGGATTGTCGTCGCCTGTTGCGGGCCACCGCTTGTGATCGTGTGGATCACGCCAAAGGTTTCGAAGAAGGCGTAGATGATGTTCACGACCAGCAGGAAGAACGTGGTGGGTGACAAGAGCGGCCAGACGATGGTGCGGAAGCGCGTCCAGAAATGCGCGCCGTCGATGGCGGCGGCTTCGATCACCGAGCGCGGGATCGCCTGCAGGCCCGCGAGGAAGAACAGGAAGTTGTAGCTGATGCGACCCCATGCGCTGGCCACGACGACAAGGCCCATCGCCTCGCCTTCGTTCAGAACGTGGTTCCAATCATAGCCCAAGAGGCCGATATACCACGTCACCACGCCGACGCGGGTGTTGAACATAAAGAGCCAGAGCACGCCAGCGACGGCGGGAGCGACAGCATAGGGCCAGATGAGAAGCGTGCGATACGTGCCCGATCCCTTGATCAACCGATCCGCCAGAATGGCGAGATAGAGCGCGACCCCCATCGACACGACCGTTACGAGGATTGAGAACACCGCTGTCGTGATGAAAGACGCTCGGTAGAACCGGTCGGACAGCAAGTATTCGAAATTGCCCAAGCCCACCCACTGCATGGACAGACCGAACGGATCAGGGATGAAGAGCGATTGCCAGATCGCCTGCCCCGCCGGGTAGAAAAAGAAAATGGCGGTGATCAGAATCTGCGGCAGCACCAGCAGTAGCGGCGACCAGATCCCTTTGAACGTAACGCGCTTTTCCATGTGGTCCAAAACGGCTGCCCGCCAAGTCGGGGGCAGCCGCTCCTTTAATGCAAGTTACCGGGATGCCTGCTCGAAGCGACGCAGCAGCGCATTGCCCCGCTCAACAGCGCTGTCGAGCGCCGCCTGCGCGTCCTTGTCACCCGACCACACCGCTTCGAGCTCTTCGTCGATGATGGTGCGGATCTGGTCAAAGGATCCAAGGCGCAGACCCTTGGAGTTCGCTGTCGGCTCTTTCGCGGTCATCTGGATCACCGCAATATCGGTGCCCGGATTGGCGTCGTAAAAGCCCTGTTCACGGGTCAGGTCTCCGGCTGCGTTCGTGATCGGCAGATAGCCGGTGTCCTGGTGCCACTTGGCCTGGATTTCCGGGCTGGAAAGGAAGTCGAGGAACGCAGCAACGCCCGCATATTCCTCGTCCGTCTGCCCCTCCATCACCCACAACGACGCTCCACCGATAATGGTGTTCTGCGGCTCACTGGCGACAGCAGTCCAATAAGGCAACGGACGCACTTCGAAATCGAACTGGGCCTCTGCCTTGATCCCGGCATAGCCCGCCGAAGACTCGGTGAACAGTGCACATTCGCCAGCGCGGAAATTCGCACCGCCTTCGTTGCGACGACCGGCATAAATGAACTTGCCGTCCTTGGCCCATTCGCCCATCGCGCCGATATGCGCCACCTGCGCCGCACTGTTGAACGCAAGCTCGGTATCGGTGCCGTCAAAGCCGTTGGATTTGGTTGCAAACGGCACATCGTGATAGGCCGAGAAGTTCTCGAGGTGAATCCAGCTCTGCCACGCGGTCGTCATCGGGCAGCTCACTCCCGCCTCTTTCAACTGGTCCAGAACGGTGCCGACCTGTTCCCAAGTCGAGAGATCAGTGTCGGGGTCGATGCCCGCTTCCTGCAGCTTGTTGCGGTTCACCCAAAGCACAGGCGTGGACGAGTTGTAGGGCAACGACAGCATGTCACCCTCCGGCGAAGTATAGTAGCCCTTGACCGAACCGATGTATTTCGACTGGTCGAAGCCGTCCCCCATCACCGCGTAGACCGGTTTGATAGCGCCCTTGGCCCCCATCATCGTGGCGGTGCCCACTTCGAAAACCATCAGGATGTCAGGCTGTTCGCCCGCGCGGAACGCCGCGATCCCGGCATTGAGCGTCTCGGAATAGTTACCCTTGTGTGTTGCGACGACAGTGTAATCGGACTGCGAGCTGTTGAAGCCTTCGACCTGCTCGGCCACCAGTTCGCCAAGGCGACCGGTGAAAGCATGCCAGAATTCGACTTCGGTCTGCGCCATCGCAGCCTGGGTCGATCCCAGAACAGCCGAGGCGGCGAGTATGCTGATCGTGTGTTTCATGTGGTTCTCCCTCTGTGACTGAACGACCAGGACAGACAACCCATCCCGGTTTCGCGATTTGACATCGCGTTTGGTGGAGCGATCATGACAAAGGTTTCTGTCATGGTCGCTCCACTATGAAATCGGGGACGATACCGCTGGCCAAAACGGCCTTTTCTGCATCTTGCCCCGCAAAAAATCCGTAATCCGCAACAAGTGCGGAGGCGATCCCGACAGTGCGCGCTCCAAGGATGTCGGTGTGCAGACTGTCACCAACCATCAGCACACGAGACCGATCTACATTTCCCAATCGTTTGAAGGCGAGATCGAAAATGTCAGGAAAGGGTTTGCCATAGAATTCCGGACTGATCCCGGTCCGGTCAGCAAGCCTGTGGGCGAAATGTCCCGGCTCGACAGAAAATCCCGTTTCGCGCGGTGCGACAATATCCGGATTTCCGACAAGAACTGGACGTGGGTGCTTTCTGAGTGCGTTTTCCAAAAGCGCCTGCCGCTCTTCCGTCCATGCGGCGCTTCCAACAAGCAGGAAGCCCTCAACCGCGTCATAGGCCGCCGGGTCTTCTTCAAGATAGGTCAGGGTCAAATCTTCGAGGTCACGCAAGCCTGTGCTCCGAGTGGCCATCAGTCCCCAATGCAGGTTCTTTCGACCATTCAGGCCCGCAAGCAGTGTGACGCGGCTGGTGATCACGTCCTCAGCCGCAAAGTCGTAGCCAAGTCGACTGTATTTCTCCATCAGCGCCGCATGTGGAAATCCGGCTGCATTGGAGACGACCAAAACGCGTTTGCCCGCCGCCTTGAGGTTCGCGATCCGCTCGGGCGTTCCAGGGATTGCCGCCTCTCCGATGTTAAGAACTCCAAAGGCGTCCAGTAAGAACACATCAAAGACATCGGCGATATCGGCAAGCGTTGCCACACGCTGGAAGCCTGCTGCCGACGGCCGAACCACCGGCAGCCGATTCCGCACGGATTCGTAAGCCTCGAAGGCGGTTTCGCTCGACATCACCGTCAAATGATGGCCCCCCGGACTTTCGCCGACACCCATTCGCTGATGACAACTGCGGCAAGGATTACAAGGAGAATGAGACTGACTTGAGGCCAAGCGAGGACGTTCAGCGAGGACGAAAGCTGCAATCCGATACCGCCCGCACCAACAAGGCCCAATACCGTGGATTCCCGGATATTGATGTCCCAGCGGAACACCGCGATCCCTGCAAATGCCGGAAGGATCTGTGGAACGATACCATAGGCCATCACCTGCCAACGCGACGCGCCTGTTGCAGTTATGGCTTCGACCTGTGTGTGGTCGATCTCTTCGATGGCTTCATACAGCAGTTTTGCGCAGAACCCGATGGATCGGATCGCAATGGCGATCACCCCGGCAAAGACGCCGGGTCCGATGATTGCAATCAACAGCAAAGCCCAGATCAGGGAATTGATCGACCGGGTGGACACGATGATCAGCAGCGCAACGGGGCGGATGAAAAGAGCGGAAGGTGTTGTGTTGCGCGCGGCCAGGAATGCGACCGGAACGGCAAGGAACAAAGCGATGATCGTTCCCAATGTAGCAATGTTCAACGTGTCCCAGATCGGGCGACCCAGTTGGGTGATGTATTCCCAGCGTGGTGGCGTGGCACGGGTCCAGATGTCATTGGCGATGCGTGGAGCGTCCCAGACGAAAAACCAAGTGGTCGATTCCGAGATGATCTGCCAACAAATGGCAAACACGAGAAGGCCCAGAAGCCAGCCAAACCAACGCACCAGCTTTTCGCGCAGCGTGTGCCGACGCCAGATCTGAGCACCGTCTTTTTCAAGCACCGGCATTACTGCACCCTCGCCCTGATGACGCCCGACAGATACTCCAGCATCATGACGATCCCGATGATCAGGATGAGAATTGCGGCAGCAGTGTCGTACTCGTATCGGTCAAAAGCGGTGTTCAACGTCGCGCCGATCCCTCCGGCACCCACGAGGCCAAGGATTGCACTTTCCCGGAAATTGATGTCGACGCGGTAGATTGAAAGGCCGATTAATCGTGGCATGACCTGTGGTTGCACACCATAGTTGATCCACTGCATCCACTTGGCGCCCGACGCCCGGATGGCCTCGGCCTGTACCTTGTCCATGGATTCAATGTCCTCAGCCAAGAGCTTGGAAAGGAAGCCGATTGTTGCGAAAGACAGCGTCAGGAACCCGGCCAGTGGACCAAAGCCGAAGATCGCCACCAGAAGGATTGCGACAATGATTTCCTGAAGCGCACGGCTGATGGCCACGATGCCGCGACAGATCATGTAAACCGGCAGGGGCGCGATGTTGCGCGCAGCGCCCAGCCCGATCGGGATCGAGATAAGGATGCCCACCACAGAGGCTGCGACGGTCATCACGATGCTTTCCAGCAAACCGCCCCAGATGTCCCCGGCCCGGCTGATGAAATCGGGACGCGTGAACGCGAGAATGAATTGCCAACCGCGATCCAGGCCTTCATAGACCCGACCCCAATCGACCTCGATGGTCATGAAGGCGGCGATCAGATAGGCAATGAAGCCGAAGATCAGGCTCCACCGTAGTACGGGGTTTGTGACAAAATGCGGCTTGCGCCACTTTCTGCCCAGCATGTCGTCCAGTTCACGGTGACTCATTGTGCGGCCTCGACGTCTTCATCGTCATCGACTGCTTCGATGGTCGCTTCCCAATCTTCTTCGCCGTAAATCTCGGTCAGCTTTTCGGGCGTCAAAGCCACAGGCACGCCATCGAAGACGATCTCACCAAAGCGCAGACCTACGATGCGCGGTACGAACATCTGCGCCAGCGCTACATCGTGAATATTGATGATCGCCGCCAGTCCGCGTTCCCGGCAGAGTTCCGTGATCAACCGCATGATCTGACGGCTGGTCTTTGGATCAAGCGATGCCGTGGGTTCATCGACCAGCAAAAGCTTCGGGTTCTGAATGAGAGCCCTGCAAATCCCGACACGCTGACGCTGCCCGCCAGACAATTCGTCGGCACGTTTGTCGGCCATATGCAAAAGACCGACCCTGTCCAACAAACGGAATGCCTCGTCGACATCGCTTTGCGGGTAGCGCCGCAGGAAACTGCGCCAGAAACCGACATAGCCCAAACGCCCGGACAGCACGTTTTCCATCACGGTCAGGCGTTCGACCAGCGCGTATTCCTGAAAGATCATTCCCATTTCGCGTCGCGCCCGCCGCAACGCACCCGGTCCAAGTTTGGTAAGGTCCGTGTCGTCCAGCATCACAGCCCCGCTGGTGGGTTCAACCAACCTGTTGATACAGCGGATCATAGTGGACTTGCCCGCACCGGACGGCCCGATAAGAGCCAGAACCTGACCTTTGGGGACTTCGAGATCAATGGCTTTCAGTGCCTGATCACCGGTCTTGTATGTTTTTGTAAGTTTTTGAAGACGCAGCATAAGAAGGCCCCTAACGCGGCAATGTGACAGGCCCATGACGGGCCTGTCTTTCGTAGAGAATTTGGATTACTCGCAGGCGTACGAAACGCCATTGGCCGCGTCGATCTTGCGGATCACGTCCCAGAATTCCTTGTAGGTCATGGGCAGGAACTGACCTTCGTTCGACTTCTCGAACTCGGCCTTGAGCGTTGTGCCTTCCCATTCGAAATTGAAGAACGCGTTCTTGATCTTCTCTTTCAACTCGGGTGTCAGGTTATGCGCGGTGCCGAAACCGGTCGTCGGAAAAGTCTGGGATTTGTAGATCGAAGTCACCTGATCGGGCGAAATGACGTCGCGTTCGATCATCCGGCTCATCACTGAATTGGCGATTGCAGCAGCGGGGTAATCCTTGTTGGCAACACCGAGGATCGAGTTGTCATGCTTGCCCGAAAAAACAGGCTCGAAATCCTTTTCCGCTTCGAGGCCAAACTCGGCCTTCAAGATCGCAGACGGCGCTTTGAAACCAGAGTTCGATGTAGGCGACGTGAACGCAAGCTGCTTGCCCTTGATGTCGGCGGGAGACGTGATGCCAGAGCCGGGATAGGTGATGATCTCCATCTCATAGCCGAAATTGCCGTCTTCCGACGCCATGATGGTGAACGGATTGAACCCTGCGCAGTTCACCGCAAGAGGGTTGGACCCGGTGTTGAAACCAGCGATGTGCAGACGACCAGAGCGCATTGCCTCGATCTGGGCGGCGTTATTCTGAACGGGGAAAAAAACGACCGATTTGCCGGTTTCTTTTTCCAGATGGGTCAGGAAATCCGACCATGCTTCTTTGTAAACCGCCGGATCTTCGACAGGGGTGTACGCAAAAATGAGCGTATCCGGGTCTACGAGATCTGCTGGATCGGTTGGCGTATCCGCCAGAAGATCGCCGTCAACGTCGCAGAAGCGCTCGTCCAGATCGCCGCGCGGGCAGTCTTGTGCGGACGCGGTTGTGCCAAACGACATCAACGCGATAGCAGATGCCCCCAACAACAGTTTGATGTCCAGTTTCATATGTCTTTCCTCCCATTGATACGGCGTTTTTCGCCGCTTTGTGTTGCCTTCAAATCAAGTCTCTTGAGCGACGATGACCTCCACTTCCGCTCCGTCTAACGACGCCAGAAGATCGCCTTTGGGGCGCGCGTCGACGACGATCGAGTTAAGGTCAGCCATCTCTCCTACATGTGCCAACCCCTTCCGTCCAAACTTGCGCGAGTCGATCAGAAGGTGGCGTTTCGTCGCCCGGCTGAGCATCATCCGCTTCACCGCCGCAAAGCCACGGACCGTTTCCGAAGGCCCCTCGGATGATAACCCGGACGCGCCAATCATACAGCGGTCCACGTTGAACCGTGCAAGAAATTCGAGGGTCTCAGTCCCGATGACTGCCGATTCCGCCGCGAGGTACTCGCCGGGACACAACAGAACCTCAGGAACACCATGGCCGATGGTCATGGCGACTGGGATCGAATTCGTGATCACCGTGCATTGCGTGCCGCGAAAGGCCAGAGCCCGCGCAAGTTGAATGGTGGTGGAGCCAGAATCGATCATTACCGTCTCGCCGTCCTGAACCAATTCGGCGGCCTTGAGGCCGATCCGCTCGCGCTCGTCGACATGGGTGTTCGTACGTTCATCAAGGCCCGGATAATGCCCCTGCGCTGGTGCAGACGCTCCGCCATGCGCACGTGAGATGAGGCCGTCGTCTGAAAGGGCATCCACATCCCGCCGCACTGTCTCGGTCGAGACGTTGAAACGTCGGGCCAGCTCGCTGATACGCACATGTGGGCGCAACTTTAACTCGAGTAGGATTTGACGACGCCGGTCGGATTTTTTGAGCCGGACAGGTCCGATCTCTGCATTGAAATCCTGAGTTTCCGTGTTTGACATTGATCGTCCCGACTCGAATACCTCACCAGTTTTGTGGTCTTTCCTGCATTTTGCAAATATTTTTGTTGCATAAGCCTCAACAGAATGGTCAGATTTTTAGATAGACCAAGAAAAGAAGGTGTACTGTTCAACATGCCTCGACGTAATGCTGGTTCGGAAAACGCGACATGATTGTGCTTGCCGCACAACTTGCAGCGGCAGTGGCGCTGCTTCTTTGGTCGACGCGGCTGATCCGGACAGGTGTTGAACGCGCTTTCATGCCCGAGCTGAAATCCGGACTAAAACGCCTCTCCGGAAACGCGATTTCCGCAGCCGCCGGGGGCAGTTTTGCAGCAATGGTCATGCAAAGCGCAACCGCCGTGGCCCTGATCAGCGCGGGCTTCGCCGTATCAGGCATGCTCGCTGCGCAAACGGCGCTTGCCTTGGTCCTTGGTGCCGAATTGGGTTCAGCCCTGATGACGCGTGTTCTGATCTTGCCCGTCGACAGCATTCTTCCGTTCGTTCTTCTGATCGGGGTTACCGCGTTCTTCAAAGCCAACACCCGAAAGACCAAACAGGTCGGGCGTATCATCATCGGCTTGGCACTTGTTTTCATATCGCTGGGCATGATCCGCGAAGCGACCGCCCCAATTGGCGATAACGCGATTATCCAAAGCATAGCGGCCTACTTCAGGGACGACCTTGTCAGCGCTTATGTGCTTGGTGCGGTTCTGACATGGGCCATGCATTCGAGCCTTGCAGCTGTTCTCACCTTTGCGACTTTTGCGGCAACAGGCCTGATCACAGCACCGGTTGCTGCCGCTTTGGTGATTGGTGCCAACCTAGGCGGAGCCGCAATTCCATTTGCGCTCTTGTGGAATGCCGAGCGCCCTGCCCGCCTTGTCGTCCTTGGAAACCTCGTGGCCCGCGGCTGCATGACGGTCGTTTTCCTGATCATCCTGATCAGCGGCACCGTAGATCTTAGCCTGCTCGGCGGAAACGTGGCCAATCAGGTTGTTGCGCTGCATATACTGTTGAACGGAACACTTCTCCTTGTTGCGCTGCCATTGACCGGGATCATCATCCGCATCGCCAATGCGACGCTGCCCCGCCACATCACGAAGGAGACGCCCTCTCTCAGCGCACTGGACGTCAACGCTCTCGATCATCCGCCTCTTGCATTGGCCTGCGCCCAACGAGAGCTGTTGCGAATGTCGGAGACAGTGCAGTCCATTCTCATCTCCGTGATGCATCTCTTCCGCAACTGGGATGCCGAACAGGCGCGCATGATCGAGCGTCGTGAGGACGAAATCGACCGGATGCATTTCGAGACAAAGATTTACGTGTCTCGACTGCGCGAGAACAACATCGACCCCGATCAGGACAAGAAAACGCTCGAGATCGTGGCAATGGCCAACAGCCTGGAAGAAGCTGCGGATCGCATTGCAACCAGCCTTGTCGGGTTGGCAAAAAAGATGTCGGACGAAGCCATCACCTTCTCCGATGAGGGCCTTGAAGACATTGCTCATTTTCACGACCAGATCGTCACCAACGGCCAGCTTGCGCTCAGCGTATTGACCACCGGAGATGCCGAAGCGGCGCGTCAGCTCGTGGCCGAGAAAGACCGCATTCGCATCGAAGAGCAAAAACTGCAGGAACGCCATCTCAAACGGCTGCAACGCGGGGGAATGGCAAGCATTGAAACCACCAACATCCATCAGGAAACCCTGCGTGTTCTCAAGCAGATCAACGCCGCGCTGACTTATGTCGCCTACCCCATCGCCGAGGAAACCGGCGACTTGCTGGAAAGCCGTCTTGCCCGTCCTCGAACCGTTGGAGGAACAGCATGAGCAAGGTCAAAGAAAAGCCCGTGATTGATCAGATTGCCGCCCTGCCGGTGCATTGGGACAAGAACGGAAAACTGCGTGTTCTCATGGTGACATCGCGGGATCGCGGGCGCTGGGTGATGCCGAAAGGCTGGCAAATGGACGGAGCCAAGCCCTGGCAGGCTGCAGAAATTGAAGCTTTGGAAGAAGCCGGAGCTGTCGGGTTTATCTCGAACACACCGATTGGTCACTACCACTATGACAAGCGGATGGACGACGGCACGAAAACGCGGTGCCGCGTCATTCTTTATCCAATGGTTGTCGAGAAACTCAAACGACGCTGGAAAGAACGCAAACAAAGAAAGCGCCATTGGTTTTCAGCACGAAAGGCGTCGAAGCTGGTCGAAGAAAAAGAGCTGTCGACCCTTCTGCGGGAAGTTGCAGAGAAAAAGAAGTTGGTCGCCATCATCGAAGACATGCGGAGGTCCGCGTAATCACGAGCACGAAATAACCGGGAAACCCGGACAAACTGAAATCCAAGGGAGGAGAACCATGAAGAAATTTACCACAACAGCTTTGGGGACCGCGATAGCGCTGGCTGCGTCAGTGTCGGCCGCGCAAGCTGATAAACTCACGCTCTATTGCTCCGCGCAGGAAGAGTGGTGCCAACTGATGGCACGTGGCTTTGAAGAAGCAACCGGGATCGACGTGGACATGACACGCAAATCCTCGGGAGAAACCTTTGCGCAAATCCGCGCCGAAGCGTCCAACCCCAAAGGCGATGTCTGGTGGGGTGGCACGGGTGACCCGCATCTGCAGGCGGCTGAAGAAGGCCTGACGATGGAATATGTCTCCCCGATGCGCGATCAGTTGCATGACTGGGCCATTTCGCAGGCCGAAAGCGCCGGAAACCGGACCATCGGCATTTATTCCGGAGCGCTTGGATACGGCTACAACACCGATCTTTTGGCCGCCAACAACCTGCCTGAACCGGCGTGCTGGAAGGACCTTCTGAAGCCCGAGTACAAAGGCCATGTCCAGATGGCGAACCCCAATTCATCGGGCACTGCGTACACCACGCTTGCGTCCATGGTGCAAATTTTCGGCGAGGACGAAGGCTTCGAGTACATGAAGGGCCTGCACGCCAACATCAACCAGTACACCAAGTCGGGCTCTGCCCCGATCAAGGCGGCGGGCCGGGGCGAAAGCACCATCGGTATCGTCTTTATGCATGACGCCGTAGCACAGGCCGTCGCAGGTTTCCCGATCAAGGTCGTCGCCCCCTGCGAAGGCACCGGCTACGAGATCGGCTCCATGTCGATCATCGACGGTGCCCGCAACGAGGAAGAAGCCAAGAAGTTCTATGACTGGGCGCTGAGCTCCGAGGCACAGAACCTCGCGCTTCAGGTCAACGCGTTCCAGGTTCCGTCCAACAAAGGCGCACAGACTTCGGAAAGCGCGCCGGATATGTCGACGATCAAGCTGATCAACTACGACTTCAAGAAGTATGGCTCGTCCGACGAACGCAAGCGGTTGCTGCAGAAGTGGGACGAAGACGTCTCGACCTTGCCGCAGTAAGTGCGCGCTTCGACGACTGATAAGACCTCCCACCCGGTACTGATCTTCTGGATCCTTGCCGGGTGGGTCGGGTACTGCCTTCTGCCATGGTACATGGTGGAGGACGGTCTATGGTCGTTCGAGTGGCTCTTCGATGGCTATCCATTCGACGAAGATTATGCGCCTGCCGCCTTCTTGATCGGACAGGGCGAAAAGACTTGGCTCGCCCCTCTTCTCATCCCGCTGGCCCTGCCCCTTCTGGTGCTGGGCCGCGTTAAATCTGACCCGGTCTATTCCCGAATCCTGATCCTGTCAGGGACATTGGGATTCGGCTGGTTGATTGCACAGGGCTTCTCAATCGGCATTCGCGGCTTCAACTACGATTGGCTGGGCTCGCTTTTCGGCGACATTCGTCTGCGCCAGTTCGGCATGGGCTATGGCGCGATGATCTGCGCCACCGCTTTTCTATTTCTGCTGACCCAAGGCATCGCCGCCCGCGGGGCGATCAACGGCGACGTCTTCGTGGTCAGCGCGATTGGCGGCGTGATTACAATCGTGACCGCCTTCGTGTTCTTTCCCATCGCAAAGATGCTGTTCGCAGCGTTCGTGACAGAGGACGGCGCGTATTCCATTTCGGTCTTTTTTGCCAAGTTCTTTGACGACCGCCTTTGGGGGCTGGGGTGTTTGTGGGGTGCGCGATGCGGAGCCGCATGGAATTCGCTCTTCCTCGCCATCATGGTCGGATTCATCACAACGGCGCTCGGTCTTGCCTTCGCACTTGTCGTCACCCGCTCCGGCTTTCGCTACAAGCGTGCGTTGCGCGCCCTGACAGTTCTCCCGATCATCACCCCACCTTTCGTGATCGGCCTTGCGCTGATCCTGCTCTTTGGCCTGTCCGGCACAGTCACTCAGTTCGTCGCAGAACTCTTTGACCTGACACCTACACGATGGCTCTACGGGATGCCGGGTGTTCTGATCGCACAAACCCTTGCTTTTACCCCCATCGCCTTTCTGGTGTTGATCGGCGTTGTCGAAGGTGTGTCTCCTTCCATGGAAGAAGCCGCACAAACCTTGCGGGCAAACCGCTGGCAGACATTCAAGACGGTCTCATTACCGTTGATGCGGCCCGGTCTCGCCAATGCGTTCCTGCTGGGCTTCATCGAAAGCATGGCCGATTTCGGCAATCCTCTGGTGCTTGGCGGCAATTTCGACGTGCTCTCGACCGAAATCTTCTTCGCCATCGTCGGCGCGCAATACGATCAGGGCCGCGCTGCTGTGCTGGCGATTGTGCTGCTGTTTTTCACCCTGTCGGCCTTTTACGCACAGCGCATGTGGCTCGGAAAGAAAAGTTACACCACTGTCACGGGCAAAGGAGATTCCGGGGTTCATCCGCTGATGCCGAAAGGGCTGGCGATCCCGGTCATCGTCGTCGCACTTGGATGGGCACTCTTCACCGCGGCAGTCTATGCCATGATCATCTATGGCAGCGTGGTCGAGCTTTGGGGGGTCAACAACTCTCTCACCTTCAAGCACTATGTCACGGCGTTCTCGGTTCGGTTCGAAGAGGAAGGTATCCGCTGGACTGGAGCCGCGTGGGACAGCTTCTGGACCACCATCACCATCGCCGCGATTGCCGCCCCGCTCACAGCGGCGGTGGGTCTGGTGACCGCCTATCTGCTGACCCGCCAAAGCTTTGCCGGGAAAAACGCGTTCGAGTTCGGGACGATGCTGTCCTTTGCCATTCCCGGCACCGTGATCGGTGTCAGCTACATCCTTGCCTTCAACGTGCCGCCGATTGAGATCACGGGAACCGGCGTGATCCTCGTGATCAGCTTCATCTTCCGCAACATGCCGGTGGGTGTGAGGGCTGGCATCGCCTCCATGTCACAACTCGACCGGAGCCTTGATGAGTCCTCGCTCACGCTTGGCGCAAACTCGTGGCAAACCTTCCGCAGGGTCATCCTGCCGCTGCTGCGGCCCGCGATCCTGGCCGCGCTGGTTTACAGCTTTGTCCGGGCGATGACGGCGATTTCGGCGGTGATCTTTCTTGTCTCGGCCGAGTACGACATGGCGACCAGTTATATCATCGGTCGGGTCGAGAATAACGATTACGGCCTCGCCATCGCCTATTCCACCACGCTGATTTTCGTGATGCTGGCGGTCGTTGGCGCAATGCAGCTGATTGTCGGACGCACCCAGATCGGGCGGCGGATGAGCCAGTCTCGGACCAATGTCTAGGAGATCCTGAGATGACGATACAATCCAAAGCCGCGCCGGTCCGCTTTGACGGAGTCTCCAAGGTTTTCGGCAAAGACGTCCGGGCAGTCGACAATATCGACCTGCATGTCGATGCTGGCAAACTGGTGACCCTTCTGGGTCCGTCTGGCTGCGGCAAGACCACAACACTGCGGATGATCGCAGGGCTTGAGATGGCGACATCCGGCAAGATACTGATCGGTGACCGCGATGTGACCAAGCTACCGGCGACCGACCGCGATGTGTCGATGGTATTTCAATCCTACGCGCTCTTCCCGCATATGACGGTATTGGAGAACGTCATGTATGGCCTGACCTTCTCGGGCTTCGCCAAGCCGGAAGCCCGCAGTCGCGCACTTGCGGGTCTGGACCTTGTAGGCCTCAAAGGTTTTGACAGCCGCCTACCGTCCGAACTGTCCGGCGGCCAGCAGCAGCGCGTGGCCGTTGCGCGGGCGCTGGTTCTGGAACCGCAGGTACTGCTCTTCGACGAACCTCTGTCCAACCTCGACGCAAAGCTGCGCCGTCAGGTACGCGAAGACATCCGTGCGATCCAGAAAGACCTTGGTCTGACGGTGGTTTATGTGACCCATGATCAGGAAGAGGCGCTGGCCGTGTCGGATGAGATCGTCGTGATGCGCAACGCGGCCATTGCCCAGATGGGCACACCGCGTCAGCTCTACGATGCCCCAAATGACCGGTTTGTCGCCGACTTCATCGGTGAGGCAAACCTGCTGCCCTGCGAGATCGTCTCGGTCGATGGCGACATGGCCACCATCGAGATCGAAGGCTATCGCCACACCCTGCCGTCGCGTGGTCTGTCGCCCGGCGCGGCAACCATCGCCGTGCGACCGTCTCGGCTGGTGATTGACACGGAACAGGGTGTTCCCGCTACTGTTGCCAAGGCGACCTATGTGGGCGTGCGGATGGAATACACGCTTACCGGAAAATTCGGTCAGGTCTTCGCAGTCCATGACAATGTCGATACACCGCTTGAACCCGGAACCGAAGTGCGGATGGGGTTTGCGGCCAAAGGCCCGGTACTCTTGCCCGAATAAATGCCACGCCTTTTGATCATCACGCATCCAGAGGTCGTCGTTGACCCCCATATCCCTGTGCGTGACTGGGGCTTGAACGAAACCGGTCGGCACCGGGCCGCGCTGTTTGCCGGGTCGGATCAGATGGCGTCAGTCACGCATATCTGGTCCAGCACCGAAACAAAGGCGTGCGAAACGGCCGTTATTCTTGCCCGACCTCGCGATCTGCCCATCGCCGTGGATGCGCGGCTTGGCGAGAACGACCGAAGCGCAACAGGCTTTCTGCCGCCTCCACGTTTCGAAGCCGCCGCCGATGCGTTCTTTGTCAACCCTGAGACAAGCTTCAAAGGCTGGGAAACCGCACGTGCTGCCCAAGCGCGGATTGTGCAGGCCGTACACGACATCACGGCGCAGCATAAAGATGGCGATCTGGCCATTGTCACACATGGCGCTGTGGGCACCCTGCTCTACTGCCAGCTGTGCGGCCTGGAGATCGACCGCGCCCATGATCAGCCGGGACAGGGTCACTATTGGACCGCAGATCTGGCGTCCCTGCGTCCAGATCACGGGTGGAGGCCAATAGCCTGACCCGTTGCGTCAGGCGTTCCAGGCCCGATCCGCGATGTCGACAAGCGTGTCAAACACGTCTGGCGTTCCAACAACGACACGCCCGCCATCCCGGATCATGGCAGTGGCGTCCTGTACCTCGACCCGGCCCCCAGCTTCTTCGACCAAGAGCTGACCAGCAAGACAATCCCACGCGTTCATATGCTCTTCCATGTATCCCAGCAGCCGACCCGCCGCGACATACGCGATGGATAAGGCACCGCTCGCATTGCGATGATACATGGCCCCTTGGTCGATGAGGTTGGCAATCACCGGGATCACATTCGTGGCCTCCACGCGGTTCGAATAGCCCACCGCAACAGTGCCGTCGGACAGGGATTTACCAGAAGCAACCTGCATCTTCGCGTCGTTCAAATACGCCCCGCCCCCCCGCAACGCGGCATAGGTTTCACCGACATTCGGATCATGGATCACTCCCACCTCGGTTCGCCCTTCGGCCACGCCTGCGAGGACGATTGTCCAGGAGGGGATGCCATTCAAGAAATTCGTGGTCCCGTCGATGGGGTCGATCACCCAGTCGAACCCGCTGGTTCCCGGCTTGGGATCGTGTTCTTCGCCATAGACGCCATCGTTGGGCCATGCCTCAGCCAACCGCCGCCGGATCAGCAACTCAACGTTGCGATCCGCTTCGCTGACCCAATCCTGAGCGCCCTTTTGATCGACCGCGAGACTGCCTCTGTTCCGGAAATAAGCCAAGGCTTCGACCCCGGCCGACCGGCACAGAGAGATCGCAAATTGTTGCCTGTCACGTAAACGATCCATTGGGGTTCTGTTCCTGCTCGCCTGATCGGGATGATGCTATCGCCCGGCTGGGCGCTTCACAATCGGCAATCCGGTCGAAGGCTTTACCGATCTGCTCCTCTACGGGGCCGTACCAACGGTTTGGCTTTGTACAGGTCCTGACGCCAACACAATGCAATCGCATTCTTGTTAGGCTTTCCGCCGCTCCATGAGGCAGAGCGGCGGAAAGCGCCTCATCACTTCTTCAGATTGGTCCAGATTTGGTCGTAGACCTCTTGCGTGGCCTGATCGCAGACTTCGATAAACACACCGGCCCCGGCGCTTGCCGGCGGGTTGCTTTCGGGTTGGGTCGCCAGCGTCGGGTCGAGAAACTCTCCGACACCCGTCAGCCCGGCATTGTAACGCGCGTAGTTGGTGACAGCGGCGATGTTCTCGGGCTCCAGCAGGAAATCCATGAACTTGATCGCGTTGTCGCGGTTCGGCGCGTCCTTGAGCAGGACGACGTTGTCCATCCAGACGATGTAGCCCTGCGACGGGAAGGCGTATTCGACATTGGCGCCCTCTTCGCGGCCCTTGGCGGCAAAGCCATCGTAGATCTGGCCGACCGCGGCATCGCCCGACACCAGCACCTCTTTCGCGGTGTCCGAGTTGAAGGACGCCCAATGGGTCTTGGCCGATTGCAACATGTCGTTCAGCGCCTTGAGCTGATCGCGGTCGGTGGAACATTGCGGGATGCCCATGTGAAGGGCCGCCATGGCGAGCACTTCGCCCTGACTGTCGAGCATGTTGATCTTGCCCGACAGCTCGGCCGGGGGATTGAACAGGATGTCCGTGGTGCCGATGTCGCCTGTAAAGACGTCTCGGTTTACCGCGAACGATGTCGATCCCCACTGATAGGGGATCGAGTGTGCGCGCCCCGGATCGAAGGACGGATCAGCCCATTCCGGCGCAATATTGCCCTTGTTGGACAGCTCTCCGTCGGCAATCGTATCAAGCAGACCCTCGCCCGCCATGATCTGCACCATGTAGTCGCCCGGCACCGCCACGTCATAGGTGCCGATGGCCCCGGCCTTGAGCGATGCGAGCAGCGCTTCGTTGCTGTCATAGGTGTCCATGACCACTTCGACGCCGTAGTCTTCGCTGAACTTGTCGAGCAATTCCTGCGGGATGTATTCGAACCAGTGGTAGATCACCAGTTTGCCCTCGGCCATGGCCGCCCCGGCTGTCAGCGCCAGCGCGCTGGCTGCGACGGTGGTCTTGAGAAATGTCTTCATGGTCAGTCCCCTGTTGGTTGATGCCCTTGCGGGCGGAGTTGGTTTACCACGTTCAGTGGCCTTGGAATCCTTCTAGCACGTTCACGGTGTTGATCCCGATTTCCGCGATGTCGTAGCCGCCCTCCATCACAAAGAGCGTCGGCAGGCCGGCGGCGGCGATGTCCGCGCCCATAGTGATGAAATCCGGTGAGGTGAGTTTGAAAAAGCTGATCGGATCGGTCTCGAACGTATCGACCCCAAGCGACACGATCACAGCCTCCGGTGCATAGTCCGCGATCCGCGCCAAGGCTGTGGCCAGTGCGGTGCGCCAGACATCAAAACCCGTACCGCGCGGCATCGGCAGATTGAGTGTAAAGCCTTCGCCTGCGCCAGAGCCGGTTTCGTTGGCATAGCCCAGGAAGTAGGGAAACGCCTCTTCCGGGGTGCCATGCAGAGAGATGAACAGAACATCGGCGCGGTCGTAGAAGATGTCCTGCGTCCCGTTTCCGTGATGGAAGTCGACGTCGAGGATGGCAACCCGCGCCATCCCTGTGTCGCGCAGATGTTGAGCCGCGATGGCCGCGTTGTTGAAGAAGCAATAGCCACCGTAAAGGTCCTTGGCCGCGTGGTGCCCCGGCGGGCGGCAGAGTGCGAAACAACCGCGCGTGCCGGTGCGCAGACGCTCTGCCCCGGTGAGCGCGACATGGACACTTTAAAGCGCGGCCCGCCATGTGCCTTGCGTGATGCTGGTTTCGGCGGCGAGCGCGTAATAGCCCAACTGCCCGTCGATGCCCGACGGACGCGCTTGCACCATACGCCGCGCAGGCCATGTGCCTGCAATCGCTTCGCCTTTGAACCCGGCGGCCTGCCAGCGGTCCCATGCCGATTGCAGGAAGTCGACATATTCGGCATCGTGCACCGCGAGGATCGGCTCCATGCCAAAGCTGTCGGGCGCCGTGATCGGCCCCAGACCCACCTCGGTCAGCCGCGCATGGATGTAGTCGAGCCGCGAAGGGCGTTCGAACGGGTAGACCAGTTGCCCGCCATATAGTTCCGTCTGGGCGTCGCGTAGTTTGTGGTCTTCGGAATAGATCGTTTCCATCAGCGTCCCTTTGCCGGATCCCGGCGTCCGATCAGCCAGGACAACGCGACCATGACGATGGATACCGCCAGCAGAAGCGTTGAAATGGCCATGATGTTGGGCTTGATGCCCTGTTTGACCGCGCCAAAGATCGCGGTGGGAAGGGTCTCGACTCCCGCGCCTTTGACGAAATTGGTGATGATGAAGTCATCGAGCGAGATGATGAAGGCAAGGATGAACCCTGACATGATTCCCGGCATCATCAGCGGCAGAAGAATGCGTGTAAACGCCTGCCGCTTGGTGGCGTAAAGGTCCATCGCAGCCTGTTCGTACGTGGCTTCGATCCCCTGCATCCGCGCAGAAATCGGCAAGTAGGCAAAGGGAATGCAGAACGCGATATGGGCGAGCAGAATGGTCATCAACCCGCGTTCGATCGCGATGGCGTTGAAGAAGATCAGAGTAGCAACGGCAGTGACGATCTCGGGCACCATGAGCGGCAGGGAGATCAGGCCGATCGAGACCGTGCGCAGCCGGAACGTTCCCGCGCGCAAGACAGCGGTGGCGGCCAGTGTGGCGATGATTGTGGCCGTGGTGGCCGCGGTGATGGCGATGATGAAGCTGTTCCACGCGGCCTCTTTGAACTTGCCGCTTTCGGGGCCGGTGAACACGTCCACATACCAGCGCAGCGAGAATCCTTCCCAGATCGTGATCGAGGGGGAGTCGTTGAAACTATAGACCGCGACCACGACCAGCGGCGCATAGAGGATAACCAGACACAGCAGCGTTATAGCGAAAAAGCCCGGATAGCGGCGCAGGTCATAGGGTTTGGCCATCACGCCGCCTCCTTCCGGCTTTGGCGGGCAAAGATCATCAGCAGGATAAGTACCATCGTCAGAAGGATCATCGACGCCGCAGCCCCGAAGGGCCAATTGCCTGCATTGCCCTTGAACTGTTCTTCGATCAGCGACCCAATCATGAAGGTCTTGGCACCACCCAGCAGATCAGGCGCGAGGAACGATCCGAGCGAAGGCACGAAGACAAGGATGCACCCCGCGATGATGCCCGGCTTGACTGACGGGATCACGATCCGGCGCATCACCGCCCAGCGCGGGGCGTAGAGGTCGGAGGCCGCCTCGGAGAGGGCGAAGTTGTAGCGTTCAACGGCCGCATAGATCGGCAACACCATGAACGGCAGGTAGGAGTAGAACAGCCCCAACTGCACGGCGAGGTTGGTGTTCACGATGCCCAATGGTTCGGAAATGATCCCCAACCCGATCAGCCCGTCATTTAGAGGCCCTTCGTCGCGCAGCAGGAACTTCATCGACACGGTGCGAATGAGCAGATTCACCCAATAGGGGATCGTCACCAGAAACACCCACAGTGCACGTTGCCCTTCAGGGCGCGTGGCGATGAAATAGGCGGTCGGAAAACCGATCAGCAGGCTGAGGGTCGTGGCCGCGCCCGCCTGCCAGATCGACCGCCAGAAAATCCCGATATAGGTCCATTCGATCTTCGGTGGTTCGTCCCCGAAAAGGCCACGGTCAAAGAAAAACTGGTCATAGGCGTCGAGGCTGAACTCCCAGATCACGCCGCCCCGGAATTCCTTGGTCAGGAAGGAATAGACCAGCATGATCATCAACGGCGCGAGCGTCAGCAGACCCAGCGTCACCCAGGCGGGCAGCAACAGCAGCGTGCGCGCCTCGCGATAGGTTTCGCTCTGGACCGCACCACCTGTCGCGCCACCGCCCGCCATCAGTCGATCAGGAGCCGTGCGGCCCCGTGCTCCATGTTGACTGCAACCTCGGTGCCCGGCTCGAAGATGCGCGCGTTGCCACGCGAGGAATTGGACGAGCGCACGGTGAATTGCGGGCCGCCGTCCAGATCGACGATGGTGGCGATGTCGGTGCCGATATAGATCATCTCGCGCACCCGCCCCTTGAGGCTTTCGTCCGCAACCGGGTCTGCCGACAGGAACAAACGTTCCGGTCGCAGCGACATATGCACCTTGGCGCCCGGCCCGATCCCGTCCACCGCATCGCAGGTCAACCTATGTCTGCCACCCAAATGGCACTGCGCGCGCCCTTTCGCGACCGCATCTACAGTGACTTCCATCAGGTTCGTGTCACCGATGAAGTCCGCCACAAAGACGTTGCGCGGACGTTCGTAGATCTCGCGCGCTTCACCCAGTTGCTGCAATTCGCCGGAAGACATGACCGCGATGCGGTCGGACATGGTCAGCGCCTCTTCCTGATCATGGGTGACGAAGATGAAGGTGATGCCGGTTTCGCGCTGCAGGTGCTTGAGTTCCACCTGCATCGCCTTGCGCAGCTTGAGATCAAGCGCCGACAGCGGTTCATCAAGCAGCAGCACCTTTGGGCGTGGCGCCAAGGCACGGGCCAAGGCGACGCGTTGCTGTTGGCCACCGGACAGTTGCGACGGTTTGCGTGCCGCGAATTGCGACAATTGCACCATCTCAAGCACTTCGCCCGCACGCGCACGGGCCTCGGCCTTGGATTTGCCTAGCATTTCAAGGCCAAATCCCACGTTCTCCAGCACGTCCATGTGCGGAAACAGCGCGTAGTTCTGGAACACGGTGTTGACCGGGCGCTTGTGCGGAGGCAATCGGTCGATCTCTTGACCGTAAAGAAAAATTGCGCCTTCGGTCACATCCTCGAACCCGGCAATCATCCGCAACAGCGTGGTCTTGCCACAGCCAGATGGGCCGAGCAGCGTGAAAAATTCATTGTCCCGAATGGACAGGGAAATCTTCTTGAGTGCCGCGAACGTACCATAGCGTTTGACCGCATTCTGCACGTCGATCGCGATGTCCCTGTCTTGCGGCACGGCTGTCTCTCTGGCGAAGTCCTTGGTATACCCTAGAAAGGAAGCAATGTACGCAGAAGACTTGTGTCCCTCAGCACTTATTAGCCTTTGCCTAATTCGCTTTATCGAAACGCCCTTTTTCTGGGCGTTGCTATTAGGTTCTGTCTATCCACAGCCTCCATCCAGGGTGCTCAAACGACCATAATGTTCTGGCCTGCGGTCCCGGAAAACACCCCAATAAGTGCGGTTTCGCGCCACCGTGTCGAGATCGAAGGTGTGAATCAGCACAGTTTCGTTGGTCCGATCCGCCTCAGCCACTTTGGCGCCGAATTCGTCGGTAATGAAGGACGATCCGTAAAAGGTCATTTCCGTGCCATGTCGCCCTGGCTCTGTTCCGATGCGGTTCGACGCGATCAGCGGCACGAGGTTTGCGCCTGCATGACCTTGCTGAACACGTTGCCAATGGGGTGCACTGTCCCATTCCTTCGCCCCAATCTCCGACCCGATGGCGGTGGGAAAGAAAAACAGCTCTGCGCCTTGCAACGCCATTGCTCTTGCGGTTTCGGGAAACCATTGGTCCCAGCAGATGCCCACGCCGATCCGCCCATAGGCCGTATCCCAGACGCGGAACCCTGTGTCGCCCGGCGAAAAGTGGTACTTCTCTTGGTAGCCCGCGCCATGCGGAATATGGGTCTTGCGATAGAGACCCAATTGGGCACCATTCGCGTCGATCACGGCAACCGTATTGAACCGCGCCTGCCCCGCCAGTTCGTAAAACGACACCGGCAGCACGACCTTCATGTCCGAGGCCAGCCTGGCAAACCGCTCGAGCGTGGGATGATCGACCGCGGGCCGTGCGCGGAACAGATCTTCGGGGTCTTCGTCCTGGCAGAAATAGCGGCTCTCGAACAATTCCTGCAGCAGGATGATCTGCGCGCCCTGACCGGCGGCCTGCCAGACCAAGGCCTCCGCCCGGTCGACATTCTCTGCCTCATCCGCACCACAGGCCATCTGAGTCGCGGCAACGGTGACCTGTCTCATCTTTTGCCCCTCAGTTCGTCATTGCATGCAGCAGCCGGTCGAGCATGGCGTCGCAGACCTGCCCCTCCGACTGCAACAGGTGTTCATTCGCCTTGGCCTCTCGTTTGCGCATCGAAACGGGACCACATAACTCAGTCGGAATGGCCACCCCCTCCGCGGTGCCAGAGGCGACTTTTTGGTGCTGGTCAATCGACTGCAAGCTCCGTGATCTCGCGACGAAATGGCAGCGCATCGCCAATATCCTCACCATCCAGTTCGCGCGCATAGCGGTGGCCTGCATAGGTCGCCCAGGCAATCGGTCCCGGCGCTTCGGCATCCCCGATGATCCGCACAGAGGCGATCCCCGCATCCGCCCAATTCGCCTCGCGTGCCTTAAGGTCATGGTAAAGCTGGTTGTTTTCCAACTTCGACGCCACCACCACCACCGCGTCGCAGTCGATCTGGCGGGTCTTATCGGTATAGGTGCAGTTCGATACCACATGGCCCGCCGCGATCTCAGTCACACCGCGATTGAGAACGATCTCGACGCCCATCTCGGCCAGTCGGCGGTGGATCGTGTGCTGTTCCAGCGTGTTCACCGTCCAGTCCGAAAGATAGGCCGATGGCGTGACGATCGTCACTGCGCACCCCGCGTTGCGCAGCAGTTCCGCGAGAACGCCACCCATGTAGTAATGATCGTCATCATAAATCACGACGTGGCCCGAGGGGCGCTGACCGTCCATGATGTCATCGGGCGTGAACACCGGCATTGCAGCATCCATCGGGAACGGCACCACATGCTGACGGCTCACCCCGTCCCTTCGCCAAGAGGCCCCGGTGGCGATACAGATGTTCTGGAAGCCGAATTCGAGGATCGCGTCCGCATCCAGAGCGCTGTCGAAATAGGTCTCCACGTTGGGTTTCTGGCTGATCTGATAGGTGCGGTAATCCGCAACCCGCCCCCAGGCAGACAGGCCCGGCAACAGCCGTTCCCGTGCGACGCGCCCACCCAGAACACGACCAGCCTCGGCCAGTGCCACGTCATAGCCGCGTTCGGCCAAAGCACGTGTCGCCTCCAACCCGGCCGGGCCTGCGCCCACGACCAACACATTTTCGCTGCGACCCTTGGGGTTCATGCGTTCCGGGTGCCAGCCCTTGCGCCATTCCTCCATGAAGGTGGGGTTCTGCGTACAGCGGCTGATCGACATCGTCATGTCGCCGGTGATGCAGATGTTGCAGCCAATGCATTCGCGGATGTCTTCGATCCGGCCTTCCTCGATCTTCTTGGGCAGGAACGGATCGGCGATCGACGGGCGAGCGCAGCCAATAGCGTCGAGCACACCGCTGCGCACCATCTTGGCCATCACATCCGGCGACGTGAACCGCCCGACCCCCACCACCGGTTTCGACGACAACTCGCGGATGCCGCGCACCAGCGCCTCTTGCGCGCCTTCCTCTTTAAAGCGTGACGGGCCGGAGCAATCTTCCCACGTGCCATGCGCCAGGTCCCACAGGTCCGGCAGGTCCTTGTTCATGTCGATGAACTCGCGCACCTCGGCGTTCGAAAAGCCGAGATCGCCGATGGTCTCGTCCAGCGACACCCGCAGAGTGAGACCCATACTGTCCCCCACCGCGTCGCGCATGTCGGCAATCACCTCGCGCGCAAAGCGGGACCGGTTTTCCAGACTGCCGCCGTATTCATCGTCGCGCATATTGGTGGCGCGGCTGAGGAAGTGCTGGAAAATGCCGAAGCCATGCGCACCGTAAAGGCAAATCAGGTCAAAACCCGCGATCTTGGCGCGCTTGGCTGCGTTCACGAACCAGCGGCGCAAATCCTTGATCTCGCCCTTCGACAAGGCGCGTGCCTGAACGGGGTCATTGGTGAAGGTGCGGATCGGCCCGGCAGAGACCGCAAGCGGCACTTCCTTGGTGTACATGTTCGGCCCGTTGATGCCGGAATAGGCAAGTTGAATGCCCGCCAGCGCGCCATGCTCTTTCATCTTGCCCGCCATCTTGGCGAGCATCGGGATGTCCTTGTCCTCCCACAGGCGCAGTTCGATGAAAGGAGTGATCTCCGATGTGTGGTGCATCTCGCATTGCTCGGTAAAGATCACACCCCAGCCGCCTTCGGATTTGATCCCGCGCATGGCCGCAGCCGCGGATGGGTCGCGATAGCCGCCGCCGTTGCAATGCGGCACCTGGTAAAAGCGATTCTTGGCGGTGACCGGACCGATGGTCAGCGGGTCGAATAGCACGTCATACCAGGGATCGCGTCCGTCGAGCATTCGTCTCTCCTGTCGATTTTGACCAGCTTCGCCGGAAATGCTGCAGCGCAAAAGCCCAGCTTCTGGAAGCGTTGATTAGGCCCGCGCTAAGCCAACGGCTGTCCCCCGATCCGGTCCAGTTGCCCGGTCGCCACAAGGTTTGATGCATAGTCGATGAAGGCCCGCACGGCGTTGGATCGTGCCGCGTCCTGGGCCGTGAGCAGGCCCATCCGCAACGCGCGCACATCCCCTGCAATGGGCAGAACCTTGACCGCATTGCCATCGGGCGAGGTATCGCTGAACGGACGGACATTCGCGATGGAATAGCCGAAATCGTTGCCCACCATAGACCGCATCACCGCCATGTCGCGCGTACGCTCGGCGATTACTGGCTTTTCACCGATCACATCAAAAAGAGACAGGAAATAATCCGCGCTGAGCGGCAGGTCCAAAAGCACCATGGGATGTTTGCTCAGATCGTCCATCGTGACAGATGTCTGCTGTGCCAAGGGATGATCCGCGCTCAGCAGCGCGATAGGAGGCAGGAGCACGAGCGCAGTGAATTGAAGATCGGCCGGCAATTCAAGATCATAGGTCAATGCAACGTCGATTTCGGAACGCCGCAGCGCGCTGAACAATTCAACCTGATTCATTTCATGCTGTCGCATGCGCACATCCGGAAAATCCGCCTCGAACCCCTTTCGCAACGTCGGCAATACCAGTTGTGCAAAAGTCAGAAGGCACCCGACGCTGAGCGGCCCACGCACTGTCCCGGCGATGTCACCTGCGATATCCATCATCGCCCCGGCTTCGCGAAGGACCAGTTGCGCCTGAACCAGCATTTCGCGCCCGGCCTGGGTCAGGGACAATCCTTGTGCGTGTTGGCGCACGAACAAGGGAAGGCCAAACTCTGCCTCAAGCTGCGAAACTGCCGAAGAAATCGATGGCGATGACACGTTGATCCGCTCCGACGCGCGCGCAATGCTGCCGGTTTCGCCGACCGCAACGAAATATTCCAATTGCCGCAGCGTATAACGCAGCATCTGCTTCCCCTGTTCGATGGCTCACTTCAAACTCTGGACGGGTTCGCAGATGTCTTCAAGGCAGCGTCGTAACAGTGTTCGTCATTGATCGCCGGGGACGCCGTAAGATGGGGCCTGCGTTGGATCGAGCGCCCGCTGCACATAGGCGTCGAGTTGTGGTTTGTAGACCTCCCACGCTCTGGCAACCGCTTCGATTGGGCAAACTTCGGTCCAGTCGCAGCGCAGATCGGCGACGGGCCAGCTGACTTTGTCGACAAGCATCATTCCCGCGGAATGCACCGGCCCAGCCTCGCCACCAGCGGCAAGCCCGGCGCGCAAGGCCGCGATCAGACGGTCGCCAAGATGGCCCCTTGCCGCCTCAAAACCCGCAACGATGGCCGCTGGCACAGTGTCATTGGCCAGCAGATTGCCGCCGGATGCTACATCCCTGCCCTGCGCTTGCGTCCAGACCCCCAGCGATTTCGAACCGGAGTGGATTGCTGTGCGGCCCTGCCGATCAATCGCCAAAACCTGACGATAGGCAATGTGGCGCCCCTGATCGCGCACGCCCGCAATAGCCTCTGCCGCCGACATGCCACCCTGCATCATGTCCAGCGCAAAAGGCCCGAGCGATGGGTCGGTCACGTTCTGACTGGCCACCGCACCGACACCGGCCCGCGCATATGAACAGCGCGCTGCAACTGCAGGCGAAGACGAAGAAATCGCCACTCCGAACATCCCTGTTTCGGCACAGCGCGCGACCAGTGAAAACGTCATTGCTGATACCCGTCCGGGATCACGGCAGTGCCGTCGATCTCTACCAGCCACTCAGGCCGTGCCAGCGCGCTCACGACAAGGCCCGTGGACACCGGATGTACGCCTTTTATGTATTCACCCATGGTCCGGTAAACCGCTTCACGGTGACGGACGTCGGTGATGTAGACGACCACCTTGACCAGATGAGCCATCTCTCCGCCGGCTTCCTCGATCAATTGCTTGATGTTTTGCATGACTTTATGGGTCTGTTCGGCCGGATCATGGCTGTCGATGTTCTTTGCATCATCAAGGTTCTGCGGGCATTGCCCTCGCAGCCAGACGATCTTGCCTCCCGTCGTCACTACGGCCTGGCACAGATCATTGTCGAGCCGCTGCTCGGGGTAGGTGTCTGCGGTGTTGAATGTACGGATGCGCGTATGGGCCATCGATCATGTCCTCTTGAGGTTCGTCAAAGGTCTATCCCGCAGGCAATAAAATGTAGAAAGACACATTTCCTCACCTGAGCTTAGTCCAAGCCTAAGATTGGTTAGAGACAGCCCAAGCAAGGCTTCCGGAATTCATTGTGTGCTGCGGTGGCTGAGGCCGCCTAGTCTCACCCCAAGCGTCATGGAGGCAAGAGATGGAAGAATTCGACACCGTGGTCGTCGGCGCCGGTCAGGCCGGAGTGGCGATGAGCGAGCATCTGACCAACCTGGGGATCGATCACGTTGTTCTTGAACGCGATCGCGTCGCGGAGCGTTGGCGCAGCGAACGCTGGGATTCCCTCGTCGCCAATGGACCAGCCTGGCATGACCGCTTTCCCAACATGAAATTCGACTGTGAAGACGATGCTTTTCCAGACAAGGAGCGCGTTGCCGCCTATTTCGAAGCCTATGCAAAAAGGTTCAATGCACCGATCCGAACCGGCGTCGAAGTGACCGCCGTCACGCCGCATATGGGCCGTTTTGTGGTCGAAACTTCTGAAGGCGTCATCAACGCCCGTCATGTTGTCGCTGCCACCGGCCCGTTTCAGAAGCCTGCAATTCCTCCAGTCATCCCTGTCGATGTCGGTCCCTTGCAGATGCATTCGAATGCCTATCGCAACCCGGGCCAACTGCCGGATGGTGCCGTTCTGGTTGTCGGTGGAGGCTCGTCCGGGGTCCAGATCGCCGACGAACTGATGAAGGCCGGGCGTAAGGTCTATCTGTCGATTGGACCCCATGATCGCCCTCCCCGCCGGTATCGCGAGCGCGACAACGTCTGGTGGCTGGGCGTGCTAGGCAAATGGAACGCCGACAGTCCCGGCCCCGGAACCGAACATGTGACCATCGCCGTCAGCGGCGCTGAGGGCGGCAAGACAATCGATTTCCGGAGACTCGCGCATCAGGGCATGACGCTTCTTGGGATGACAGCCGGTTACAAAGGCGGCCTTGTCACCTTTGCCGACGACTTGCCCACAAATCTTGCAGCCGGGGACGCAAACTATCTTTCTGTGCTGGACGACGCGGACGCCTATATCGCGCGACACGGGCTTGACCTCCCGGAAGAGCCCGAGGCGCGGATCATTCCGGACGATCCTGAATGCGTCCGCAATCCCATCACTGAACTTGATCTGAGGGAAGCCGGCATCAGCACGATTTTGTGGGCCACCGGCTACAAGTTCGATTTCAGCTGGATCAAGTCCGACACCTTCGACGCGTTGGGCCGCCCGCTCCATCAGCGCGGAGTGAGCCGTGAACCGGGCCTTTATTTCCTCGGTTTGCCTTGGCAAACCCGGCGCGGATCCTCGTTCATCTGGGGGGTTTGGCATGACGCAAAATTCATTGCGGATCAGATCGCCATACAGACGGGTTACATGTCGTATACCGGAACTGCGGCCATTCGCGTCCCTGAAGAGGCTTGAAAGGCGCCCCCAAGACGCGTGTTTGTCCCAAGGAGAAGCTTTACTCGTTCGGCTGACGGAGCAGCAGAACATCCGTCACAGTTAAGGGATCTGCTCCGACAAAAAGATCACCACCATCCAGCAATGAAGCCGGTTTTAGGTGCTCAGTTCGGGCATCTACTCGTCATCCAAGGGCGGCTTCCAGCACAGCGTCCGAGTGGCGATCCATCATCAGCATATGCGATCCGCCAGGGGCAACCTCTGTGACGGTATCAATAAGACGCACGGGCGCTCCAGACTTTGACACCTGCGTGAACAAAGCGGCCCACGCGTCGCGCCGTGCGCTCCAATGCGGGGCGGCGTCGAGGTAATCGCCCTGTACCAGCGTCAGGGGACATTGTGCAAACGAGGTCCGACCTGCGGGCAGCGCAGAAGGTTCAATCGCGACGATCCGGGAAAATAAGTCAGGGCGGGCGGCATATGCGTCAAAGGTCATCTCTGCGCCTTGAGAGTGACAGATCACAAGCGCAGGACCGGTGCACGCAAGCACGGCCAGCAGCCCATTTGTCTGGAGCTGCGAAGTTCCGATCCAGCGTGGGGAGAACCGCTCGGCCAGAGCTGCAAGAGCTTGGACCGGGAATTGCTGCCCGACAAAAGGCTTACGGTCCTCAAACCCGGCGGCAGGACCGAAGCGAAACAGGTCCCAGGCTTCCTCCAGCGAGCGCAGGATCGGGTCCGGCCCCATCACCTGTGGCGCAAAGCTTGCGCGCCCACGTTCCACCATATCGACCACATGCACCTCGTGTCTTAGGTCAAGCAAACGGTGAAGCCAGCCTGGGCGGCCATCCGGAGTGGTTTCCCAGGTCGACCCGCTCATTCCTCCGCCGTGCACAAGCACCACCGGCGGCGCGTCGCGTCGGGTGGCTGGGATGAAATACTGGACATAGGTCTGGGCGACGGCGAAATGGCCGCGCGGATCATAGGGGATCGCGGTGTCGCGGGTCACCTGGATCTCGCGGATCTCACCCTCGGCAACGTGGTGCAGATGCCCGCCCACGGTGTAGCTGCCAAAATCGCGAAGCGTGTAGGTCATGCGGCCAACAGGCCCCGGCGCTGTGACATGCCGAGGCCTGTCCTGATCATTCGAGGCTGTTCAGTGCTTCATACTCGTCATACGCCTTCGAGAAGGCTTGATAGCTTTCAACGACGCGGGCGAACATCGGGTCGGCTGCCGATTGTTCGGCGTAAACCGCGTCCGAGGCGGTGCGCAGCGCCTCGATCACTTCATCCGGAAAGCGGCGAACCTCGACGCCATTGGCGCGGAAGGCGTCCAGATATTGCTGCTGGCCGACCACGGCGGTGCCGATGGTCCAAAGGTTCAGGTCCATGCAGGCCGTCTCGATTGCCGTGCGGTGCTGGTCCGTAAGCCCGTCCCACATGTCCTTGTTCATGTAGAACTCGATAAAGCCAGACGGCTGGTGCCAGCCGGGGAAGTAGTAGTTTTTGGCCACCTTGTCGAAACCGAGAAGCCGGTCGACCATGGGAAAGCTGAGTTCGGTCGCGTCCAGACGCCCGGTTTCCAGCGCGGTCGAAATCTCACCCGCCGGAAGGCTCATGGCATTGGCACCCAGCTTGGCAAGGATCGCGCCTCCGAGGCCGCCGATACGAATGTTGAGGCCCTGAAGATCCTCTACCGAGTTGATTTCCTTGGTGTACCAGCCGCCCGCTTCGGAAATGATGACTCCACAGGGCATCGGCACCACGTTGAATGGCTCGTAAATCTCGCGCCAAAGTTCCAGCCCACCACCGTGATGGACCCAAGAGACATATTTGATCGCGTCCGGACCAAAGGGCATAGAACCAAAGAGCGCCGCTGCCGGCGCCTTGCCTGCCGCATAGGCCGCAAAGCTCATGCCTGCTGGGATCGCCCCAGCGCCGACATTGTCGAAGATCTCGAAGGCGGGCGACAACTCGCCATCCCCAAGGTGGATGAAATTGACTTCCCCGTTGGTCAAGGTGGACACTTTGGCGGCAAAGCGGTCGATGCCCGGGCCAAGCACGGGCAGTTGCTTGGCGAAGGCCGATTGCAGATTGTAATCTCCAGCCTGTGCGCCTGCGGCCGTCATGACCGCCAGAGCGGCCCCGATAAGCAGTTTCTTCATTGTCTTTCCTCCCAGAAAAGCGCCTGTCACAGCAGGCCGGTTATCAGCCAAGGGAATACCATCATAAGCCCCAAAGCAAAAAGCTGCAGCGTGATGAAGGGCATCACTCCGCGGTAGATTTCGGTGGTTTGCACCTGATCGCCCGCCGCCCCGCGCAGGTAGAACAACGCAAAGCCGAAGGGCGGTGTCAGAAAACTGGTTTGAAGGTTCACAGCCACAAGGACGCCGAACCAGATCATCAGCGCCTGCCCCTCCAGCCCGTTGCCGAAATCGAGCCCCGCAATCACCGGTGCGAATATCGGGATCAGGATCAGCGTGATTTCCAGCCAATCGAGCACAAACCCAAGCACGAAGATGGCCGCCATGACCACCATCAGCACCACCCAAGGCGCGGTGCCAAAAGCCCCCAGAGCGTCGCGGATCATCGCATCACCGCCAATTCCCTTGAAGACGGCGGAAAAGCAGGTTGCCCCAACGATGACCATCATCACCATCGAGGTGGCCAGAACGGTATCCCGCGCGGCGTCCATGATCACTCCGACATCGAACTTGCGGTAGAGCGCGGTCACCAGGATCGCCCCAAGTGCGCCAAGGCCGCTGGCCTCTGTGGGCGTCGCAAGCCCCGTGATGATCGAGCCGAGAACCGACAGCACAAGGATCAGCAGCGGGGCAACATCGATCAATGTGCGCAGCACCCCTCTGAGCAGGCCCATCGGCGCAGCTTTTTCTGCACGCGGCAGACCTCGCGCGCGCCAGATGATGTAGATCCCATAGAGCAGCACGAGCAACAGGCCCGGCCCGATGGCCCCGGCGAACATATCCGGCACCGGGGTTTGCAACTGATCGCCAAGGACAATTAGCATCACCGAAGGCGGGATCAGGATCGCCAGCGTGCCACTAGCCGCGATCAGACCAGAGGACGTTGCCTTGTCATAGCCGACCTCGACCATGCGCGGCAGCGCCAGCAACGCCAGCAAGACAACCGAGGCACCCACCACGCCCGAACTGGCCGCCAACAGCACACCAATCACCAGAACCGCGATGCCCATGCCAGCCGCCGTGCCGCCCAAGGCGCGCTGCGCGCCTTTCAACGCGTTCTCCGCGACGCCGGATTTTTCAAGGATCAGCCCCATGAAGATGAACATCGGGATGGCCACAAGCAGCCAGTTTGTCAGCACATTGGCATAGATACGGCTGACGATCAGGTTGAAGAACGCGATCGGAAGGTCAGAGAGCAGGATAAAAATGGCCGAAGATCCGGCAAGAACAAAGGCAACCCGGTAACCTGCCAGAATACCCGCAAGGGTAAGGGCGGCCATGGCCAGGGGAAGGACAAGATCGCTCATCTTCGCAGAAGGCCCCGGATCAGGCGCAGACTTTCCCATAGCATTGCGACGGCCAGAAGCGACAGCCCAAGAGGCAACACCAGCTTGATCAGCCACAGATCGTTGAGCCCGCCACTCGCCGAGCCCTCATCGGACCGCCACGCGCGCTCCCAAAATCGCACGGAACCGGGGATAGCCATGACAAGAAAAGGCGTCGCAAAGATCAGGTTGCCCGCCAAATCCAGAGCTGACCGCCCTCGTGGCGGGTAGCGATCATACAGAAAATCGACCCGTACGTGGCGGTCGCATAACAAGACCAAACCGGCGGGCAGCAGAGCAATCACCGCCAGAACATGCCATTGCAGGTCCAGCAACGAATTCAGCGATACGGCAGTGCCAAACCAGAAAACGCGGTTCTCGAAGCTCAGCAAAGGATTGATATCAAGGAAATTGGCGAACACCTGCAATGCGATACACAGCATCAGCGCGATCACCAGAACCGCAAAGCTGTTCATCAGGGCGCGCTCTGCGCGGACAATCCACGTCTGGCCCTTGTCGGCCATCCTTTCCTCCCCAATCACGATCTTGAACGCTTTGGTAAAATCAGCCTAGCAATAACTCGCTCCATATGAAACTATATTATTGCCGGATATCTTGTCAGAAGTCTTGCCTGAAAAGGAGGGCGGCCGTTGAAGCTTATCGACATTTTGGGCGGCACGCCGCTGCCCGTGGGTTACCGCATGGCCTTTCTGACGGTGTTCTTCAGGGAACCGCTGCTGCGCCGTATCGAGCGCGAGCACGGGCTGGTGCGGCCGGAATGGACCGTGCTGGTTTGTCTGGCCTATCAGGACGGTCTGAACGCCCGGGATATCTGCGAGATCACGGAGCAGCCTTCGAATTCCATCAGCCGAGGTGTCGCTTCTTTGCTGGACAAGGGCTTTGTTGCCCGCCGCCCCGACCCCGAGGACGCGCGGCGCAATATGCTCGACATCACACACGCCGGACGTGAGGTCTATAGCGCCGCTATGGATCTGTTCGTACAGGCCGAAACGCATATGACCGCCTGCTTGAACGACGCTGAACGCGCCACGCTGATAGGTCTGCTCGACAAGTTGGCGCGCGATGTGCCGCGCTGGAGAACCATGCCGCCCTATACGGATGCCAATGATGACTGATGCGCCCTACCCCAACCCCGCCGCCGCATCGCTCCGTCGCCTTCTTGCACGACCGGGCCTTGTGATGATGCCCTGCTGCTTTGATGCGCTCTCGGCGCGGTTGATCGAGCAAGCGGGGTTCGAATTGACCTTTCTTTCGGGTTTTGCCGCCTCGGCCAGCCGGATTGGCGCGCCTGATCTGGGTCTGATGAGCTTTGGCGAAGTCCGCGATCAGGCCCGCAATGTGATGGAAGCCATCAATATCCCGATGATGGTGGACGGCGACACCGGCTACGGAAATCCGATGAACGTGTTGCGCACTGTTGAGGGTTTCGCGCGTGCGGGCTGCGCCGGCGTGATGATCGAGGATCAGGTGGCGCCCAAGCGCTGCGGTCATACGCAGGGCAAGGCTGTCGTCGACCGCGAGGAGGCGTTTGACCGGATCCGCGCCGCCGTCGAGGCACGGGGACGCGCGGATATCGTCCTCAAGGCACGCACGGATGCGCGCCGTACCCATGGGCTGGCCGAGGCCATCGAACGTGCGCAGACCTTTACCGAATTGGGCGCCGAGATGGTGTTCATCGAAGAGCCGCTGGACATCGACGAGATGCGTACGATCTGCAAAGAGGTGCCCGGCGCGATGGTGGCCAATATGCTGGAGGGTGGGCAAACTCCGATCCTGCCCCCGGCGCAGCTTGAAGAGCTTGGGTTCAAGGTGGCGGCCTATCCGCTTGCTGCGCTGTCGGCGGCCATGCAGGCAATGGTCGGCACGCTTGCGGCACTCAAGGCAGGGAAAGATCATACCGGTGGCCTGATGCCCTTTGCCGAATTGCGCGACCGGATCGGCTTCAACGCATATTACGAAACAGAGGCGCGTTACTCCCGGCGGGACTCAACATTTCGCCGGACCTAAGTTCGGGCTGCAGCCGTTTTCGTGAACCCCGAGAGTGCGTGTTCATGAAACGGGCGAATCCACGTGGCGAGAAGAGCATTCAGCCGCTGCCAACAGTGAGGGAGCAGGCGCCCAGGCCAGCGGGTCTTCCTGCGCTCATTCGGACAGCCGCGCGACGATTGCCTTTGCCCCCAAGCTGTCGGCGTGATGCATCAGCCCGCCCCGCCGGCGCGGAAAGCCGTAGCCCAAAACCGTGACCAGATAGATATCGGACGCCCGCGCCGCAATCCCCTCTGACAGGATCGCTGCAGCTTCGCTCACTATGGCCAATACGAGCCGCTCGACGATCTCGGCCTCGTCGATCCTGCGCCGTGTGACGCCAGCGAACAAGGCCTCCTCAGGCGCGCTTTCCGGACCGGATTGTAAATGTCGGCATTGCCGAACAGGTGATGGTCGGCGTCGGAGCCGGCTTGGCCAACGGTGGCCGCGTGCCATTTGTTTCCGCCGCGTCTTGTTTCCTGACGGGTCATGCGCTTGAGCAGATCAAGGCCGATGTCGCCTACTCGAATTACAACGTGAAGCTTGTTGGCCAGTCTTCGGGCGTGGCCTATGGCGAACTTGGCGCAACACATCATTTGATCGAAGATCTAACCTGGCTTCGCGCGATGCCCCAGATCACGACAATCGTCCCGGCCGACCCCTGGGAGACCGAAGAGGCTGTAAGATGGGCTGCTTCGCACGACGGTCCGGTCTATTTGCGGCTTTCGCGCATGAAAGTGCCTGACCTCGGCCCTGATGCCGACGGCGCGCGCCGCTTCACCCCCGGCCGGGCTCGCACGATGCGACACGGGGATGACGCCACGATCCTGGCAAGTGGCACGACGGTGCACCTCGCTCTGAACGCTGCTGACGAACTGGCCGCCGAAGGGATCTATGTCCGCGTTCTTTCGTTTCACACACTGAACCCGATCGACGTAGATGCAGTTCTTGCGGCGGCTGAAAAAACCAAAGCGATGATCACCGTCGAGGAAGGGCTCAAATCCGGAGGTCTCGGGGGAGCAGTGGCGGAATTGGTGACCGCCAATACGCCCGTCCCTCTCGAACGGATCGGCTTTGATGGGTTTCAGACGAAGGGGGATGCCGAAACGCTCTTTGCCAAGGCCGGATTGTCCGCCGATGGGATCAAGAACGCGACACATCGCGTCCTCGGAAGAAAGTCCAAGGACCGATGATCTGCCTTGCCATAGATCAGGGCACGACTAACCTAAAGGCGCTTTTGGTCGACGAGTCCGGTCAGATCCTTAGTTCTGCGTCGCACGCGATGACGTCCACATATCCACATGCGGGCTGGGCAGAGCAGGACGCGACCCAAATCTGGGCATCAACGCAAGCTGTAATCGCCGAGTTGACGAGGGAGGCCCCGGCCATCGACGTGATTGGCATTGCCAATCAGCGCGAAACGCTTGTGGTTTAGGGCGCTCAGACGGGTGACCCCATCGGACCGGCTCCCCTTTGGCAATGCAGGCGGACCGCAGCGCAATGCCGAGATCTGGTGGATCAAGGACACGGTCCAGACGTGCACAGTCGCACGGGGCTGGAGATCAACCCGCTTTTTCCCGCCTCGAAACTCACATGGTTTCTGAACACCGATGCACGCGCGTGCGACTTGGCGCATTCTGGCAACCTTCGCGCGGGAACGGTTGATACATGGTTGATCTGGAATCTGACCGGCGGCACGGTCTTCGCCACGGATCATTCCAACGCCTCCCGAACACTTTTGTTCGACACCAATGCGATGTCGTGGAGCATTGTTCTGGCCGATATCTTTGGCGTCCCCCGCAGTTGTCTCGCGGAGTGCAAGAGCTCGGATGGCGATTTCGGATGCACGGGACCAGGCATAGAGGGCGTTCCCGCAGGTATTCCCATTCGTGCAGTGATGGGTGACAGCCATGCAGCGCTATACGGCCACGGTTTGCGCAATCCGGGGGCGGTAAAGGCGACCTACGGTACTGGCTCTTCTCTGATGATGCTGACAGAAGAGCGTTTGCTGCCCAACAGCGGGATCTCTTCGACAGTCGCCTGGACGGAAGGCGGGCGGACGATCTATGCGCTCGAAGGCAATATCACGGTGTCCGGACAGGCTGCCGAATTTGCAGCAGAAATGCTCGGCCTCGATAGGGTGACCGATCTCGCGGATTTGGCCGATACCGTCGACGACACGGGCGGCGTTACCTTCGTGCCCGCGCTTGCAGGTCTCGGCGCGCCATATTGGGGCGATAAGGCGCGTGGGCTTTTCGCTGGCCTGAGCCTTGGGACAAAACGTGGCCACATCGCGCGAGCCGCGATCGACGCCATTGCGCAACAGGTCGCTGACGTGTTCGAAGCCATGAGCGCTGATGTCGGCCGCGAAACCGCTGCCCTGCGCGCCGATGGCGGCGCGTCTTCGAATTCAGGTCTCATGCAGCTTCAGTCAGACCTCATCGGATGCAAGGTTGAGCGTTCCCAGGTCGCTGAGGTCGGTGCTCTGGGTGTCGCAGCAATGGCCGCAAACGCCATCGGCCATCCCATGGCAATCGACCTTGGGACGGACATTTTTGTTCCGGTTGAGCAGCCTTCGAAACGCAAAGCGGATCGTTCCCGTTGGCGACGCGCGGTCGCACGTGCGCGAGGCGTCTGACAGACGAGGTTCGGACACCCACTTCATGCGGTCAATGAAATGACGCACGACGCGCGAAAGCCGCACAGCTTTCGCTGGGACATCCACATGTGTTGGCCAGTCTCTTGCCCATCTGTCCGTCTGGGCTTGAGTGCGTATCTTGGCAACGCGAAGGCCAGCCATCGGTTTTGGTCAAATGGTGTGCAAATACAGATCGTAATCGACATCCGGGATCGTTCGCGCCACGCGAG
>NZ_JAEPMO010000179.1 GCF_017643905.1 Marivita sp.
TCAAGGCAAGTTCAGCCGCAGCAGCACGAAAAACAAAGGAGTGAAACATGCCCTTGACCCACGACTGACACAAAATCAATAATCAAAGGTGGGTCAATTCTCGATGAAAAACCCGGGTCACTTCTCAGTGCAAATCAACACCTCATGTATTTTACTTTGCGTAGATGATTTTACGAATTTTGCGCAAGAAAATAAAGAAGGATCGTTCTGAAATCATACTTCACGGGTTTCCCTCACCACCATCCCCGTCAAATGCCAGACTGCCGCCATCAGGATCCCCATATTGAATGCAAACTCGTTGGCGCAGCTCTGCTTGAAGAATTCCCCTTCAAGGAACATGCACGACCCCTTGCACAGCTGAACGACCGGGCATGACATGCATTCCTCTCGGAAGGCAAAATGCGTCGCGGTATCAAGCGCGATGGCGTCGAAGTCGGCCACATGACCGATCTTGTGCGCCCCCTTCGCACCGGTGTTCTGGCAGGTCATGACGTTCCCGCGCAGGTCGACAGCAATGGCGTCGGGACTGTCCATTCCGCATTTCTGGCCCAGGGCCTCAATGGGCCGCCGACGTTGAATGGAGGCATAGAATTCGTTGATGCGCTCCCCGAGACCAAAAGCGTTTGGATCGTCGATCAGAGCCTCGAAGATCGACCTTGTCAGGCTGTTCAGCTCCGCGGGTTCGAACCGACCCGTCCCGATGGCGGTCGCTGCGTCATAGACATTCACGACGCCCTCGAGCCCGACGAAGATGTCCGGCCCAACTTTTTCGGCGAACCATGCCTTGAGCTCGCGAAGGTCATGATGCTGGCGCGTCAGCACCGCATTGAACCCGGTCTTTTCCGGGCGCTCGGCCAACAGGGTTTGGATCCAGTGGCTCTTATCGGGATCATCGAACGGATCGGGCCCGCGCAGATGCTGACCGGGCCCGTCGTGTGAGATCGTGATTTCAACGTCGTGTTGGGCGATGAAATCCAGCTTTTCGCGGGAGAGGAGCGAGCCGTTCGTGACGATCGAGAACCGCGCCGCCGGAAAGCGCTCTGCCAGCGCCGGGATTAGCCGGTTGATTTTGGCCCAGTAGAGGAAAGGCTCCCCGCCCCAGAGCTCGATCTTTTCCGGGGCGTCGGTAATCCAGCCGTCGAGCTGGGTCAGGAAGTGCTCGACATCGGCCAGCTTCGAGACTGTCGCGTCAGCGATCTGGAAGGCTTGGCTGCAATAGCTGCAGGCATAGTTGCATGAGAGCCCGAGTTGGATTTTCAGCACGCGCGGTGCGCGAGATTTTCCGAGGGGCTTATCTTTGGCCACGCGGGCGACCGGTGCAAAAATCCCCGGCTCGATCGGCAGCGGCAGCCCCTCGCATTCCGATGTGTGCGGGTTGTAGCGTACGTGGTGGCGGCTGCCGTCACGCGCTTCCAGTGTCAGATCAAACCACATCAGTCAAAAAGCCTTTCCTCGATCGCCACAGGCAGGTTGACGCGGAAGTTCGCAACGACCTGCACATGGGGCGTGCTCCCCTCATAGGGGTGCTGGTTGTGGGGGATATGGGAGGGGAAGAAGACCGAGAGCCCCGGCCGCGGATTGACCGAGAAGCCATGGCGGCTCTCATAAGGCAGCCGCCCCTCATCGAAATATCGCGACGGATCCTCGATCACGAAGCGCGGGGTGCCCACGCTGTTCACCGGCTGGCCCACCCCGCCACCGGTCAGGAAGTGCACGCAGGTGAGATCCCCCTCGCGGCTGTCCTTATGGGTCGAGATGAACCCGCCCTTGGTGATCACCAGCGCGCGGTTTTCGCAATGATCGGGGTCGAGATATTGAGCCCAAGGGCCGAGTACGGCACGTGCGCAGGCAAACAGATGGGCTTTCAAAGCCTGCCCTGCGGCGCTTGTCTCCAGAATGCCGCGCACACGGCGCTTTGCGGCGATGGGCATCGACCCGTTGCCGGTGGCCTCAATTGCGGCGATGGCCTCGTCGGCGAGATGCCTATTCACTACCCAGTCGACTGGCGTTTCGAAGAATGTGACCCGCGTTGGCCAGAGCTCGATGCTTACGCTGCGAACATCCATCATCAGCACCGGCAATTGCAGTTGCAGTTAAAGTAGGACCGGTTTGCCGTAATCGTAACGGCGCCCGACGTCCCACCACCCGAAAGACTGGTTACGACACAGTTCGCCGTACAGTTGCAGTTGCTGCCGGATTGATTGATGATCCTAGGCCAGTTTCCGTCTGTAGGCGCTCCTGGTGAGCCATTCGCCACGCCCACCGATGTGATGTCGCCTGCGCCGATCGCAGGTTTGTTGGCAATACGCGACCAGTCCACGTTTCCGCTGTCGTCGATCACGATGGTGGTTCCGACCTTATAGGCCATGAGCTTCTCCTTGCGCCTGATGGGCCAGGATCTCGGAGAGCCCGGCCTTGCAGTGGGAATTCGGAAGTTTGAGCGAACAGAGGACGGGGATGCACATGCGCTCCTCGCCTTCGAAATAGGTGCTGTCATGGGGGACATGCCCTTCGAAGACGAGCATGGAGCCCGTGCGCGGCTCGACCGCATACCAGCCGCCGACATAGGCGTCTGGGTTGTTGCAGGGCCAGAGCCGCTTACCGACATTCGCCGGATCGTAGAAGCGCACCGCGCCGCGATGGAGCGAGGTCTCGGGGCAATCGGCATCCAACAGCACTCGCGGGTAATAGGTACAGACGACGTCGGTCTGGATATGAGTGTGCGCGTTGATCCCGACGTTTTCCCGCGCGGCCCGGCGCTGCCAGAAGGTGTCTGACATCATGGCGATCTCGCCCGTGTGGTCGTAGCCATAGGCGAGCTGGAGATATTCCCGCACGGCTGCCGCCACCATCTGCGCCAATACGGCAATCGCTGGATCCTGCCGGTCCATCAGGAAGTTGTGGCGCAGATGTCCAAGGTGGTTGGTTTGGTCGCCCACATTGCGTTCGTCGCCCGCGTCTTGAATGCGGTTCGCCACCGCGTCCTCGGCCGCCAACGCGTAAAGCCGGTCATTGAAGCCATCGGGCATGTCCCAGTGCTTGTGCATGACGAATGCGGGGTAAATCAGCTGGAATTCGGTTGTGGTCGCGATCTCCATCAGACCACCTCCAGGATGATCTTGCCGATCGCGGTGTAATGCTCGGTGTTGATCTTGACCGCGATCTGGTCGCCGGGGCTGAGCCCCAGCGCTTCGACGACAAAGTTGCCCGCCCCGTTTGCATCCGTCATCAGCCGCCGCTTCGGCAGATAGCCGGCGTCACTGTCGAGTTTCAGTGCCAGCGCGTGTGCGCAGGGCGCGCCACCGCCATTCCAGCGGAGTGCGATCGGCACCTCGGCCCGCCCGCCCGCGGGAACCGAGAGCACCGCCGGGTCACTTGCCACAGCGTGGAAGTAGAATTGCTTGAACCATTGACCGTCATTGGGGATCGTCGCGTCATCGATCCGGCCAGCAACGGTGGTGCCGTTCAGCAGGATCGGGTCCTGATCGCAAAGGATCTCGATCCGGGCCGAGGATAGCGGCCCCTTGATCGGCATGAAGATCACCAGCGCATTCGATGCCTGCGTGCGTGCACGGTGGCGAAACGACAGGTCGACCTTCTCGCGCGCCGATTGGGCAAAGCGGTTGCGCCAGGGCTGCGGGAACCCCGCATTGTCGGTCATGATGTCGATCAAGGCGTGATCGGTGATCTCGTCGTGACCCCGCATACCGTTTGGAAAGACGTAGGAGCGTCCCTTGTAAATCCCACCATGTGGGCAGCCCGGCAGGTCCGGAACGAAGATCCCGTTGCCGTGCAGATCGACGAAACCTGCGCCATCGGCATAGTCATAGGGTGTCGCAAGTTCCGCCTTGAGATTGGCCCAGGTCACGACCCCGACGCTGTCTCGGACCCCTTCGCCTGCATCGCAGGGGGCAAAGACCGCGATCCCCGCATAGCTCTCCTGGACATCGACGGCATAATGCAGCCGCGAGCTCGTATTGTAGATGACATACAGCCCGGTCTCGATCACGGCGCGGTCCTTTTCAGCTGATCGACCTGAATGGCCAGGTCCTTGATGGCCTCGACGAGGAGGCCCACGAGATTGCCGTAGGCCAGACGCAGCACGCCTTCGGCCTCTACGACGGCCTCTGGCGCGACGGCCTGTACCTCTTGTGCGATGAGGCCCATCTGCCGCGCGTCGCTGCCCGCCATGGTGAAGGTGACGCCGTTCAGCGCCTGCACCTTGGCCAGCGCATCTGCGATAGGCGCGATGTCGGACTTGAGCCGTGCGTCCGACGAGGAGACGAAGTTCGGTGCGGTCACCGTGCCAGAGAAGGTCGCCCCGCTCAGGAGTGCGAAGGCACTGGCATGGCTGCCATCGAGCAGATCGGCGTCAATTCCCGACCCAGAGCCATCCACCGTCACCAGTTTGGCACGCACCTGTGCGGCGGTGTCCGGGGAGCCGTCTGCTCCTGCGGGACCCTGTGGACCGGTTGCACCGGTTGGGCCCGTGGGACCTTCAGGTCCCTGTGGTCCTGTCGGGCCGGTGGCGCCAGTATCACCCTTGGGGCCTGTCGCACCGGTTGCTCCCGTCGCACCGGTTGAGCCTTTCAGGTTCACATAGGCGCCCCAAGTGGACCCATTGAAAAAACGCAGGCTCGTACCGGACCATTGGTGGGCCGGTGTTGGGCCCGTGGCACCTGTTGGGCCTTGCGGTCCTGTCTGCCCCAGTTCGACGACCGTTTCCGATCCCGAGATGCGTTTGAGAAAGAGCTTTCCGTCAGTAACATTGACGGCGATTTCTCCGGCAGCGAGTTGTGCCGTGCTGGGCACCCGGCCAGCCACGGTGGTGCGTTTGACCAAAACGGTGTTTGCCATGGTCAAAAGGTCCCGCCATCAAGGATGATCCCGTTGATCGACCCACCCGTGATCGCGACATTGCTTGCGGCTTGCGTGGCGATGGAGCCCAGCCCGAGGTTCGAGCGCGACGTTGCCTTGTTCGGGAGGTCAGACAGGTTCGATGCGGCAGAGAGCTTGCCTGCAAGCGCGTTGGTGACGGTCGTTGCAAAGTTCGGATCGTCCCCGAGAGCCGCCGCCAATTCGTTCAGCGTGTCCATCGCGCCTGGGGCCGCATCGATCAACGCGCCGATCGCGGCGGCCACAAAGGCGGTCGTCGCGACTTGCGTCGTGTTGGTGCCCGTAACTGCCGTCGGTGCAGTCGGCGTGCCGGTCAGAGCCGGCGATGCCAATGCAGCTTTGGCATCGAGCGCGGTCTGCAGGCCGGTAACTTGAGAGATCGCGTGGCTGTGGGTCGAGGGCGGAAAGCTGGTGGGCTTGCCGGTGATCCCGGCCCATGGCGCGGCATCGGCCACCTCTGCCGTATCGACCTTGCCGTCGCCATCGGTGTCATAGGTTGCGGCCAACATATCACCGGGGCCAAAGTCGACGATGGCCTGCTGCACGAAGGCGGTCGTTGCCACTTGCGTGGTGTTTGTGCCCGAAGCCGCCGTGGGCGCGGTCGGCGTGCCTGTCAGCGCGGGCGAGGCAAGCGGTGCCTTAGCGTCAAGTGCGGCCTGTAGCCCGTCCACATTGGTGATGACATGGGCATGGCTGTCATCAGCCACAGCGGCTGTGATCGTGACATTGGCCGAGCCGTCGAAGCTGACTGAGCCAGAGAGATCGCCCGCGAGTGCAATGGTGCGGGCGGTGGCAAGTTTGCTTGCCGAGGCCGCATTCGCCATCGCGCCGAGCTTGGCATCGAGCGCGCCCTGCAGACCGGTAACATCAGCAATGGCGTGGCTATGGCTGAGCGCTGCCTTCGTGGAAAGGCCTGCATCCAGTTGGGATTTTCGCACAAGATCGGTGCCGGCACTGGCGTCCTGGGCGGATTTCGGGACCAGGGAGAAGGTCTTGGCCCCACCAACTGTCTGCGTGCCAGTGAGCGCCAGAAAGCCGCCACTCCCTGCTATGGGTACGATGGAGGTCGCATTGCCGCTGCCGTCGTCGCCCTTGCCGACATACACCGTGTTGTCGACTTCGTTATGGGCCAGTTCGCCCGATTTCAGTGCAGCGGGCGCCCCCGCCACCCCGGAGACGCGGCGTTTCAGCTGGATCGTATTGGCCATCAGAAAAATCCTCCATTGATGGGGGCGTCGGTGGGCAGAATCGTGATGCCTGGATCACCTTGATCGCCCTTGTCGCCTTGCGGGCCTGTCGCCCCCTGCGGGCCTGGCTGGCCGCCAAGCCGAATACGGAATGGCCCGTTTACAACACGCACCTTGATCGGCGCGGTGATGGTGATCGGGCCTGTTTGCCGGATCGCTTCACTCATGGGCTCAGCCCTCGCGTCACCGGCAACATCACGGGGATTTCGAGAAGGAAGCCCAAGTGTAGGTCTGGCTCGAGATCGGTGCGCACCAAATCCAGCACCACGCGCCCAGGCGAGAGCCCTGCGGTTTGGGAAGGCGTCAAAGACAGTTCCAACACAGTTCCTGTGATGTGCTGTATCCCGCCATCAGCGCTAGACAGCTCTGCAAGCAGCGTCGGGTCACTGGGTTTGAGGCGCAGATGGCCGGCATAGCTTGCACCGTCTGCAAAAACCGGTGCCGCGGCTTCAATCTGCAGCCGCCAAGCGTAGCCGATGAGAATGGCCGGGCCCTCGCTCAAAGTAGCGATTGTCATGGCTGCCACCCGCAGAGCCGCGCGCCTAACTCGTTATGGGCGACGATCTGCGCCAGAGTGTCATCGCTCAGAACGTCCTGACGCGAAGGGCGAATAGGCTCGGCCCAATCGCAATCGTCCCGCAAACCCCGCGGGTCAATCGCGCATCCAGCGATCAGCCCGACGCTCAAGATCGGCACGATCAGTGTTTTGAAGGTCATGACGGATTTCCTTGGACGTTTGCAGTGCGCGAACACGGGCATCGGCGCGGCGGATGGCGAGGTCGGCCTCTGCGGCGTGCTTGCCCTGCCGGAGCAGTATCCAGACGGCGATGCACATCGCGGCGATGAGCGCTCCCCAATAGGCGAAGCGCCGACCAAAGCCCGCGAACAGCATGGTCAGGACGGTACTCATGCGGGTGCCCCCGGTGAGAGGGCGAAGCAGCGCGTATCGAGCAGCAGTACGGTTTGCCCGCGCGCATCGGCGCTGGCCCGCAAGTGTTCATGCGTACGGACAGCGGCATCTTCGCAGGCGATAAAGTCGGGAAAGCGAACTGAGCTGATCCCACTACCGCAGTCAGGCAGGCTGTCACCTGCGATGCAGGAGACTACGATCAAGACCGAGGTCATGGCGTTTTCCCCGAGCGATAGTCGTCAATCCGGGCCTCCTTGGCGCGCAGCGCGTAGATGATGACGCCGACGAACACGGCCGCGCCGATCCATGGCAGGGCATTGGAGAGCCAGCTTTCTAGCCCGACCAAGGTGAACACGCGCCCGGCCATATCGCGGGCCTGTTCGGCCTCCATGAGTGCAGGTGCGACCTGGCTGCCGATCGATCCCGCCGCGCCAATGACACCGAGACCGATCTGCGCATTGGA
>NZ_JAEPMO010000162.1 GCF_017643905.1 Marivita sp.
TGAACCGTTCGGTCATGCCGTGGCCTCATCTGCAATGGGTGAAGCGCTGGCTTGAAGACGGGCGACACGCAGCTTCCACAGGAATTGCCCGGCGTTGATGACGTATGCAGTATAAGCCGCAAGGGCGAGCCACATCTCTTCGGTCGGGCTTAGCGCGCTGGTCCAGAGCGCCCAGACATAGGCGAGGTGCAGTGCGATCACGAGGAAAGAGAACACATCCTCCCAGAAGAACGCAGGCGCAAACAGGTATTGGCCAAAGACCACCTTCTCCCAAATCGCGCCGGTGACCATGATGGTGAGCAGGAAAACGGTTTTGATCAGAATGGAAATCGTCGCCGCGTCATAGCCGGCTCCCGTGACCAGATAGCGGACAACCAGAGCCAAAGACACAAGGAAAACAAGGAATTGGATAGGCGCAAGGACGCCTTGGATGATGGTCCAAATGCTGTTGTCACGACGTGCGCGCTGCTCCTCTGTATAGAGGAAAACTGGTTTTCCAGCGGCGCGATGCGATCCTGCCATGTCTACGATTCCGTTCTTGCTCCCTAAAAAGTATCTACTCGTGACGGCAAGTGTCAACTAAAACTTACACCTTGAGGGGGCTACCGTACATTGTTGTCAATCTGCCCACTGATTCTTGAAAACGTGGCTTAATTCCCGATTTTTCAGTGGTTTTCTTCGCTATACCTTGTTGAAAGGAAAGCCGAATGGGATTCAGTGTCAATTATCTTTGACATTTATAGGTAAGAATCAGAAACTAGAGATGTCTGATATGCCTGACATGTGTCATGCATTGTCGGCTACGAGGGTGTGACAATGGCAAACGACCATACCGACGATCGTACGTCGGCAGAGGAAAGTCGGCTGGACATCTCTGCTTTGGCGTCCACCGTGCTGTCTGTCCTGAGCGACAAGGGTGAGGAAGGGGCGCAGACGATTCGAAGCAGCGTGATCCAGAAACTTGTGGAGGTCTCCCTGCAGCCCGGTGCGTTCAACGCCGAAGATCTGCTTGAGGATCTGAAGGATCGGCGCATCAGCGCGGACCAGATCGTCGACATCTATATCCCGCAAGCCGCCCGAGAATTGGGTCGTATGTGGTCTGAGGACATCATCGGCTTCGCGAAAGTGACGATTGCGACCGCGCGTCTTCAGGGATTACTGACAATGCTCGCGCCCCCCTGGGCCGCTAAGCCGTCAGAAATGGCAAATGGCGTGAATGTGCTGATGTTGCTTCAGGGCAATGACAGCCACACCCTTGGTCCGCATGTGGCCACTGCACAGATGCGCCGTGCCGGTGCGTCCGTTCGGATTCTGTTCGGCGCGCGCGATGACACGATCATCAAGGCACTGTCGGATGAAAGCTACGATATGGTTCTGTTTTCAGGATCACGTCCCGATGCGCTTGCATCAATCGCAAAGTTGGTTAAACGCATTAGAACCGGTGTCTTGGCGCCCCCGCCGCTGGTTCTGGGAGGGATTGTTCTGAACCTCGCGGACGGTGTCAAAGAAAAGACTGATGTCGATCTGGTGACAAACGATGTGAAGGTTGCACTGAAGCTGTGCGAAAAGAACAAATCCAGAAACAGGTCTTTGACGCGGTAATGAATACGAGTGGGTCCAGTTTCTGGAGCAGCGGCTCCGTACCACTTATCGACGCAGAAGTTCTGTCGAGTATCATTACGGTTGCGTCCGACATTGCTCTCGTGGTGTCGCGCGGCGGAAAGGTACTGTCTGTCCTGATCAACCCGAACGAAACCTCCTTCGGCAAGTTGAGCCATTGGGAGGGTCGTCCTCTCATGGATTTCCTGACCCGCGAAAGCCGTCCCAAGATCGAAGCGGTCATGGAATTGATGGAAAAGGGCGAAACGCCGTCCCGGTCCGTTGAATTGAACCACACAGACAATTCGGTTTGGGAATTTCCTGTTCGGTACAGTTTTCACCCGTTCGGCTCGGACGGATCTTTCCTCATGCTGGGTCGTGACCTGCGTCCGATCGCGGAAACGCAGCAGCAGCTGGTTCAGGCGCAGATGTCGCTTGAACAGGGCTACGAGGCGCGGCGCGAATTCGACGCGCGCTATCGTCTGCTGTTGCGCACCGTGCGGGACAACATCGTTTTCGTCTCGGTCAACGACGGCAAGATCAAGGACCTGAACGACCCGGCCGCGACGCTTCTGCAATCCAGCCGTGACGATCTGATCGGCACGAGCTTTGCGCAGGAATTCCGCGACAAGCGCCCCGAAGAATTCACCGAAGCATTGATCAACGCCTCGATCTCGGAAAGCAATGCAAGCCTCGAAGTGCAGTCACGCCGCGGCCGCCAGCGCGTGATGATCACGCCGCAAGTGTTCCGCGCTGCGGGCGAACGCATTCTGATCTGCCGCCTGACCACCGCAGATGAAACCACCGCGCGGTTCGACAACCTGTCCAACAACCTTGCCGCGGTGTTCGAAAAAGGGTCGGACGCGTTTGTGTTCACTTCCGCAAACGGAACCATCGAAGCGTGCAATGACGCCTTCCTCGATCTCGTCGATGCCGCACATGCCGTCGATGTGCGGGGGCGCAGTTTTGCCGACTTCCTGGGGCGAGGTCAGATTGACATGAGTGTGCTGGTCGAAAATGCTCGCCGCACCGGCCAGATGCGGATGTATTCCACCAAACTGCTCAACGATTTTGGCGCAAAGACGCCTGTCGAGATGTCCGTCACGTTCTTTGAGGATCGGAGTGAACCGACACTGGGTTTTGTCATTCGTGACATCAGCCGTGTGGATGCGATGCGCAAAGCGCCGCTACAGACAAGCGAAGAATCCAGCCGCAACGTGATGGAACTTGTCGGTTCGGCCACGCTCAAGGAAATCGTTTCCGAAACCACCGATGTGGTTGAAAAGATGTGCATCGAAACGGCGGTCAGCCTGACACGCAACAACCGCGTTGCTGCAGCTGAAATGCTCGGCCTGTCCCGACAAAGCCTCTACGTTAAGCTTCGGAAATACGGGCTTCTCAACAAAGACGGGGACGGCGACAGCGATTAAGCATCGTTGAGTGTCAAAACGTCCTGTTCAAATCCTGATTTCACCGATCTGTTTCACTTGATGTGAATCGATTTGTCGTGTCTAGTTGACACATGACTGTCAGCGTAAGTTTACACCGCGATCGCTACCCTGCCCCTTCGGCCATGCTGGAGCTGATCAAACCCGTCACATGGTTCCCGCCGATGTGGGCCTATGCGTGCGGGGCCGTGGCCTCGGGTGTGGCCATCACGGAGAACCTTGGCCTTTTGATCGTGGGCGTGATCCTCGCCGGCCCTGTGGTCTGCGGAATGAGCCAGGCCGCCAACGATTGGTGCGACCGCCATGTCGATGCGATCAACGAACCGAACCGACCCATTCCTTCGGGTCGCATCCCGGGGCGTTGGGGGCTTTGGATTGCGTTGGCGATGTCGCTCCTGTCGCTTGCCTTGGGCGCGACACTTGGAACATGGGGGTTCATTGCGACTGTTGTCGGTGTCATTGCCGCTTGGGCCTATTCCGTTGAACCGATCCGGCTGAAACGATCCGGCTGGTTGGGACCGGGTCTTGTTGGTTTGTCCTACGAGTCCCTTCCCTGGTTCACCGGCGCTGCCGTGTTGAGCCAGACGCTGCCTTCTGGGCCAATCATCCTGATCGCGCTTCTTTACGGAATCGGCGCGCATGGGATCATGACGCTCAACGATTTCAAGGCGCTCGAAGGAGATGCCCAGATGGGCGTGAATTCCCTGCCCGTGACCCTTGGGCCGGAGCGTGCAGCGAAAGTTGCATGCATCGTCATGCTCGTTCCCCAAATTTTGGTCATCCTTGCGCTGGCCAAATGGGGTCAATCGACACAGGCCGCCATCATTCTTGCACTGGTCCTTGGCCAGCTTTGGGCGATGTCCGTCATGCTGAAGGACCCCAAAGCAAAGGCGCCTTGGTACAATGCCACAGGGGTTCTGATGTATGTGTCTGGCATGATGGTCTCGGCCTTTGCCCTCCGCGCGATGGGAGTCGTCTGATGACCTTGGGATGGCTTGCCATTGTTCGACTGGGTCTGGTGCAAATGGCGCTTGGTGCGATCGTCGTGCTCACCACATCCACGCTCAACCGTCTGATGGTTGTCGAACTGGCGTTGCCCGCCGTTCTGCCGGGCATGTTGGTCGGGCTGCACTACGGCATCCAGATCACACGACCCAATTGGGGGTTCCTGTCGGATAAGGGCGGCAATCGCACCCGCTGGATCTTGCGGGGCATGGTGATCCTTGGCGCTGGTGGCGTCCTCGCCGCGCTGGGCGTTGTCGAAATGGCGACCAGCTATGCGGTTGGTCTGGCGATGTCGGTTCTGGCCTATGCATTGATCGGCCTTGGCGCAGGCGCTGCAGGCACGTCGGTCCTCGCACTTCTTGCGACAGCGACCACGCCCCACCGCCGCGCGGCCGCTGCCACGATCACGTGGCTGATGATGATCTTCGGCATTGCGATGACCGCCGGTGTCGTCGGGCAATTGCTTGATCCCTACACGCCGGCAGTTCTGATCGAAGTGGTCACAGGTGTCGCCCTCGCCGCATTGGCGATCACGGTTCTAGCAACATGGCGCATCGAACGTGGTGTTGAAGCGGCACCCGAACCCGATCCCGTGCCCTTCCGCGAAGGTCTGGCCGAGGTTTGGGCAGAACCAAAAGCGCGGCTGTTCACGATCTTCGTCTTCCTTTCAATGACCGCCTACTTCATGCAGGAGCTGATCCTAGAGCCCTATGCAGGTCTCGTTTTCGGCTTCACCCCCGGCGAAAGCACAACGCTTTCAGGCATCCAGAATGGTGGGGTGTTCCTTGGCATGTTGACCGTAGGCATCGCGGCCACCGCGCTTCGCTTTGGCTGCCTGCGCAATTGGGTGATCGGCGGTTGCCTAGGGTCGGCGGCAAGCTTGTGCGTGATCGCCATTCTGGGCGGCTATGCCCTGCCCCAAACGCTCCTGCCTGCCGTCTTTGCCCTTGGGTTCTTCAACGGCGCCTTCGCGGTCGCCGCCATCGGATCAATGATGGCGCTGGCGGGTGAAGGCCGCGAAAAGCGCGAAGGCACACGCATGGGCCTTTGGGGCGCGGCACAAGCGATTGCCGCCGGTTTCGGTGGCCTGACAGGCGCCGCCGCCGCCGACGTGATGCGGACGATGACCACCGACGCGCCAGCCTTTGGGGCCGTCTTTGTATTTGAAGCGGGGTTGTTCCTCTGCGCTGCCTTCATGGCATTGCGCATCATGGAAGGCAGCCCGTCACAAGCCGAACTGATCGCAGGAGAGTGACCATGTATGATGTCGTTGTTGTGGGAGGTGGCCCGTGCGGTGCAACAGCCGCCGAGGATTTGGCCCGGTCAGGGTACAAAGTGGCGATGCTTGATCGCGAGGGCCGGATCAAACCCTGCGGCGGTGCGATTCCCCCCCGCTTGATGCAGGACTTTGACATTGGCGAAGACCAGCTTGTCGCCAAGGTGAACACCGCGCGCATGATTTCACCGACCGGGCGTCACGTCGACATCCCGATTGAAAACGGGTTTGTTGGAATGGTTGATCGCAAGGATTTTGATCCTTTCTTGCGGGACCGGGCCGTGAAAGCCGGCGCGCAGAAATTCACCGGAACGTATGTCCGGATCGAACGCGACGCCGCCAGCAAAACCCGGTCGATTATCTACCGCGACAAGGAAACCGGCGAAGAGCGGGCGCTTGAAACCAAGCTGATTATTGGGGCGGATGGCGCCAATTCCCGCGTGGCCCGGGATGAAATTCCCGGCGGTGACAAGGTGCCGTTGGTCTTTGCGTATCACGAGATCATTACCGCCCCCGAGAAGAACGATGTCTACGATCCGATGCGCTGCGACGTGATCTATGATGGCGCGATCAGCCCGGATTTTTACGGCTGGGTGTTTCCCCACGGTGGCACAACCTCTGTAGGCATGGGGACATATGTGCAAAGCGTGAACCTCAAGGAGGCAACGGCTGCCCTGCGCGAGGCATCCGGCCTGACCCATTGCGAAACACTCCGCAAGGAAGGCGCGCCCATTCCGCTGAAGCCTCTGAACAAGTGGGATAACGGCAATGATGTTCTGGTTGCTGGCGATGCGGCAGGTGTCGTTGCGCCCTCAAGCGGCGAGGGTATTTACTACGCGATGATTTGCGGGCGTCATGCCGCCACTGCCTGCGCGGCAGCTTTGAAAACCGGCAAGATCAAGAACTTGACACTGGCCCGCAAGCTTTTCATGAAAGAGCACAAGATGGTCTTCCGTGTTCTGGGCCAGATGCAGGACGCCTATTACAAGAGCGACTCGCGACGGGAGCGCTTTGTCTCCCTGTGTCATGATGTCGATGTTCAAAAGCTGACATTTGAAGCGTATATGAACAAGAAGCTCGTTAAGGCACGGCCCCTTGCGCATTTGAAGATCGGCTTCAAGAATGCGCGTCATCTCTTAGGGCTTGTGCGGGAGACACATGTATGACCCAGACGCTTATCCCGGCATGGCGCGGCGACACTCTTGAACCTGTTGAAAAGCTGGATGCTCACATTCGTGGGCTCAAACACAAAGCGATCTCGGTGTTCGTGCTGCGCGGGGATGAGATCCTGATCCAACGGCGCGCGATGGGCAAGTACCACACCCCCGGTCTGTGGGCGAACACGTGCTGCACCCATCCGAACTGGAAAGAAAGTAGCCTCGCCTGCGCCCATCGCCGTCTGAAAGAGGAATTGGGCATCACCGACCTGACTCTCGATTATCGGGATCGCGTCGAATACCGTGCCGATGTTGGCGGAGGCCTGATCGAACACGAAGTTGTCGATATCTTCGTGGCAGAGGTGTTCGGGCCTCTAGACCTGTCCCCCAATCCCGACGAAGTCATGGCGACTCGATGGGTGCGCTATGGCGATTTGGTGCAGGATGTGGTTAAAGAACCAAGCCGGTTTACCCCCTGGTTGCGCATTTACCTCGACACATATGCGCCACAAATCTTCGGTGAACTGGCGATTTCCTGCGTAAACCCAGCATAAAATAGCCAATTTTAAACACATTCGCTCCTGTTTCTTGCCCTAGTCTCTCCTTAGACATTTATTTGGGGCTCGAACTGGGGAGTTTGAGATGTCTGCTGCCACCGCCAGTGATCTGGAGCGGTACATGTTGGATCTCGTGAACGAGGAGCGCACAAGCCGTGGCTTGAACGCACTCGTACTCGATAAGGTCTTGAACGCGTCCGCTGATGCGCATTCCTTGTGGATGCTTGAAAATAACGTCTTCAGCCACACGGGCGTGGGGAATTCCACGCCGACGGAGAGGATGACTGCTGAAGGCTTTGATCTTTCCGGATCATGGCGCACAGCCGAGAACATCGCCGCGCAAAGCGAGCGAGGCGACGAAGGTCTGTTCGACGACGTGTATGATCTGCACCTCGCGTTGATGAACAGCCCGGGTCACCGCGAGAACATTCTGATGCCGGACCTCGAAGTCGTTGGCATCGGCATCCAGACCGGAACCTATGATTATGGGTCCGGCAAGTATTATTCGGTTATGGTCACGCAGAACTTCGCGATGACCGGCGGGCAAACGACGCCTGATGTCGTTGCTCAGAATGCCCGCACGCCAGACAATACTGACACGCAGCCGGATTCTTCGGGTGTCCTGGTTGGAAATTCCACCGCCGAAAATCTTGTCGGCACGGCTCAGAATGACCGGATCACGGGGTCAGGCGGGAATGACATTCTGTCCGGTGGCGCGGGAACCGATACCGCCGTCTACATGAGCGATATGTCCAACTACGGGCTGACGATCAGCAATGGGTCGATCGTGATCGAAGACCGGAGCGGTCGCGATGGGACCGATACGCTCAACAGCATCGAAATCCTCGAATTCAACGGCACTGCCTTTGAACTCGACCGCTTCACCAATGTAAGCACGTTGACCGAAGCCGACATGATGGCGTTCTGCGAGCTCTATGTCGCCTATTTCAACCGTGCGCCAGATTCGACCGGTTTGCTTTTCTGGGGTTCAGCCTTGGCCGACGGCATGTCGATGAACGAAATCGCACGCCTGTTCTTTGATCAGCCCGAAACGCAAGCACTCTATGGTGGGTCAAGCAGCACCGGCGATTTCGTGACTGCTGTATATTCGAACATTCTCGGCCGCGCGCCAGATGCATCCGGGTTCAATTACTGGACCGGAATCCTCGACAGCGGCGCTGTGGAACGGTCCGAGTTCATCCTTGCGATGATTGACGGGGCCAAGGCGGCCAGCGGAAGCGCCGCCGATGCGCAGTATCTCGAAACCAAGGCGGAAATCGGCGCGTACTATGCCGTTGTCAATGGCTTGAACAATGTCAGCGTCGCCAGTGCTGCCATGCAGGCCTTTGACGGCACCATCGCATCGGTTGTCGAAGCCAAGGACCTGATCGACGATCACGCGGCTTTGGTCGACACCGCCCAGGGGTCCGAATTCACGATGAGCGTGATCGGTCTCGTGGACGATGCGCTGGATTGGCTTTGACGCTCACGCGCCTTTCGTGAGCGGCACAACCTTTCCGTCGCTGGACGTGAGAGACATGGCCATTTTGTAAAGGTCGAAGCGGGTCATGCCCGCATCGGCATACATCTCGTCCGGTGACGCCTGATCGATGAAGCGGTCAGGCAAAGTCACAGTCCGGATCTTCACCCCGCGATCCAGCACACCGCGATCTGCCAGTTCATGCAGAACCATCGCGCCAAAGCCGCCCCGTGAACCCTGTTCGACCGTGATCAAGGCGTCATGTGTTCTGGCAAGTTTCAGGATCAGGTCGATGTCCAGCGGCTTGGCAAAACGCGCATCCGCAATCGTCACACTGACTCCATCCTTCTCGAGCAGACGTGTGGCTGCTTCGACCTCGGCCAGATGTGCGCCAAAGCTTAGGAAAGCAACGTCACTGCCCTCTTGCAGGACACGGCCCTTGCCGATCTCCAGCACTTCTCCACGCTCCGGCATTTCGACACCGTTGCCGGACCCGCGCGGATAGCGAAACGCGATTGGCCCGCTATCATGTGCAACAGCGGTTGCGACCATGTGCTTGAGTTCGGCTTCGTCGGCTGCTGCCATCACCGTCATGTTGGGCAAAGCTGCAAGATACCCGACATCGAACGACCCAGCATGGGTGGCACCATCGGCACCGACCAATCCAGCACGGTCGATCGCAAAACGCACAGGGAGATTCTGCAAGGCAACATCGTGAACGATTTGGTCA
>NZ_JAEPMO010000153.1 GCF_017643905.1 Marivita sp.
GTGCGCGTCAGAAAGCCATGGGCGGCAACCAGCCGCGCGAGAAAGTTGTGCGCGACGTACAGTTGCCCGAAGCGATCACGGTGGCCGAACTGGCCAACCGGATGGCAGAACGTGTGGGCGATGTGGTCAAAGCGCTGATGCAGAACGGCATCATGGCGACGCAGAACCAGACAATCGACGCCGATACCGCCGAACTCATCATCGAAGAGTTCGGTCACCGCGTGACGCGCGTGTCGGACGCGGATGTCGAGGACGTCATCAAAGAGGTCGAGGACGCTCCGGAAGATCTCAAGCCGCGTCCGCCGGTTATCACGATCATGGGTCACGTCGACCACGGCAAGACATCGCTGCTGGACGCGATCCGGGAAACCAACGTCACCTCGGGTGAAGCTGGCGGGATCACGCAGCATATCGGCGCCTATCAGGTGACGACGAAGGATGGAGCGGTTCTGTCGTTCCTCGACACTCCGGGTCACGCGGCGTTCACGTCGATGCGGTCTCGCGGTGCTCAGGTGACGGATATCGTTGTTCTGGTGGTGGCCGCTGATGACGCGGTGATGCCGCAGACGGTTGAGGCGATCAATCACGCGAAAGCGGCGAAGGTGCCAATGATCGTGGCGATCAACAAGGTCGACAAGCCAAGCGCGAACCCCACGAAAGTGCGGACCGACCTGCTGCAACACGAAGTGGTTGTGGAACAGATGTCCGGTGACGTGCAGGACGTGGAAGTGTCTGCGCATACAGGTCAGGGCTTGCCGGAACTGCTGGAAGCGATTGCTCTGCAGGCGGAGATCCTCGAACTCAAGGCGAACCCGGACCGGGCGGCGCAGGGTGCGGTGATCGAAGCGCAGCTGGACGTGGGACGTGGGCCGGTTGCCACTGTTCTGATCCAGAACGGCACATTGCGTCAGGGCGACATCTTTGTTGTTGGCGAGCAGTACGGCAAGGTCCGTGCGCTGATCAACGACAAGGGCGAGCGCGTCAAGGAAGCGGGACCGTCGGTGCCTGTGGAGGTTCTGGGCCTGAACGGCACACCCGAAGCGGGTGACGTTCTGAACGTGACCGAGACCGAAGCGCAGGCGCGCGAGATCGCGGAATACCGTGCCAACGTCGCCAAGGAAAAGCGTGCAGCACTGGGTGCGGCTACGACGCTGGAACAGCTGATGAAGAAGGCGAAGGACGACGAGAACGTGTCCGAGCTTCCTGTGCTGGTCAAAGCGGACGTGCAGGGTTCTGCCGAAGCGATCGTTCAGGCGCTGGAGAAAGTCGGCAACGACGAAGTGCGCGTGCGCGTGCTGCATTCGGGCGTTGGTGCGATCACCGAAACCGATATCGGTCTTGCCGAAGCGTCGGGCTGTCCGGTTATCGGGTTCAACGTCCGTGCCAATGCGTCGGCGCGGAACACCGCGAACCAGAAGGGCGTCGAGATTCGCTACTACAGCGTGATTTACGACCTTGTGGACGATGTGAAAGCGGCCGCCTCGGGTCTGCTCAGCGCCGAGATCAAGGAAACCTTCATCGGGTATGCCGAGATCAAGGACGTCTTCAAGGTGTCGAACGTCGGCAAGGTTGCCGGCTGTCTGGTCACCGAAGGTGTGGCACGTCGCAGCGCCGGTGTGCGCCTGCTGCGCGACAACGTGGTGATCCACGAAGGCACGCTCAAGACGCTCAAGCGCTTCAAGGACGAAGTGGCCGAAGTGCAGTCGGGTCAGGAATGCGGTATGGCGTTCGACAACTACGACGACATTCGTCAGGGCGACGTGATCGAGATCTTCGAACGCCAGGAAGTTGAACGCAAGCTGGACTAAGCCTGCGTATCCCGGAAACAGAAAAGGGCAGCGTCACCGCTGCCCTTTTTCTTTTTCGGTGCGTGCCGCGATCAAGCGGCGTTGGCAACCGGCAGACCCGCGAAGATCCTGTTTCCGACACGGACACAAATGCGTCCATCGGGCAGGGCCTTTTCAAAGATTCCCTGCACAGACATGCAACTTCCGATAATGATTGTCTTCAGCATGTCAAATCTCCCCCAAGTTCTGACAATTCTTAGATAGTTTGTTGCGTATTTCATTGCCAGAGAAAAAGATTGGCAAAGACGACTTTCGCAATACTGGACCCGGTTTGTCAGAGCCAATCCCGCAGAATGGGGATAAGCGGGATATCCGCAGGAGGCATGGGATAGTCCTTGAGCTGGTTTGCCCGCACCCATTTCAGCGCCTGCCCTTCGCGTGATTCGGGAGTGCCGTTCCATTTGCGGCAAGCAAAGAGCGGCATCAGAAGGTGAAATTTCTCGTAGCTGTGCGACGCAAAGGTGAGCGGGGCGAGGCAGCTTTGCCAGGTGTCGATGCCCAGTTCCTCTTGCAGTTCGCGGATCAGCGCCTGTTCCGGGGTTTCGCCGGGTTCGACCTTGCCGCCGGGGAATTCCCAGAGGCCCGCCATGGACTTGCCCTCTGGCCGTTGGGCCAGAAGGATGCGCCCATCGGGGTCGATGAGCGCAACAGCGGAAACGAGAACGACGGTCACGAGCGGTAATCGGCGTTGATCGAGATGTAGCCGTGGGTCAGATCGCAGGTCCAGACAGTGGCAGACCCGTTGCCCATGCCCAAATCGACGGTCATGGAGATGTTTTCCTGCTTCATGATCGCAGCGCCCTGTTCCTCGCGGTAGTCAGGATCGACCCAGCCATTCGTGGCGACTTTCACATCGCCGAAGGAAATGCTGAGCGTGTCACGGTCGGCAGGGGCACCGGATTTGCCGATGGCCATGACGACACGGCCCCAGTTGGGATCTTCGCCGGCGATAGCGGTTTTGACCAATGGGGAATTGGCGATGGACATGGCGTGGATCTTGGCGTCGGCATCGTTAAGCGCGCCGGCGACGGTGATTTCCACGAACTTGGTCGCGCCTTCGCCATCGCGGACAACCTGATGCGCGAGGTCTTGCATGACGTGGTGCAGAGCATCGCGGAAGGCGGTGTCTTCTGCGGTGACAGTCACCCCCGAGGTACCTGTGGCAGCAACCAACAGCGTATCGGAGGTCGAGGTGTCGCTGTCTACGGTGATGCTGTTGAAGGTCTTTTCGTTGATCGCGGACACGAAGGTCTGAAGATCAGGCTGCGCGATCCTGGCGTCGGTGAAGATGTAGACCAGCATCGTTGCCATGTCGGGCGCGATCATGCCGGAGCCTTTGGCGATGCCTGCTATGGTCACGGTGCCGCCCGGCAGGTCGACCGTGGTGGTCGATCCTTTCGGGAAAGTGTCGGTGGTCATGATGGCCTTGGCAGCGGCAGGGAGACCTGCCTCGTCCAGATTGCCGTAAAGCTCCTCAACCTTGGCCGCGATCCGGTCATGCGGCAGGCGTTCGCCGATCACACCGGTGGAGCTTGTGAAGACACGGGTGGCAGGCAGTCCGGTCACGCGGGCGACCTCGGCGCAGATGGCTTGAACGCTCTCGTCCCCTGCCCTGCCCGTGAAGGCGTTGGAGTTGCCCGAGTTGACGATGATGGCGGCGCCACCATCGTCCTCAAACCAGATTTTCGACTGGCAATCCAGTACGTTGGCCGACCGCGTGGCGGATTTGGTGAATGCACCTGCGACGCAGCTGCCCGGATCAAGTACGGCCAGCATCACGTCGGTTCGACCGGCGTATTTCACGCCAGCCGCGGCGGTTGCAAACCTTGCCCCTTTGATGACCGGCAGCGATGGAAAGCTGGCGGGTGCGAGGGGGGAAACCGATGTGATCTTGGCCAATTCTTAGTCCTCCAGAAGACCAATATTGCTCAGGACAGAGGTATCGACCTCTTCCTTTGCGGTGCGGGTGACAGTTGCAGCATCGGTCAGTTCGTCGATCTTTTGGGTGACCGCCGGCTGGCTGAGTTGGTTTTCGATTTCGCCGCGCACGGCTTCAAGCGCGGGCGCTTCCTTGGTGCGCTTTTCGTTGAGGATGATGACGTGCCAGCCGAACTGCGTTTGCACTGGGCCGGAGATTGCACCGACCTCGAGCTGCTCTACGGCGGACTGGAATTCCGGCACCATCATGCCCGCGCCGAACCAGCCAAGCTGGCCGCCGTTTGGACCGGACGGGCCCGTGGATTTCGCGCGGGCAACCTCGGCAAAATCAGCGCCGCCGTTCAATTCTTCGACGATGGCTGCGGCTTCTTCCTCGGTCTCAACGAGAATGTGCGAGGCGTTGTATTCTTCGCTTTGTTCGCCCTGCAGGTAGGTTTCTTCGTAAATCGCCTGCACGGCCTCGTCCGTCACCGCATCGCCGACGATGCCTTCGATCACCTGCGCCGCCATCAATGCCCGGCGTTCGTTTTCGAGGGCCAGCTTGATACGACGGGTCTCTTCGCCGCTGTCCTGCTGGCTGAGCACAGTTTGTTGAACGATCTGGTCCATGATGCCGTCCCATAGCACGTCATCGGGGAGCTGCTGATACTGGTCCGGCAGAGACGCGCGTACCATCAGCATGTGGCCCAGCGTGATTTCGGTGCCATTGACCGTGGCCACCACCGAGTCTGCCGTCAGCGTGTCCTGCGCCTGTACCGGCAGGGCCAGCATCAGGGCGAACGCGCTTGCGGAGAGTTTCGTGATGAGATTCGTCATGTTTATCCTTCCAGAGCCGCCCGTACCGTGGGGGCGACATTGACAGTGAATTGCCCTGACCTTACATCGCCTGCAGGCGCTGCGAAGCCAGTCGTTCCCCTGTGACATATGGGCTGTGTGCGAGGCGAGCAAGCAGATGCCGCACACGAAGATGTCAAAGCTGAAAGTGAATGAATGCTGGGATTAGGTAAAGTCGCGCGCAAGGTGTTCGGAACGCCGAACGACCGTAAAGTCAAGGCGACCCGCCCGCTGGTTGAGAAGATCAACGCACTGGAAGCGGATTTTGAAAAGCTGAGCGATGCGCAGCTGATCGAAAAAACGGCAGAGTTCAAGGCGCGTATCGCCAATGGAGAGGCGCTTGATGCGCTGCTGCCCGAAGCGTTCGCCAATTGCCGCGAAGCCGCGAAGCGCGCGCTGGGGCTGCGGGCCTTTGATGTGCAGTTGATGGGCGGGATTTTCCTGCATCAGGGCAATATCTCGGAAATGAAGACGGGTGAGGGTAAGACGCTTGTTGCGACCTTCCCGGCCTATCTGAACGCGCTCACCGGGCGCGGTGTGCATATCGTGACGGTGAACGATTACCTTGCAAAGCGCGACAGCGAATGGATGAGCAAGGTTTATGGCGCGTTAGGGCTGACCACGGGTGTTGTGTATCCCCGCCAACCCGACGCGGAAAAGCAGGTCGCTTATGCCTGTGACATCACCTATGCGACGAATAACGAGCTTGGGTTCGATTACCTGCGCGACAACATGAAGTCCGAGCTGAAACAGATGTATCAGCGCGACCACTACATGGCGATTGTCGACGAGGTGGATTCGATCCTGATCGACGAGGCGCGGACACCGCTGATCATTTCCGGACCGGCGCAGGACCGCAGCGAATTGTACGTCGCCATCGACAAGGTGATCCCGTCGCTGACCGACGAGCATGTCACGCTCGACGAGAAGACACGGAACGTGACCTTTACCGACGAAGGCAACGAGTTTCTCGAAGAAACCTTGCACGGGCTTGGCCTGCTTCCCGAAGAGCAATCGCTGTATGATCCGGAAAGCACGACCCTTATTCACCACGTGAACCAAGGGCTTCGGGCGCACAAGCTATACCAGAAAGACAAGGATTACATTGTCCGCGATGGTGAAGTGGTTCTGATCGACGAATTCACCGGGCGAATGATGGCGGGCCGGCGTTTGTCAGAAGGTCTGCATCAGGCGATCGAGGCGAAAGAAGGCTGCAAGATCCAGCCCGAGAACGTGACGCTCGCGTCGGTGACGTTCCAGAACTATTTCCGCCTGTATGAAAAGCTGGCGGGCATGACCGGCACCGCCACGACCGAAGCGGATGAATTTGCCGAGATTTATGGGCTGGGTGTGGTCGAAGTGCCGACCAACCGGGCGATTGCGCGGATCGACGAAGATGACCGCGTATACCGGACCGCAAAGGAAAAATACGACGCCATCGTGACCGAGATCAAAGAGGCGCATGCCAAGGGCCAACCGGTTCTCGTGGGCACCACGTCGATCGAAAAGTCCGAGATGCTGAGCCGGTTGCTGACCGATGCGGGGCTCACCCACAACGTTCTGAACGCGCGCCAGCACGAGCAGGAAGCGCAGATTGTCGCGGATGCGGGCAAGTTAGGTGCCGTGACCATCGCCACAAACATGGCTGGTCGCGGAACGGACATCAAACTGGGCGGGAACGTCGAGTTTAAGATCATGGAGGCGATTGCCGCTGATCCAGAGGGTGATCCCGAGGCGATCCGCAAACGCATCGAAGCCGAGCACACCGGCGACGAAGAAGCGGTTAAGGCGGCGGGCGGTCTGTTCGTTCTGGCCACCGAGCGCCACGAAAGCCGCCGCATCGACAACCAGCTGCGCGGGCGGTCGGGCCGTCAGGGTGACCCGGGCCGGTCTTCGTTCTTCCTATCGCTGGATGACGACCTGATGCGCATTTTCGGGTCCGAGCGTCTGGACAAGGTGTTGTCCACGCTGGGCATGAAGGAGGGCGAGGCCATTGTGCACCCGTGGGTGAACAAGTCGCTGGAACGTGCGCAGGCCAAGGTGGAGGGTCGCAACTTTGACATCCGCAAACAGCTGCTCAAATTCGACGATGTGATGAACGATCAGCGGAAGGTGATCTTTAGCCAGCGTCGCGAAATCATGGAAGCGCAGGATCTGTCCGAGATCGCGCGCGACATGCGCCATCAGGTGATCGACGATCTGGTCGACACCTATATTCCACCGAAAACATATGCAGATCAGTGGGATACCCAAGGGCTGCAAACGTCAGTGCAAGAACTGGTGGGGGTCGATGCCCCGGTTGTTGCATGGGGCGACGAAGAAGGTGTTGATGCCGATGTGATCCGCGAACGGCTTGAGGTTGCGTCAGACGAGATGATGGCAAAAAAGGCCGAGGCCTTTGGCCCGGACACGATGCGTCAGATCGAAAAGCAGGTTCTGCTACAGACCATCGACGGCAAGTGGCGCGAGCACCTGCTGACGCTGGAACACCTGCGGTCCGTCGTGGGCTTCCGGGGTTATGCGCAGCGCGATCCGCTGAACGAATACAAGTCCGAGGCGTTCCAGCTGTTCGAGACGATGCTGGACAGCCTGCGCGAAGACGTCAGCAAGCAGCTTGGCAAGGTCCGCCCGATGACCGAGGAAGAGCAGAAGGCGATGCTGCAGCAAATGGCGGCGCAGCAGGCGGCCATGGCACGGGCCGCCGAGGCAGCGGCACCGCAACAGGCCGAGCTGGCCGGGACCGGCACCGCAGAGGCTGCTTTGGAAGGCTTCGACGAAAATGATCCGACCACATGGGGCAACCCGGGCCGGAACGATTCCTGCCCTTGTGGATCCGGCAAGAAGTTCAAGCATTGTCATGGCAAGCTAATTTAAAGTTTAAAATCAGTAACTTAGCTTTAGCTTGCAAAGCCAAAAATGTTATGCAAATGTTCTGCAAAACGATGTTTTGCATAGGGTGTTGAGCATTTGTTAGGCGAAAAAGACGTTGGTTTTGAAGAGAAACTGATGGAAGGAAAGGTGCTGTTGTTCCTACGCAACGGCATCTTTCAAGTGCGTCTGTACAAAGGCAATCGTCAATACATCTACAAAAGCCTCAAAACACGTGACTTAGCCAAAGCCAGAGACTTGGCTATGCGAGCTTACTACGAGTTAGAGTTTCGCAAAGAAGAACAGCTGCCACTGCAGACGAAGCGTTTTAGTGATGTGCTGAATGAGTATGAACGACTGCGTGAGAGCCAAAATGCACGTGGCACTTATCGCCATAGCAACAAGGCTAACCAACAACAAACCAGCGACTACATGCTGCGTCAGATACGGCGTGTGAGCAAGTTCTGGCACGAGTACTGCGGAAAACGTGCTGTTGAGAAAATAGATAACGCAGTATTGTGAGACTATGTGGATTGGCGACGTGACTACTACAGACGCATGCCAGCAGACAAACGTCCAAAGAACCACAGCATAAATCCAGCAGACAAGACACTGGAGTGGGAAACTACCTACGCACTCACTGTGCTGAAGTTTGCACATGAGCGTGGATACAGAGGCAACAAACCACTGCCCACGTTTAGGCACAAAGCACAGCGAACCAAAACACGTCCAGCATTCACGTTGGCTGAGTACAGTCGCTTGTACAAAGGCATTAGACGCTGGATGTATGAGGAACGGGATAACCCTCGTTGGTGTTACACACGTGAGCTGCTGCGTGACTATGTGCTGATACTTGCCAACAGCGGCATGCGTGTGGGTGAAGCCAACAACCTTCGTATGAGCGACATTGAACGCTTCACCGACGAACGTGGACGCGAAAACTATGCGTTTAACGTGAACGGCAAGACAGGCAAGCGATATGTTATCTTGCGAGCTAATGCCAGACGCTATGTTGAGCGAACGCTGGAACGCAATGCTCGTTGGCGAGACGAATGGGTGCGAACGGCTGAACTTGGTGCAAAACAACACAGTCGCAAAACGGCACAGCACGATGATTGGTTTTTTAGAATGCCAGACGGCAACAAAGTTATCACACTCATAGACCAGTTTAACGCTGTGCTTGAACGCGAGAACCTCACACACAATGCAGATGCTGAGAAATACACACTGTACAGCCTAAGGCATTTTTATGCTGTACAGATGCTGAGATGGGGCAGAGTGAACGTGTTTGATATTGCTCGCAACATGGGTACCAGTGTGCAGATTATTGAAAGCTACTACGGCAAACACGCGACTGCACAAGAGTTGGCGACGAGGTTGGGTGGATAATCGTGTCAACATGATTGGTGGGGCAAAAAGAGTAGGTTAAACCTACTGTCTCATCACAACAGCTCCACAGCGTTTGCCAACTGCGTGTCGTTGACATCAATATAGCGTTGCGTGGTTGAGATTGAGCTGTGTCCAGCCAGTGCTGCCAACACACGCACACCAACACCCTTGTTTGCCAGCCTTGTAATGAATGTGCGTCTGCCGCTGTGGCTGCTTGCATCTGACAGCCCACATGCTTTGTAGATGTTGAGGAACAGCTGACACATTGTGTTGGCTGAAAAGTGTCCACCCTTTTGACTGCGAAACAAGGGCTGAGCAGCGTCTGACATGCGTCGCCACTGTGCGTACAGTACCAACTGTGCTCTCAGCTGCTTATTGACGAACACAGAGCGTGTGCGAGCACCTTTCGTCTGTTCAGCAGCAAGCGTGAACTGTGTGCGTGGCTCGCCCTCTGCGTCGTAGACATCGCCAATGCGTAGTGCTGCGAGCTCCTTTGCCCTCAGCCCAGTGTATATGCTGAACAGCAGTATGGTGCTGTCGCGTGTCACATGCTTGCGGCTTTGGCAGTATCGCAGTGCTCGTTGAGTTATGGCTGAATCTGGTGTCTGGGCGGTTTGAATGACGGCGGTGCATCTGGTTGGTTTGTTGTTGCGACACAAGCCACCATCCAAAGGAGCACCACCATCATGGACGACGCTACCATCATCGATTTTGCGGGTCGA
>NZ_JAEPMO010000230.1 GCF_017643905.1 Marivita sp.
CGGTAAAGACCTCGTAAGCATCGGCCTCTTCCGCACCTGTGGTGGCGAGAAGGATCTCTTTCTCGGTCTTGCGGTCGGGATACTGCACGTCGATTTGCACCAGAAAGCGGTCAAGCTGGGCTTCGGGCAGGGGGTAGGTGCCTTCCTGCTCGATCGGGTTCTGGGTGGCCAGAACGTGGAACGGTGCATCAAGTTTGCGGGTTTCGCCTGCCACCGTCACCGCCTTTTCCTGCATCGCCTGCAGCAGCGCCGACTGTGTCCGCGGGCTGGCGCGGTTGATTTCGTCGGCCATCAGAAGCTGGCAGAAGATCGGGCCTTGGATGAACTTGAACGCGCGGCTGCCATCAGACCCGGTTTCCAGCACTTCGGAGCCAAGAATATCTGCAGGCATCAGGTCCGGCGTGAACTGCACGCGGTTGCCATTGAGCCCCATGACGGTCGAAACGGTCTCAACAAGACGGGTTTTCCCAAGGCCGGGCAGGCCGATCAGCAGACCGTGACCGCCGCACAAAAGTGCCGCCAAGGTGAGTTCGACCACACGCTCCTGACCGATGAAGCGGCGGGTGATCGCGGTCTTGGCCTGGGCCAGCTTGTCTTCCAGCGCTTCGATCTCTGCGACCAAATCTTCGCCTGCGGCCATGACGTGTCTCCCTTGCGCATTATGTCCGTTTCAAGAAAGTGTAACGCGCAAAGGGGAAATGGCAAAAGCAATGAGCGCACAAGATCGTGTAATTCCATCCGCCGAAGGCATCGCTGCCTCTGTTCGCGCCACAAAGAGCAAGGGTTTGCCGCCGGTCCACCTGTGGAACCCGCCGTTTTGCGGTGATCTGGACATGCGCATCGCCCGTGACGGGACGTGGTTCTATCTTGGCACGCCGATCGGCCGCGCCCCTTTGGTAAAGCTGTTTTCTTCGATTCTGCGTAAGGATGGAGACAAGTATTTCCTCGTGACCCCGGTCGAGAAGGTGGGAATCACGGTGGATGATGCGCCGTTTGTTGCCACCGATTTCGACGTGACCGGTGGGGGGGAGGATCAGGTGCTGACCTTCACCACCCATGTCGGAGATACGGCGGTCGCCGGGCCTGAGCACCCGATCCGGGTCGAACGGAATGCCGAGACCGGAGAGCCGTCACCTTACGTATTGGTCCGCGCCAATCTCGAAGCGCTGATCGACCGCAAGAGTTTCTACCGCTTGGTCGATTGCGGCGCGCACCACGAGGTTGATGGCCAAAGCTGGTTTGGCGTCTGGTCGGGCGGGCAGTTCTTTCCGATCATCCCGTCAGCAGACCTGCCGGAGTGATCGGCGCCGGAAGCCGCTTCGAAGCGGCTTAAAACCGCTTTTCGAAAAGTGTTCCCGCCAAGCTTGACCGTCAGTCACCCAGCTTGGCGTGCACTTCATCAAGATCGATCTCACCGATGGGCATCTTGTTCCCCGGGTTCTCGAAATCGTATTTGAAGAGCTCGAAATCCTTTTTGTAGATCTCGTAGATCAGGTGCATCGACAGATCGTCGAAATAATCTTCGACCGGATGCGCCCGCTTGGGTCCATGCCCTTCGCTTTCGTTGAAGCGGGGAATGGTCTTGAGGTCGATCTTCTTCTTGGTTTCGACATGGTTGAGCACATCGGCCATGCCGTCGTTGAAGGTCTCGGTCCAGAAGATGTTGTCGTAGCGGCCGCCATTGACGATGAAGGTGCTGATATGGCCGGACATCGCGGACCAATGGATGTCTGGCTCCATCGGACGGCGCCAGCGGATGGTGTCGCGGGCAAAGAGCAGGAAGCGGCGGAAGCTCTTGATCTGGTCGAACTCCTGCTTGCCGTCCTCGCCACCAACTTCGATCCCGTATTTCTGGATCAGCAGCGGCACGAGGTTACCGCGATAGCGTTTGCCGTTGCGCTGAATGCCGCAGATTTTGTCGAAGAACGAACTGAGGATGCGCGTGTAGGGGTTGCGCACGCAGGTAAAGGCATAGGTGTCCTGTGCCTGAATGCGCTTCGTGATCGGGTCCTTCGAATGGTCCAGAGCCCATTTATGCAGGCCGGATTGCGCATCGTGGATGTCACCGTCAAAGAACGTGCCATGATCGGAATAATACATGATCTGACCAATGGTCGAACACGCGCATTTCGGAACCACGCGATAGACCATGCTTTCGCTTTCGGTCATCCATGTGCCGGGAAAACCCATTTTTCTGCCGCCTCCAGCCTCGTTCCGGGCTCTTGTCGTCCGGTAACGTAAACAAAAAATCAAAGAAAGTCGGTTTATTCAATCACTGAACATGCGTATCACTATGAAAAAGAGGTAATAGTTGGGCAAATGAAGACCTGAATGGCAAATATTGCCTTCATACTGCTGTGTCACAAGGACCCGGACGCGATCATCCGACAGGCGCTGAGCCTGACAGCGGTCGGGGATTACATTTCCATTCACTTTGATGCGCGGGCGGATGCAGCGGCCTACGCAGCCATTCATACGGCCTTGTCGGACAACCCGAACGTCACCTTTGCGAAGAAGCGAATCAAATGTGGCTGGGGGGAATGGTCGCTGGTTCAGGCTACGCTCTATGCCGTTGAAGCGGCGGTGGAGGCATTCCCTCGGGCCACGCATTTCTACATGCTCTCGGGCGATTGCCAGGCGATCAAGACCGCCGAATACGCGCACAAATATCTTGACCGGATGGATGCGGATTTCATTGAGAGCTTCGATTTCTTCGCGTCTGACTGGATCAAGACCGGGATGAAGGAAGAGCGGCTGATCTACCGCCACTACTTCAACGAGCGCACCCAGAAATGGATCTTCTACCAAAGCTTCAACTGGCAGAAAAAGCTGGGTCTCACCCGCAAGATCCCCGAAGATCTGGAAATCCAGATCGGCAGCCAGTGGTGGTGCCTGCGGCGCCGCACCATCGAGGCGATCCTTGATTTCGTCCGGCAGCGGCGCGATGTCATGCGGTTTTTCAGCACCACCTGGATCCCTGACGAGACGTTTTTCCAGACGCTGGTGCGGCACCTCGTGCCCGAGAACGAGATCGAATGCCGGACGCTGACCTTCCTGATGTTCTCGGATTACGGGATGCCGGTCACCTTCTACAACGACCACTTCGATCTGCTGCTCAGTCAGGATTTCCTGTTCGCGCGCAAGATCAGTCCAGAGGCTTTGCAACTGAAAGAGCGGTTGGGGTCGCTGTATTCTGCGAAGGGTGTGAACTTCCAGATCTCGAACGAAGGCCGGTCGCTCTACAAGTTCCTCACCGGCAAGGGCCGGATCGGCCGCCGCTTTGCCCCTCGCTTCTGGGAGACGGAAAGCACGCTGGGCCGCGAACGCGAATTGCTGATCGTGGTCTGCAAGAAGTGGCACGTGGCCAAACGGCTGGTGTCGCGGATCCGGCAGCAGACAAACGTGCCCTGCATCGAATACCCCTTCAACGAAGAACAGACGGATCTGCCCGATATGGGGGGCATCCAGTCAACGCTGGGCAAGCGGCATCGCCATCGGCGATCGCTCATGCGGATGCTGTTCGACTATTTCGACTCGGATCGCATGGTGGTCTGTATGGACCCCGGCAATCTGGACCTGCTTGAGGATTTCTGCCGCGACCGCGCCACGACACGCCTGCTTGAGGTGAATTGCACCTTCACGGATGATTACCTGATCGGCCACGCCATGCGCGTCGGGCTGGCCGGCGAACGTACGCCGCAGGAAACGCTCGAACGGCTTTTGCCTACCATCCGCAACGACATCGTGCATGAAAGCGACCGGATTCGCGATGCGGAGTTCGAAAACCACCTGCGCATCCGCGAGGAAGACAGTATCGAGGTCAACGCCGCCGCATTGGCCAGTTTCCTGTCCATCGCGCCGGAACAGGCGCTGGAAATCGCGCGCACCGACCACCTGTTTGCAGACTGAGGATACGCCGCATGGCCTACACCTATGACGACCAGAACATCTTCGCCAAAATCCTGCGTGGCGAGATCCCGAATGCCACCGTGCTTGAAACCGAACACACGCTGGCGTTTCGGGATATCCAGCCTCAGGCACCGATTCATGTGCTGGTGATCCCGAAAGGGCCTTATGTGTGCTACGATCACTTCGTGCTTGAGGCGAGCGATGCCGAAATCGTCGATTTCAACCGCGCCGTGGGTGAGGTCGTAAAGGCCGAAGGGTTGCAGGCGGGTGGATACCGTATCATCTCAAACGCGGGTGAAGCCGGTGTGCAGGAGGTGCCGCATCTGCATGTCCACGTGCTGGGCGGCCGGGTTCTGGGACGGATGCTGCAACGGGCGGGGTAAGGTTTTTCGAAAAGCCTTGTACCCCTCGTTGGAACGTGAGGATGCGTTTTCTAAAACGCATCCCGCGCAGGTTCAGGCCGAGCGTGTGAGTGACAGGAACACGTCTTCCAGGTCCGCCAAGTTCGACAGCAAATCGTCTAAGTGATTGATATTGTTATGGCCAGGTCTGCCATTGTGTGACTACCGAGAAGGGATCAAGCGGGTTTTGGTATATCGAGGGTGTCGAAGAGCTCCAATTGTTCCGGGGTGATTGTC
>NZ_JAEPMO010000176.1 GCF_017643905.1 Marivita sp.
CAACAACCAGAGGTTCCGACGGAAGGCGCTCTGCCAGCGGCGGCAGGTCCGGGTTGCCCTTGATCTGCGCGTTCAACGCTTCGATTTCCGGGTTCGCCTTGAACTCCATGGAGCAGCCCGCCGCTTCCTGAAAAGCGCTCAGTTCGTATTGCTGCGGGAATTCACCGGCGGCGACACCCATAGGGTCTGCGACTGTGACTGCGGGACAGTTGGCATAGGCCGCTGCCGGCAGGGCAATCAAGGCCACGCCTGAAAGTAGAAGTCGTTTCATTTTCTCTCCTGTTGGTTCCAAGTGGTGACGGGGGCTGTTCCCCCTTTTTTCCCGGTACATGCGGTGTCCGGTCATTTCGGGCTTCCGTGGACCGCGCGGCAGATCGGCAGATGCTTGCGCGGTCGGATCAGAACTTTGGCGCTACGCCTCCTTCTCGTGGTCAACCCGGTCGAAACAGCCGGGCTTTATATCTCTGGCAACCATGACATATGCGTGACAGGGCCAGATCGTTGCAAATCATGAGGCCACTTTCACGCCGTCATCCGTAATCAGCGTTCTCGAAAACGTACCGTCAGTGTTAACCATTCGATGGCAAAGCATATCCTGCATCAAATCAAGCATTGTCTGCACATGTGCCGGATTTTTTGCCAGATTCCGACTTTCGATGCCGCTGGAAGCATCCAACAGGATCGGCGGAAGCGCCCCGGCGAATTGTACGAATCGCATCGCACCACGACGCAGCACAGCAAGATTCGCCGCGTCTATCGACAGGCCATGGTCCGTCTGCCAAAGCGTCGGAGAGATCGGATCGCCAAAGTCCAATTCGGAAACCGTCACCTTTCGCCAATCCTTCGGGGTCGCTCCGTCGAGGAACGGCATCAGGCTTTTTCCGTCCATGGAATGGGGAATCTCCAAGCCGAGGCATCCAAGAATAGTCGGGGTGACATCAATGGATTCCGTCGGCTCTGTCACCGTGATCCCACGCACAGCAGCGTGCGGCTGCCGGATGATCAGCGGGACATGGAACGCGGCATCGTGAAAGGTCAACTTGCCCCACAACCCGTAATCGCCAAGCATCTCACCATGATCGGCAGTCAGAACGATCAGCGTGTCGTCATACTGCCCGCTCTGCTTGAGCCAGTCGATCAACCGCCCGATGTGATGATCCACCTCCGTGGCCAGTCCGAAATAGAGCTTGCGGATCATCTGCGTCGTCGCATCCGAAGCCTTAAGGTTTGGGAATCCGACCACCGTGGACGCCACATTGGCCTTGCGCCGCGCCGTTTCCACGTACGGGTGCCAATCAGGGTCATCTGTCGCTTTGGCAGGCGGCATGTCGGCCGCATCATACATATCATTATAGGGCGCTGGCGCCACAAATGGCGGGTGCGGTCGGATATAGGTCACCAGACCGAACCACCCTTGCGGTCGCTGACCCAAATCCTCGATCACGCGGTCCGTCAGATATGCCGTATCGCTATGCTCGGCCGCATATAGCGCAGGCGAATCCGGTGTATCACCCACCGGGCGGTACATGTCTGGATAGGCAGGCACATCATATCCGTGCGCGCGCAGATGGTCTTCCCACGCGCGGGAATCTCCTTCCAGCCGCATGCGCACGATCTCGTTGAAGCCGGGGGCCAGCTCTTCGTAGGAAAAGAGGCGCGGATCGTCTGGTGGCAGGAACCGTGGGTCCTGCGAAGTGTCGGTGTAGCCGAACAGCAGCGGATCAAACCCGGCATCCCGTGTGACCGTCGCAAGGTTGGGAACGTCCCGCTTGAGCGGCGTGCCATTGCGCGTGGCCCCGTGGTTTGACGCATACTGCGCAGTCAAGAGCGACACCCGCGACGGCCCACAAGGCGACGTCACAGAATAGTGGTTGCGGAAGGACACCGCGTCGGATGCAAGCGCGCGAATGTTCGGCAGATCGAGTGATGACTCAAGTGCACCAAACACGCAGTCCGCGCGCAATTGGTCTATCACGATGAACAGCGTATTCGGCGTTTTTTTTGACACGGCATTTCCCAGGCTGGCCCCGATCATGCCGAGAGACGGCCATATGTAAAGACAAGTGAATTGTATAGGCTCATAGGTACAGCCTATAGAGCGAATTTCAGGCCCCGGAGTTCAGGGACTTTTGCACCGCTTTCACGAAACCCCGGATCAAAGGCACATCACGGCGGGCAGACAGGGTGACCAGCGATTCCGACATGCCGATGTCCACATCCTCGAACGGAATGGCTTTCAGCCGCCGGTCATGTCCGAACTCCGCTTCGCTGATGAACCCGATCCCAGCCCCAGACGCCACCACCTCGCGCATCGCTTCACGTCCCTCAACCTCGATCGACGGGGTCAACGCCAGCTTCAGCCGGTCCGCCTCTTCCTCGACCTGTGCCCGCGTCCGAGACCCGATTTCGCGGTAGATCAGAGGATGTCGGACCAGATCGCGGAACTTCAGTTTCAGGGTGCCCTGTGGCAGATACCCCTTGGCCACAAGCGCCAGGATCGGCGTACGCCCAAGGTCGATACTGTCCAGATCCGGCGCGGAAATCGAATTGCCCACGACGCCGATCTCTGCCTCGTAATTGCGCAATCTGCGCAGCAAATCCTCGGTATTGCCCGTGCGGATGGTGACAAAGACATCCGGGCTGGCCTCTCTGAACCGGCGCACCGCATCGGTGATGTGCATGGCGGAATCCGCCATGATCCGAAGATGCCCGGACAAGGCGGTCCGACTCTCGTCGAACAAGGAACTGATCCGCTCTTCGACTTCGAACATTTCGCTGGTCAGACGGAACAGCGCCTCACCGGCATCGGTCATCCGCACCTGTCGCGCCTCGCGTGTGAACAGAAGAACATCATGCCGCTGCTCAAGCTGGCGCACCTGATCCGACACAGACGGCTGCGAAATGTTGAGCGCGCGTGCGGCGCGGGAAAACCCCCCATGCAACGCGACATGGTGAAACGCACGTAACTGGCTGTAGCGCATCCGGTCTCCGGGCTTTGTGAAACTGTCATAACCTTAACCTATCAATCAATAGAGAACAAAGATTTTACATATGCCTGACCAAACCGCATATCCAAAACCAGATCAGCTTTGGAACCACGCCATGTCTGCCACACCGCTGCCTGCCCCGGAACTCGGGGAACCCTACCTTCTGACCCCCGGCCCGCTCACCACGGCCTATTCCGTGAAACAGGCCATGCTCAAGGACTGGGGCAGTTGGGACGATGATTTCCGCGCAATGACCCGTGCTGTCAGGTCCCGTCTTCTGGCACTGATCGGCGACGGTAAAGACTCCTACGACTGCGTGCCGGTTCAAGGGTCGGGCAGTTATTGCGTTGAAGCGATGCTGGGCAGCTTTGTTCCCCGTGATGGCAAGGTGCTGGTGCTGGCCAACGGCGCATACGGTCTGCGTGCGGCGCAAACGCTCGGTTACCTCGGTCGGTCCTGCCACTTGCTCGACAAGGGCGATTACCTGCCCCCGCGCGGCGACGAAGTTGCAGCCATCCTCGCAAATGACCCCACGATCACCCATGTGCTGGCGATCCATTGCGAAACCTCCAGCGGCATCCTGAACCCGGTTGAAGAGATTGCCGAAGCAACCAAAGCCGCAGGGCGCAAGCTGCTGATCGATTCAATGTCGGCCTTCGGCGCCCTGCCGCTCGACCCGGTCAAACTCAACTGCACGGCGTTTGTGTCCTCGGCCAACAAATGTATCGAAGGCGTCCCCGGTTTCGGCTTTGTCATCGCCCGCAAGGACGAGATCGAGGCATCCAAAGGCAACTCACATTCCCTGTCGCTCGACGTACACGCACAATGGGCCACGATGGAGAAAACCGGCCAGTGGCGCTTTACGCCCCCGACCCATGTGGTTGCCGCTTTCCTCAAGGCGCTCGACCTGCACGAGGCCGAAGGCGGTGTGCCCGCCCGTGGCGCACGCTACACCCGCAACCGCGATGTGATGGTGCAGGGCATGCGCGATCTGGGGTTCGAGACCCTGCTCGCCGACCGCTGGCTCAGCCCGATCATCGTGACCTTCTTCTGCCCCGCCGATCCGAACTTCACCTTCCAGGGCTTTTATGACGCCATAAAGGCGCGCGGATTCATCATCTATCCCGGCAAGCTGACCGTTGTGGACAGTTTCCGCATCGGGGTGATCGGGCAGATGGACGAACACGTGATGCGCCGCGTGGTGGACGCCGCCCGCGACGCCCTGACCGACATGAACGTAAGCAGCGCGGCTCCGCCCGCCGCCGCTTTGGAAGAACGCAAGAAACTCGCCGCCTAAAGGAAGAGATATGCCGATTAAAAACCCCGTGGTCGCCAATGACCGCACTTACCCCGCGCCCAAGACCTGCGCGATTGCGATCTGTCTGGATGGCTGCGAACCCGAATACCTTGAAGTGGCCATCGCCGAAGGGCTGATGCCCACGCTCAAGCGCATCCGCGAAACCGGGACAGACCGTCTGGCCCATTCCGTGATCCCCTCCTTCACCAACCCCAACAACATGAGCATCGCCACGGGCCGTCCGCCCGCCGTGCACGGCATCTGCGGCAACTTCCTTTACGAGCCGGAAACCGGTCAGGAAGTCATGATGAACGATGTCCGCTTCCTGCGCGCGCCGACCGTGTTCTCCAAGTTCTACGAAGCAGGTGCGCGGGTCGCCGTCGTCACCGCCAAGGACAAACTGCGTGCGTTGCTCGGCGCTGGCCTCAAATTCGACGAAGACCGCGCCATTGCGTTTTCGTCCGAACGATCCGGCGACACGACCAAAGCCGAACACGGTATCGACAAGGCGTCAGACTGGCTTGGTATGCCGGTGCCCGAAGTCTATTCCGCCGACCTGTCGGAATTCGTCTTTGCCGCTGGCGTGAAACTGCTGAAAGAGTGGAAGCCGGACGTGATGTACCTGTCCACCACCGACTACATCCAGCACAAGTTCGCCCCTGATGAACAGGGTGCCAAAGACTTCTACGCGATGTTCGACCGCTACCTGACCGAGCTTGACGCCATGGGCGCCGCCATCGTCGTCACCGCCGATCACGGCATGAAGCCCAAACATGACGCCAACGGCGATCCGGCGGTGATCTATGTGCAGGACCTGCTCGACGAGTGGCTGGGCGAGGCGACCGCGCGCGTGATTCTGCCAATCACAGACCCGTATGTGGTGCACCATGGCGCGCTGGGGTCGTTCGCCACCGCCTACCTTCCTTCGGGTGCAGATCAGGCCGACATCATCGCCCGCCTGCGCGCTTTGCCGGAGATGCTCGAAGTTGTGGACAAGGCCACAGCGGTCCAGAAATACGAACTCCCCGCCGACCGCATCGGCGACATCGTCATGATCTCGACCGAGAACATGACCATTGGCACCTCTGCTCACCGCCACGACCTCGCCGCGCTCAAGGAACCGCTGCGCAGCCATGGCGGGCTGACCGAACAGGAAGTGCCGTTCATCGTGAACCGCAAGATCGACCTGCCCAACGCGCCAACCCTGCGCAACTTCGATGCGTTCTTCTACGCCACAACCGCCGCCGCGCTTGAAGAGGTGCCCGCATGACCGAAATCCGTCACGAACAGATGCGCATCGGTGGTGAAAAGGTCGACACCGAGGCGCGGCTTGAGGTGCGTTATCCCTATACCGACGAGGTGATCGGCACCGTCCCCATGGGCACCGCCGAACACGCCCGCCGCGCGTTCGAGATTGCCGCGAACTACAAACCCAAGCTCACGCGCTATGAACGAAGCCAGATCCTGCAACGCGCTGGGCAACTGATCGGCGAACGCCGCGACTACCTTGCCAAATGGCTGACGTTGGAATTGGGCATCTGCCACCAGCATAGCATCTACGAGACCAAGCGCGCGCAGGACGTTTACCAATTCGCCGCTGCCGAGGCGCTCAAGGACGATGGCGAGATTTTCTCGTGTGACCTCACCCACAACGGCAAGGCGCGCAAGATCTTCACCATGCGCGAACCCGTCCGCGCCATCAGCGCGATCACCCCGTTCAACCACCCGCTGAACATGGTCAGCCACAAGATCGCGCCGTCGATTGCCACCAACAACTGTATGGTGTGCAAGCCGACGGAATTGACTCCACTCACGGCGCTGACCTTGGCCGACATCCTCTACGAAGCCGGCCTGCCGCCCGAGATGTTCCAGGTCGTCACCGGCATGCCCGCCGATATCGGCGACGAGATGGTGACGAACCCTAATATCGACATCATCACCTTCACCGGCGGCGTTCCCGTCGGCAAACTCATCGCTTCCAAAGCAGGCTACAAGCGCACAGCACTGGAACTCGGCGGCAATGACCCCCTGATCGTCTGCAACGACCTGAGCGATGCCGATCTCGACAAGGCTGCGACCATCGCCGTGGCGGGTGCCACCGGCAACTCCGGCCAGCGCTGCACCGCGATCAAGCGCATCCTCGTGCAGGAAAGCGTCGCGGAACGGTTCGTGCCGCTGGTGGTCGAGAAGGCCAAGAAGATCAAATTTGGCGATCCACAAGACCCCGCCACGGAACTCGGCTGCGTGATCCACGCTCAGGCCGCCGAACTGTTCGAAAAGCGCGTCTACATGGCCGCCGACCAAGGTGCCAAGGTGCTCTACGATCCCGGTCGCAAGGGCGCACTCCTACCCCCCATCGTCGTTGATCATGTGCCTAATGACAGCGAACTTGTGATGGAGGAAACCTTTGGCCCGATCATCCCAATCGTCCGCGTCCCCGACAACGACGAAGAGGTCATGCGCATCTCCAACAGCACCGATTTCGGCCTGTCCTCGGGTGTTTGCACGAACGACCTGAACCGCGCGATTGCCTATATCAACGGTCTGAACGTCGGCACCTGCAACATCTGGGAACAGCCGGGCTACCGGATTGAAATGTCCCCCTTCGGCGGCATCAAGGACAGCGGTAATGGCGTAAAGGAAGGCGTGATCGAGGCGATGAAGTTCTTCACCAACGTCAAAACCTATTCCCTGCCCTGGCCCTGACGCACATGACCTTCACCCATAAGATCGTCTGGATCTCCGACCTGCACCAGACGGTCTCTGGGCAGGTCGAAGGCGTGAACAGCCACGCGCGGCTGCATCAGGTGATCGAACAGGTGAACGCGCATCATGCTGACGCTTTGTGCTGCGTCGCATCCGGCGATCTGTGTGATACCGGAACGGCAGAGGAATACATGGAACTGAGCAAGGCGCTGTCAGACCTGCGCGTGCCGTTCCTTCCGATGATCGGCAATCACGACAATCGCGGGAACATGATGGCGGCCCTCCCTCGACCCGGAACGGGGCCGGAGGGCTATTATCAATACCGCCACGACCTCGACGGCAATGTGACCCTGCTCTGCCTCGACACGCACCTGCCGGGCAGCGATGCGGGGCAAATGGATGCTGCGCGGCTTGACTGGCTGGCCTCGGAACTTGAGCAAACCCGTGACAGACGTGTTCTTGTCTTTGCACACCACCCTCCAGGGCCTCTGGGCCTCGGCTTGCTGGACGACATGCCCTTGCTGGACCACCAGCCTCTGGTCGATCTCCTATCTTCGGCTCCCCAGATCGAACACCTGTGCGTCGGCCATGTGCACCGCCCGCTGTCCGGCGTGATCGGCGGCGTGCCGTTTACCGCGCTCCGCTCCATCGCGCACCAGACCCGACCGCCGCACCAGACATGGGACTGGTCCAATTTCGTAGCACCCGAGGAACGCCCGCAATACGCGGTCATCCTG
>NZ_JAEPMO010000247.1 GCF_017643905.1 Marivita sp.
CATAAGCAGCAATTGCGAGGCCAACAACAGCAGCGGTCAGAACGACCCAGTCAACTGTCACGGCACCGTCTTCGTCTTTACGGAAGTTTTTGATGAATTTGATCATTTTGATCTCCATAGTCCTAGTTTGCTCACGTTGGCCAAGCTCAGGACTTTGTGTTGAGCGCTCTCTCATTCGCTCCATCCCGTCTTGGATGAGCACTTATACCCGCCGGATTGGGGCAGCAGTTTGACCGCATTGGTCCGATTTTGCAGCTTGGTGCGAAAGTTAATGAAATCAGTTCAAGCTATTGATAAATAGAAAAATAAAAAATGAAAAAAAATTAATGTTGTTTGAATCGGTCATTGTGGTGTGGGCTGATCCCAAGGGATTGGTCTCACTTGAGAAACGAAATGGCCTCGTCAGCCGGATTGTGTAATACTTTGTTTCAACAATAACGGGCATCGAGCAGGAGCCTGCATATGAAACGCTATTTTGTGCTGGCGCTTGTCGCCATCTGTCTTGGCGCGGGTGGCGCCATGGCAGAGCCGCCGCCGTTTCCAGAATTCTCGGCAAAGCGGGTCAAGCCGCCATCCTCGGGGGCGAAGAAACGAATTACTGTCCAGATCGCACCACAAGCGCCGAGCCTGCCAACGGCGGCACCAGCGGCTTCTGCGCCCAAGCCACGTGCACCAGGCGGTGAAACGCTCGCGTGGTTCTGGAACGAGGTCTCTCCATCAATCGACGCACAAGGACCCGGCCGACTTGAACCGGCATTGGTGCGGCTCATGAATCCACCTTCGGGGCAGGGGATCGCCGGCCCACGTTTGCAGGACCTGCAAGGAATCGCGGAACGATATGGCAAGGATATACTGCTTCATACCGTGGGCACCCGTGTGTCGCCCGCGTTGGTTTTGGCCGTCATCTCGGTGGAATCAGCAGGACGTGTTGATGCGGAAAGCTCGGTTGGGGCACAAGGGTTGATGCAACTGATGCCCGCAACCGCCGAGCGGTTTGGTGTCGCTGACAGGCTTTCGCCCACGCAGAACATCAAGGGCGGTGTCGCATTCCTCGATTTCCTCATGGAAAAGTTCGACAACGATGTGATCCTCGCACTGGCAGGGTACAATGCCGGGGAAAACGCTGTTGTCCGTGCGAGCGGTGTGCCCGACTACGCTGAAACCCGCGCTTACGTGCCCAAGGTGCTTCAGGCCTTTCAGACGGCGAAAGGCCTGTGCCTCACGCCGCCCCAGCTTGTCACGGATGGATGCGTGTTCCGCGTGGCGTCACGATAGAACGGCACCGGGGTTCATGATCCCCTTGGGGTCAAGCGCATCCTTGATTGCCCGCATTGCGGCCAGCTTGGCCGGATCACCATAACGCGCCAGATCCGCCTTCTTTGCGCGACCGACGCCATGTTCGGCGCTGAACGTGCCGCCAAGTTCATTGGCGATGTCATGCACCATCCGCTTGATCTGCTTGGTCTCCTCAAGGAACAGGTCGCGGGATTTGCCCTCTGGCGGGAACACGTTGCAATGCAGATTGCCGTCGCCGACATGGCCAAAACAGTTGATCCGGAACTCGCCCACCTGCGCAATGGTTTGCCAGACGCGCGCGATGAAATGTGGAATCTCGCTCAGAGGCACGGAGACATCATGGCTTGATACGGCACCGATTTGACGATTCGCGATGGGGATCAGTTCACGAACGGCCCAGAAGTCGTTCCGCTGGGTCTCGGATTGCGCGATCACGGCGTCCGACACGATGCCTTCCGCCTCGGCGGCCATGAACAGGTTTTCCAGCGCCTCCTGCGGGTCCAGCCCTTTGGGCAGGCCGATATCCATCAGGATCATCCACTCCGGGTGAAAATCTCCGAACGGTTTACGCACGTCCGGCATGGTTTGCTGGAGGAAGTCCAATCCGTTTCCATGCATCAGCTCAAACGCGCTGATGCTCTCGCCCAATTGCGACTTCGCCAGCGAGAGCAGATCCAGCGCCGCTTCGGCGTCGCGGATGACAAAGACGGCGGTGCCAATGCTGGCCGGTCGCGGGAATAGCTTGAGCGAGGCGCCGGTGATCACGCCAAGCGTGCCCTCGGACCCGATCATCAGGTTGCGCAGATCGTACCCGGTGTTGTCTTTGCGCAGGCGCTTCAGGCCGTTCCAGACAGACCCATCGGGCATCACCACCTCAAGCCCAAGACACAGATCGCGCGTGTTGCCATAGCGTAGGACGTTGACGCCGCCCGCATTGGTACCCAGCAACCCGCCAATCCGCGCCGACCCTTCCGAGGCCAGCGACAGGGGGAACAAGCGGTCCACCTCTTCCGCCGCCTTCTGGATGTTGGCCAGAATCACCCCGGCATCCGCGATCAACACGTTTTCCTGCGGGTAGACCGCGCGGATGCGGGTCATCCGTTCCAGCGACAGGATCAGGGGCATCTCTGCTTCACCCTCAGGCGCTATCTGCCCGGCCACCAGACCCGTACCCCCGCCATAGGGAACAATCCCGACGCCTGCCTCACCGCAGGCTTTCACCAGCGCCGACACTTCCTCGGTCGAGCGGGGGCGGGCAACAAAGCCGCGCGCGCCCTGATAACGGCCGCGGGGTTCCTCAAGATAGGACTGCTCGGCGCGGGAAAACATATCCGCAGGGAATTGGTGCGACAGGGCATCAATGAAGCCGCTATCGGCAGAGTCGCGTGGCATCAACGGGTCTCCGAATGTGTCAATTTTGGGCGTCGCGAAGCCATTCGGGACGCAGGACTATGACCGTAGGACGGGACGGCAGATCACGCAATGACACTTCGAGGAACGAACTGTCGCGGCGGTCGATCACGAAGCTGTCCTGCACCTCTTCAAGGAACGTCTCGAGCGCGAAGCCCGAAAACCAGTGCATCGGGATCACGATGCTGGACCGCAAGCGATCCACGATCCGCACCATCATCTCGGGCGGCAGCGTATAGCCCCCATCCACGGGCACCATCACCACATCCAGCCGTCCGATGGCCGCATATTGCTCATCGTTGGGTTCGTGATGCAGGTGGCCCAAATGGCCGATACAAAGGCCTTCGACCTCGAAGATGAAGATGGAATTGCCGTTATCCTCCCGTCCGCCGAATTGGGAACGGATGTCCGTCGACACGTTGCGCACCAGCATTTCGCCCAGATCGAGGTAATGGTCGATGCCTTCACCAAACGGCCCCCATCCGGGCAGGACATGCGGGATGGCCGGGTCGGGGTTCGCAGTCCAATGGGTGTCATGGGCGTGATTCATGGTGACCACATCCGGGATCAGGGTTGTGTTGCCCAGAAATCCGGTGAAGTCGGTCGCCACGTCGAGCCCGCCTTCGGTCTGCAACAGGAAGGTGGCGTGCGCGACATAGTTGATTCGGACCGAGTATTGCGGAATCGGCGCTGTCCAGGAGGCTTTCTGGATATAGGCCGCACCGGGTGTTGCATCGGCGATGGCAAGACAATGGCTGGGACGACGGACGTCTTGCGCAAAGGCGGCGCTACCCATGATGGTGATGGCGATCGCCATCCAGAGTGGTTTGAAACACATACCAGCACCTCCTGCAGCGAAGATAGCGCAGACGTTGCGGCGGTCTAGAAAAACTGCTGTGAGGGGAAAGCCGCTTCGAAGCGGCTTGGATCAAGCGCGTTCGACCGCGCTTTTCCCGCGGTCTGCAAACCGCGGCTCCAAGACCTCTCGAAAGGTCTTCGCCCTAGCCGACGTCGGTGCGACCCCGCCGATCCAGCCGCAGCGACGCATAAAGAACG
>NZ_JAEPMO010000164.1 GCF_017643905.1 Marivita sp.
ATCGGCTGCGATCCGAAATCTGACACCACAAGCCTTCTGTTCGGCGGCAAGGCCTGCCCGACAATCATTGAAACCTCGACCAAAAAGAAACTGGCCGGGGAAGAGGTCAAGATCGGCGATGTCTGCTTCAAGCGTGGCGGTGTCTTCGCGATGGAGCTTGGCGGGCCCGAAGTGGGTCGTGGCTGCGGCGGTCGCGGAATCATCCACGGGTTCGAGTTGCTTGAAAAGCTCGGCTTTCACGATTGGGATTTCGACTACGTTCTGCTCGACTTCCTGGGTGACGTGGTCTGTGGTGGCTTTGGTCTGCCCATTGCCCGCGACATGGCACAGAAGGTGATCCTCGTCGCCTCGAACGACCTGCAATCGCTTTACGTGGCAAACAACGTCTGTTCGGCGGTCGAATATTTCCGTCGTCTTGGTGGCAACGTGGGTGTCGCGGGGCTGGTCATCAACAAGGATGATGGCTCCGGTGAGGCACAAGCCTTTGCAGAAGCGGTTAAGATCCCGGTTCTGGCGTCGATCCCGCAGGACGATGACCTCCGCAAGAAATCCGCGAATTACCAGATCGTCGGCACAGCCCAATCTCAATGGGGTGCGCTGTTTGCCGAACTTGGCATGAACGTGGGTGAAGCTCCGCCCGTACGTCCTGCGCCTTTGACGCAAGACGGCCTGCTGGAGCTGTTCGACGGGTCCGAAACCGGTGCGGGTTACACGCTTGTGCCAGCGACCGACATGGACATGCGCGGCAAGAACGCTGCGCCGCAGGAATCCTTGGAAGTGATTTACGACGAAGCGTGACGGCTAGCCCCCGGAACGCCATTGGGAACGAAAGTAGAAGACAACGTGACGAACGAAGCAACATACGACGAGACGGCAGAGGTTGAAGTGATCCGTGGGGAACCACGGGTCGACGCCCCCGATGCGCCCGTGCTGGCGGATGGTCTTGGGTGTCACTCTGGGTCCGAGATGGAAAAGGCCGCCAGACTGGCAGGCAATTCCGAGATGCTGGATCAGTTCGCGAAGGACTATCCGAAAGGTCCGCACGACCAACCACAAAGCATGTGTCCCGCCTTTGGGTCGCTGCGTGTCGGTTTGCGGATGAAGCGGGTTGCGACGGTTCTGTCAGGGTCCGCCTGCTGTGTCTATGGTCTGACCTTCGTGTCCCACTTCTACGGTGCGCGTCGGTCCGTCGGCTATGTACCGTTCAACTCGGAAACGTTGGTTACGGGCAAGCTTTACGAAGACATCCGGGAAAGCGTGCACGAAATGGCCGATCCCGAGCGGTTCGATGCCATCGTTGTCACCAACCTATGTGTTCCGACAGCCTCTGGCGTTCCTTTGCGGCTGCTTCCGAAAGAGATCAACGGCGTCCGCATCGTCGGCATCGACGTGCCCGGTTTTGGTATTCCGACACATGCCGAGGCGAAGGATGTTTTGGCGGGCGCGATGCTCAACTACGCGCGCGAAGAAATCAAAGCAGGTCCCGTGCAAGCGCCTGCTGGCGGCAAGTCGGATCGACCAACTGTTGCGCTTTTGGGTGAGATGTTCCCAGCCGATCCGATGATGATTGGTGCCATGCTGGCACCGATGGGATTGGCCGCTGGTCCGGTTGTGCCGTGCCGCGAATGGCGCGAGCTTTATGCTGCGCTTGATTGTGGTGTTGTTGCTGCGATCCATCCATTTTACACAGCCGCTATTCGGGAATTCGAAGCGGCTGGACGCCCAATTGTGGGTTCTGCGCCTGTGGGTCATGACGGCACCGCCGCCTGGCTTGCGGGAATTGGAGATGCGTTCAACATTCCCGCCGCCCAGGTCGCCATAGCGCAGAATGCGTTTCTCCCTGCGATCAAGGGCGCACTCGCGCAGACACCGATCAAGGGGACCATCACGCTGTCGGGCTATGAAGGGTCCGAATTGCTGGTCGCGCGCCTGTTGGTCGAAAGCGGCGCTGACCTTCGCTATGTCGGCACCGCCTGTCCGCGCACGAAATGGTCCGAACCTGACCGTGAGTGGCTGGAAAGCAAGGGCATCAAGGTCACCTATCGCGCGTCGCTTGAAGACGATTGTGCAGCGATGGAAGCCGTGAAGCCTGATCTGGCCATCGGCACGACTCCGGTTGTGCAGAAAGCCAAGGAGATGGGCATTCCCGGCCTGTATTACACCAACCTCATTTCCGCCCGTCCGCTGATGGGTCCGGCGGGGGCTGGGTCTTTGGCCGAAGTCATCAATGCCGCCATCGCGGGCAAGGCCCGCATGGATGACATGAAGGCCTTCTTCGAAGGTGTCGGAACCGGTGACACCGCAGGCGTATGGGAAAAATCCCCGAACCTGCGTCCCGATTTCCGCGCCCAGCATCAGAAGAAGCTCGACAAACAGGCGCGTGCCGCCAAGGCCGAGGAGATGATCTGATGCTCATTCAAGATCACGACCGCGCGGGCGGCTACTGGGGGGCGGTATACGCCTTTACTGCCGTTAAAGGATTGCAGGCGGTAATCGACGGCCCGGTCGGCTGTGAAAACCTGCCTGTCACGTCTGTTCTGCATTACACGGATGCGCTTCCGCCGCACGAACTCCCTATCGTGGTTACTGGCCTCGGTGAGGAGGAGCTGGGTCGAGAGGGGACCGAGGGGGCGATGAAACGCGCCTGGGGTGTGCTTGACCCAGCTCTGCCGGCGGTTGTCGTTACCGGGTCCATCGCCGAGATGATTGGTGGCGGCGTGACTCCGATGGGCACGAACCTTCAGCGGTTCCTGCCTCGCACCATTGATGAGGATCAGTGGGAAAGCGCGGATCGCGCGATGACGTGGATCTTCACGGAATTCGGCATGACCAAGGGTCGGATGCCTCCCGAGAAGAAGCGCGAAGAGGGCGCAAAGCCGCGCGTGAACATCCTTGGTCCGATGTATGGCACGTTCAACATGCCGTCCGATCTGGCCGAGATCCGGCGTCTGGTCGAAGGGATCGGAGCCGAGGTCAACATGGTGATGCCGCTGGGCAGCCACTTGGCCGAGATGCGGAACCTGGTGAACGCCGATGTGAACATCTGCATGTATCGCGAATTCGGTCGTGGCCTCGCGGAATGCCTTGGGAAGCCCTACCTGCAGGCGCCGATCGGCATGGATTCAACCACCAAGTATCTGCGCAAGTTGGGGGAACTGCTGGGCCTCGATCCTGAGCCGTTTATCGAGCAGGAAAAGCATTCGACACTCAAACCCATTTGGGATCTTTGGCGCTCTGTCACTCAGGATTTCTTTGCCACCGCGTCCTTCGGAATCGTCGCGAACGAAACCTATGCGCGCGGTATCCGGAACTACCTTGAAGGCGATCTGGGCCTGCCTTGCGCCTTTGCCGTGGCGCGTGTTGCCGGTGCCAAGACCAACAACGAAGAAGTCCGGTCGCTGGTTCATTCCAAGAAGCCGCTCGTTCTGATGGGGTCGATCAACGAAAAGATGTACCTTGCCGAAATGAAGGCGGGGCATGGCCCACAGCCGACCTTCATTCCGGCAAGCTTTCCGGGTGCCGCGATCCGCAGGCATACCGGGACACCGATGATGGGCTACGCAGGTGCGACCTATCTGCTTCAGGAAGTCTGCAACGGTCTGTTCGATGCGCTCTTCCACATCCTGCCTTTGGGAAGCGAGATGGACAAAGCGGATTCGACCTTGACGCCGCTGCGCCGCGACTTCCCGTGGGACGTCGACGCACAATCCGAGCTGGATCGGATCGTCGCGCAGCACCCCGTACTTACCCGTATTTCTGCCGCCAAGAACCTGCGCGACGCCGCAGAGGCTGCAGCACTGAAACAAGGCGCTGAACGTGTCGTCGTCGAGACCGTTCAAGCCCTTGCAAATTCCCAAGGAGGACCGACCACATGACGGATTTCACCTCTTCTGACACGCGCTCGCACAAGCACGGTCACACCAAACGCGGGACCGAGTTCCTGGTCTATTTCAGCATCATCTTCATCGTCGCGATCCCCTTCGCGTTCGTGATCTGGATGCTTGAAGTGTTCCAGAAGCAGACGCTCAACATGCGGGGCCCATTGGCGCGCGCATGGTGCGAAGCGGATCGGATCACGCCACTGATTTTCTCGGCCTGAAACGGCTGGGGGAGCGAGACTGTCCGCCCGGCGGGGTGGACAGGACCTGCGGAGCCTTGGCTCCAAGGGACCCGGCCGCAGGGAGTGCGGCGTCAGCATAACGTTCCGGAGGAAAGTTCATGGCTGATAATACCGACCTGTCATTCACAGGTCTTACTGACGAGCAGGCCCAGGAGCTGCATTCCGTCTACATGAGCGGCCTTTGGCTGTTCTCGGCGGTTGCAGTGGTTGCACACCTTGCAACCTTCATCTGGCGCCCGTGGTTCTGAGGAAGGATTAGAAAATGGCAAAGTTCTACAAGATCTGGCTCATCTTTGATCCCCGTCGCGTGTTTGTCGCGCAGGGCGTCTTCCTCTTCTTGCTGGCTGCAATGATTCACCTCGTGGTGCTGTCCAACGGCATCAACTGGTTCGAAACCGCAGCAGCCGCTGGCATGTAAATGCTCGCGAGCTCGGAAGAGCTCAAAAGATCGCTGCGGGCGGAGCCCGATACCGGACCGCCCGCGGCAAAACTGAGTGACTGAAACATGACGGCTGAGTCTCGTTCGGGGCATGCCGGCAAACGCGGAGATAAAGAAGATGGCGCTGCTCAGCTTCGAAAAAAAGTATCGCGTCCGCGGAGGGACGCTGATCGGCGGCGATCTGTTCGACTTCTGGGTTGGGCCTTTCTACGTGGGCTTCTTTGGAGTCACGACCGCCTTTTTCGCTCTGCTCGGCACGATCCTCATTTTGTGGGGAGCGGCCGATCAAGGCACATTCAATCCATGGCTCATCAATATCGCGCCGCCTGATCTGAGTTATGGTCTGGGCATGGCGCCGCTGATGGAAGGCGGCCTTTGGCAGATCATCACGATCTGTGCGGTCGGCGCCTTCAGCAGCTGGGCGCTGCGCGAGGTCGAGATATGCCGCAAGCTGGGTATCGGGTACCATGTGCCCTTCGCCTTCAGCTTTGCAATCTTCGCCTATGTGACGCTGGTTGTGTTCCGCCCGCTTTTGATGGGAGCATGGGGACATGGTTTCCCATATGGGATCTTCAGCCACCTCGACTGGGTGTCGAACACCGGCTACGCCTACCTGCACTTCCACTACAATCCGGCCCACATGATTGCGGTGACGTTCTTCTTCACCACGACGCTGGCGCTGGCGCTGCATGGTGGTCTGATCCTGTCGGCTGCGAACCCTGAAAAGGGTGAAGAAATGCGAACCCCGGATCACGAAGACACGTTCTTCCGCGATTTCATCGGCTACTCGGTCGGTACTCTGGGGATCCACCGCGTTGGTCTACTTCTCGCACTCAACGCTGGATTCTGGTCCGCGATCTGTATCATCATCTCTGGCCCCGTCTGGACGAAGGGCTGGCCTGAGTGGTGGAACTGGTGGCTCGAATTGCCCATCTGGGGCGCCAATGTGGGGATGTAATCATGGCTGAGTATCAGAACATTTTCACACAGGTCCAAGTTCAGGGAAAACCCGAATGGGGCATGGCAACCGACAACGCCGAGTATGAACGCACACGCAAAGCAGGCTTTTCGACCCTGATCGGTTGGATTGGCAACGCACAGCTTGGCCCCGTTTGGCTGGGTTGGACAGGGATGGTGTCGCTCGCGACGGGTATCCTCGCGCTCAATATCATCGGTCTGAACATGCTGGCACAAGTTGGCTGGTCTGTCCCCGAGTTCATCCGACAGCTGTTCTGGTTGGCGCTTGAGCCGCCAAGCCCGGAATACGGTTTGCGCATGCCACCGCTGAACGAAGGCGGCTGGTACATCATCGCAAGCTTCTTCCTGCTGATTTCGGTGATGAGCTGGTGGGCGAGAACCTACCTGCTCGCGATGGAACACAAGATGGGCAAACACGTCTTCTGGGCGTTCGGCTCGGCGATCTGGCTGTTCCTTGTCCTTGGTCTCTTCCGTCCGATCCTGATGGGATCCTGGTCTGAAGCGGTGCCATACGGGATTTTCCCGCACCTCGATTGGACCACCGCGTTCTCGATCCGGTACGGCAACCTTTACTACAACCCGTTCCACGCGCTTTCGATCGTGTTCCTCTATGGTTCCGTCCTGCTCTTTGCGATGCACGGTGCGACCATTCTGGCGGTGACCCGTTACGGCGGCGACCGCGAGCTGGAGCAGATCATTGACCGCGGAACAGCCACCGAACGTGCCGCCCTTTTCTGGCGCTGGACCATGGGCTTCAACGCCACGATGGAAGGTATTCACCGCTGGGCGTGGTGGTTCGCGGTTCTGACGCCGATCACTGGCGGCATCGGTATCCTACTGACCGGAACCGTGGTGGACAACTGGTTCATCTGGGCACAGGAGCATCACTTCGCTCCGATGTATGACGGCTCTTACGGATACGAAGCCTACGGTTCCTATGAAACCTTTATTGGACAGGAGAACTGATCATGTTTCCCAAATGGTTCGATAAATGGAACAATGAGAACCCGACCAACATCTACGGTCCGGCGATCCTCATCGGAGCTGTGGGGGTAGCTGTTACAGTCGCTGCGTTCCTCGTGGTGGTCGGCCAGCCCTTCAAAACCGAAAGCCTGCAATCCGGTCCACGCGGAACGGGGATGTCACGGCCGGAATTCGTGCGCGAGGTGCGGACACCGGACCCGTCCATCGAAGTCATGTACTCCGAGGCACCCTATGTGCCGGAAGGTGGCGAGCCACTGGCGCGGGACATCTACCAGAACGTTCAGGTGCTGGGCGATCTGACCGAATACAACTTCAATCGCCTCATGCTGGCCATGACGGATTGGGTTGCCCCGGATCAGGGCTGTGCCTACTGCCATGGTGACGTGGACGTCGAAGAATACGGCAACGATGATCTTTACACCAAGGTTGTCGCCCGTCGGATGATCCAGATGACCCAGACCATCAACGAAGGCTGGGATGGTCACGTCAACGCCAACAAGACAGTAGGTGTGACTTGCTACACCTGCCACCGTGGCCAGAACGTGCCGTCGGATATCTGGTTCAAGATGGGGTCCGTCAATGAAGCAGCCGGCGGTTGGGCGGCGGTTCAGAACAGGGTGACGGTGCAAAGCCAGTACACGTCTCTGCCGTCTGATGCTTTGGAGACGTTCCTGCTGGATTACGGTCGCATCGGGGTTCACAATCTCGAAGCCCATGTCGCTGAATACCCATCTGAAGAGGGTGTCACCACATGGCAGGACACGGAACGCACGTTCAGCCTGATGAACTATGTGTCCAACTCTCTGGGTGTGAACTGCGTGTTCTGTCACAACAGCCGCGCGTTCTATGACCCCGAGCAGGTGACCCCGCAATGGTCAACCGAACAGCTGGGCATCGGCATGGTTCAGGAAATCAACAACGAGTACCTCGTGCCGCTTGAGGATGTGTATCCGCCGGAACGCCTTGGTCCGGTCTTTGCCGACGCGCCGAAAGCCGCCTGCAAAACCTGCCACAAGGGGTACCAGCAACCGCTGCAAGGGACGAATGTCATCGCTGACTGGCCCGAGCTCGCAACGACAGGTGCGCCTGTTTACGAATGATGGGTCTGGGCGGTTCGCCGCCCTGACCATCCGCCAGATCCGGTTTTGACAGGTTCCCAAAACGCAAAACCGGATACGGGGCTCAACACCCCGGTTCCCTTCCTGTTGGCTACAGGAACTGGCGTCACGTTTCTAGGCACCCCCTGGCAAACGTGACGCCTTCTTCCCTCTGTCCCCGAGGAGACTGCCAGATGACACACTCCCTTACTCCCAATCTTGATCGGGTTGCCGGACCTGCTGATCTGCGACGCATGGACGATGCCACGCTGACGAAGGTTGCGCATGAAGTGCGGTCCGAAGTGATTTCTGCCGTCTCGCAAACGGGAGGTCATCTCGGGTCGAGCCTCGGAGTGGTTGAATTGACGGTGGCCATCCATGCGGTGTTCAACACGCCGATGGACAAGTTGATCTGGGATGTCGGGCATCAGTGCTATCCTCACAAAATTCTAACCGGACGCCGCGACCGGATGAAAACTCTGCGTCAGAAGGACGGTCTGTCCGGCTTCACCAAGCGGAGCGAGTCGGAATACGACCCCTTCGGTGCCGCACACTCGTCCACGTCGATCTCGGCAGCCCTCGGTTTTGCTGTTGGCCGCGACATGGGTCGCCCGACCGGTGACGCGATTGCCGTGATCGGTGACGGTTCGATCAGCGCGGGCATGGCCTATGAAGCGATGAACAACGCGGGCCACGAAGGCCGCAGACTGTTTGTCATCCTCAATGACAACGAAATGAGCATCGCGCCCCCTGTTGGCGCCATGTCATCCTACCTGAGCCGCATGTATGCCAATGAACCTCTGGCCAAGGTGAAATCACTTGCCGAGGGGTTCGAGGCTGCGCTGCCTGCACCAATGCGCGAGGGGGCCAAACGCGCCCGCCAGCTTGTGACCGGGAACCTTCAAGGGTCAGGCACGCTATTTGAAGAGTTGGGTTTCGAATATATCGGCCCCATCAACGGTCACGACATGGGCCAGCTCTTGCCCGTGCTGCGCGCCGCGCGCGCGCGTGCGACGGGTCCGGTTCTCATCCATTGCTGCACGGTCAAAGGCAAGGGCTATGCCCCCGCCGAAAACAGTGCCGACAAATACCACGGCGTGTCGAAATTCGACGTGGAATCGGGCGCCCAAGCCAAATCGAAGCCCAACGCGCCCAGCTACACAAAGGTATTCGGCGACGCGCTGACCGAGGAAGCCGCGCGCGATCCGAATATTGTCGGCGTGACGGCCGCCATGCCCGGTGGAACAGGGATCGACATCCTTGCCGACCGTTTCCCCTCGCGCGTGTTCGATGTGGGGATTGCAGAACAGCATGCGGTCACGTTCTCGGCCGCGATGGCCGCGTCCGGACTCAAACCGTTCTGCGCGATCTACTCGACCTTCCTGCAACGGGGCTATGACCAAATCGTTCACGATGTTGCCTTGCAGAATCTCCCTGTGCGTTTTGCGATCGACCGTGCTGGATTGGTCGGTGCCGATGGTGCCACCCATGCTGGGTCGTTCGATGTCGGGTATCTTGCAGCTTTGCCCAACATGAC
>NZ_JAEPMO010000078.1 GCF_017643905.1 Marivita sp.
CGACACAACGTCCATGCGCGGCACAAGGTTAAACTGTTGGAAAATCATGGCGCAATGGGACTGCCATTCGCGCTTTGCCGCGCCTTTGAGTGAGGTGATCTCGCGGCCTTCGAACACGATCTCGCCCGAGGTGGAATCGCTCAGACGGTTGAGCATGCGCAAGAGTGTCGATTTGCCGGCACCCGAGCGTCCGATAATACCGATCATCATAGGTTTTTCGACGATAAAGGTTGCCGCGTCCACGGCAGTCTTGTCGCCAAACCGCTTGGTCAGTGCCTTGAGTTCGAGCATCGCATCCCCCTGTGTTGACGGGGCTGATAGGCGGTGCTTGCAAAGCTATTGCGACAGTTTTGAATCGAGTTTGCGAAGTTAGGGAAACAGATTTGTGACATGCCTCTTGGCTGTGCAGGACGTGTCAAGGCGCGGCGCGGGGATCACATTTTACGAAATTTTATCCACAGGCCGTCATAAAACTGTTACATCCAGTGCTGCGTTGATAGGGTCATGTCATGAGAACCTTGGTTGCCCTCACGCTCTGCGCCTTCGTCATCGGTCCACGGGCCGAGGCGGCGGCGATATCTGATCTTTTCTGTGATGACAGCGCGCGGCTGGAGAAACAGCTTCTCACGATCCACGGCGCACAAAAGATGGGCCGCGGCATGCGGGGCCCGGATGCGCTGCTCGAAGTGTGGATTGCCCCGTCAAGCGGGGATTGGACGCTGGTACAGAATTATGCCAACGGCACCTCGTGTATTGTTGCAATGGGTCAGCATTGGGAATCCATTACATCGAGAGCGGATCCCGCATAGAACTCCGCGCCGTTGGAACGCCGATTTCTTAGACCCATGAACGTGGCCTCCGCGCATGACCGGACCCAGTTCAAAACGCATCGGACGGCCTGCACCTCTTGCTGACATGATATGCGTGGTCACTGTGCGCGCGTTCCCGCATGTCATACAGCGCGTTCCGCGCTACTTTGTCAGAAGAACGTCACTGGCGGGGCCGCGATAGCACCGTCAGTTCGTCACCGATCTTTGTTGAAGTTGACACATCGCTGTCACAAGGGATCGGCATAGCGTGATTCATTCGGATGAATGTTGCTATCAAACGAGATCGTTGGCGCGAAATTCGCGCAACTCTGGAAAAAGAAATCATGGATGGTGTCCTTGAGCCCGGGATGAAGCTCCCGACCGAACCGGAATTGGTGCATATTCACCAAGCCGGACGGCACAGTGTTCGGCGGGCCATCGCGGAGCTTGCCAAGACGGGCCATCTGAGCATCGAGCAGGGGCGAGGGACCTTTGTTCAATCGCTGCCAAAGCTGGAATACACCATCGGTCAACGCACGCGTCTGCGGCGCAACATGGCGTCGCAGGGCGTCGATGTCTCGGGCATCATGCTCGGCGTCGACAGGCTCGAGGCCACCGCGCGGATTGCGTCACAACTCAAGCTCGACACCGGCGCAGAGGTGATTGCGACCCGGCGTCTGACGCTGGCAGATGACGTTCCCGTTTCTTTCGGGACGATCTATCACGACGCAGAACGCTTTTTGTCTTACGCTGAACGACGGGAAGCGCTTGGATCCGTGTCGCAGGTCTATGCGTCCTATGGAATTGAGGATTACGTGCGGGCCAGCACGCAGATGTATGCGCGGCCTGCCAGCGCAGACGAGGCGCGCCAGTTGCGCCAGCATTCCGACATGCCTGTCATCGTCATCAGCGCGGTAGATGCCGAGCTTGATGGTACGCATTTGGCTTTCAGTGAGGTGATCTGGTCAGCCGCACGCGTGCGGTTCAGCGTTGATACAAGTGGAGATCAAGGATCATGACGGATATGGCGCAGGGATTGCCGGGATGGACACACGAGGCGCAGCTGTCGGTGCTGGCCCGAGCGGATGACATGGCGCTCAAGGCGTTTGCAGAACCGCTCATCGCTGATTTGCCGGACATCGAGGTGATCGAGAACCGAACCGGGCTTGTGATGCTTCCCATGCGGGACACAGCACAGGGCACCCATTTTCACCTGGGCGAGGTTCTGGTGAGCGAGGCGCGCATCGGGGCAGGGGGGCAAGAAGGATACGGCATGCGCCGTGGGCGTGACCTCGAAGCGGCGATGGCCATGGCAATCGTCGACCTCGCGGTGGCACTTGGACACGCGCAGGTCGAATGCCTGTCTTTCCTCGAAGCAGCGTCCAAAGCGCAAAAGACGACCGACATTGAAACCCTACGCCGGGTCGAAGCCACGCGCGTTGATATGGAGACATTCTGATGAGTGTTCATCCCGTCCCGTCCGAATTCGAAGCGCGCACCAATGCCGCCTTTGATGCGATCATATGGGCTTTTGCCCGTCCGGGACTGATGCAGAAACTTCCGGAAGCAGGCATGTCCCAGATCGTCGAGGCGCTGATCGACAGGGAGTGCTCTGTGCATTGCCAAGATCCAGATCTGGCCGAAATGGTGCGAAGAACAGGCGCGGTGATGGTCTCTCCGGACGATGCGGACCACATCTTTGTCACCGACGTACCACTGACACTGCTGGATCAGGTAAGGTGCGGGTCTGATCTTCATCCCGACGATGGCGCAACGCTGGTGGTTGACGCCGATCTTTCGGCGGGCGCGCGCCTGCGCCTGACTGGACCGGGGATCGCGGGTGATGTGATCGTGACGGTCGGCGGATTGCCGGGTGACTTCTGGCCCCGTCGGGCGCGCGCAATGCGGTATCCGATGGGGTTCGAGGTTTTGCTGGTCGACGGTCAGCGTCTGCTTGGCGTGCCGCGCTCCACAACGGTAGAGGTGCTCTGATGGCGTATGTGGCGACACGCGGAGGCGAACGCGCGATTGAACAGTCCCAGCGCCTGTTCAAGGCCGAGCTAGGAGACATCACGCCCGAGCGTGTGGCCGAGATCCGCAGCGCGATGCCCTATCTTATCGACCGGGTGATGGGCGAAGCGTCGCTTTACGATGAAGACCTCGCAGCGCTGGCTTTGGCGCAAACCGGCGGCGAGCTGTACGAAGCGGTCCTTTTGCTGCGGGCATGGCGGACGACGCAGCCGCGCATCGCGGTCGCCGAACCCGTGACGCAAGATGCGCTGTTTACCCACCGGCGCATTTCGGCCGCGTTCAAGGATATTCCCGGCGGGCAGGTGCTTGGGCCAACGCTGGACTATGCGCACCGCATTCTGGCGACCGAGGTGCTGGACGGTCAGACACACAGGCCCGAACCGGTGGAGCCTGCGGCAAAGCCCGCTCCGGCGAACCAGCCGTCCGTTGCTGCGTGGCAGGCCGAGAATGGTCTGCTCCGCGCCGCAGTCCCCGACACCCAGACCGGCAACGACATCCCGGATGTCACCCGAGAACCGCTCTTGTTCCCGGCAAAACGCGCGCACACGCTGCAAAGCCTTGCCCGTGCGGAAACAGGCGGGGTACTGGCGCTGGGCTATGCCGCGCAGCGCGGCTATGGGCAGGCGCACCCGACGGTCAATGAGTTGCGTCTGGCCGAAGCTGAGGTGGTTGTCACCCATCCGCGCGGGACGCAGTTCAGCGCCGGGCGCGTCAAGGTGAGCCAGGCCGAGGTGGTGTCCAAGAAAGGCGAACAGCTTGAACTGGGCTTTTCCGCGACGCTGGGCTGGAATGAGGTCAAGGTGATTGCTGCGGCCACACTGGACCTGAATTCGAAAAGCGCGCCCAAAGGCTCTGCGACGGAAGAGGAGTTCTTCCTCTACCACACTGAAGGCGTGGAAAGCTCCGGCTTCTGCATCCACTTCAAGCTGCCGCATTACGTCACCTTCCAGTCCAGCCTCTATGCGATGCGCGATGCGAAGGCCAAGAAGGCCGCCAAGGAAAAAAGCGCGGAGCCCGCGGAATGACACTTCATGCCCTGACCAAACCGTGGGAACCAATGTCCTATGGTTTTCTGGATGCCTCGGCCAAGCGTGAAATACGGCGCAAGATGATCAAGGCCATCGCGGTGCCGGGATGCCAGATGCCCTATGCCAGCCACGAAGTGCCGATGGCGCGCGGGTGGGGCACGGGTGGGCTTCAGGTGTCGCTCACGCTGGTGAACCCGTCGATGCGGGTCAAGGTGATCGACCAAGGGGCCGATGACAGCGTCAATGCCGCGTCCATCCGGCGGTTCATTGCGCGGGTGGCGGGCACGCCAACCACGATGGACACGCTTGATGCGGACCTGATCCAGTCGCGCCACCGCATCCCGGAGGAAGTTTTGCGCGAAGATCAGGTGTTGGTCTTGCAGGTGCCGAACCCGGAACCGCTGCGCCCGGTGCAGCCGAACATGTCCATTGCCCGACAGATGCATGCGGATGCGGATTACGGGCGGATGTGGCTCCAGCTTTACGAACAGATCGTCCGGTCCGGGCGGGTGATGCAGGGGGCCAGCTATCCCAGCCTGGTGCATGGGCGCCACGTGATGACGCCGTCTCCGATCCCGCGCTGGGACGTGCCCAAGCTGCACATGGCGAAGCACCTCACCATTTTGTCGGCGGGACGGGAAAAGCGCATCTTCGCGGTGCCGCCCTTTACACGGGTCGAGCCGCTGGTGTTCTCGGACGTGCCCTACAAGGTCGAGGATCACGCTGACCTGACCTGTCATCGCTCTGGCACGCGCGGGTTTTTCATGAACGAGATCCCGCAGGATGACGGTACTTCGGTCTTCGAAGTGTCGGACAGCGCATGGGGCGTCAAGGCGATCCGCCGCCGCGACGGGGAAGAGGTCGCCCTCGGCGAGACCTGGTACAAGAACGGGAAGATGCCGTCATGACGCTCACACTCGATGCACCGCGTATCGTCACCACGCATCCGCTTTTGCAGGTGCATCACGTGTCGAAATCCTATGGATCGGTCAACGCGCTGCGCGATGTGTCCGCTATCGCCTATCCCGGCGAGGTGCTGGGGATCGTCGGCGAAAGTGGCTCGGGCAAGTCGACGTTGCTGCGCATGATGAACCTCGAGGAAACACCGGACACGGGAAGCTATACGCTCGACCTGCCAGATGTGGAGGGCAATCTTTTCGACCTCGACCGGTTCGCACGCCGGATGCTCTGCGCGACGCGGATCGGGATCGTCTACCAGAACCCGCATCTGGGGCTGCTGATGAAGCACTCGTCCTCGGGCAACGTGGCCGAGCGGCTCTTGGTGGCGGGTGAACGCAGTTTCGCGACGCTGCGCGCCAAAGCCACCGCCGCGCTTGAGGCGTCGGAGTTTCCGCTCGACCGGCTGGATGCGCCGCCCATCGAACTGTCTGGCGGGATGCAGCAGCGGGTGCAACTGGCCAAGGCGATCGCATTGGAGCCAGCGCTTTTGCTGCTGGATGAACCGACCACGGGTCTGGATGTGAGTGTTCAGGCGCTGGTTCTGGATACGTTGAAGCGGCTTCAGCAGGAGCGCCGGATCACAATGGTGATTGTCAGTCACGACCTGGGGGTCATCAAGACGCTGGCGGATCGCGTTATGGTCATGAAGGGCGGAGAAGTGGTCGAGGCGGGGCTGGCCGACCAGATCTTCCAGGATCCGCAGCATGCCTACACACAACAATTGGTGCATGCAAAGCTATGATCCCGGTTCTGGACATCGAAGGCCTGAGCAAAGGCTTTACCCTGCATCATCTCGGCAACCAGATCGAGGCGTTCAAGGACATCTCGTTCACCGTCGGGGCTGGGGAATTTGTGCTGCTTAAAGGGGCCAATGGCGCAGGCAAGTCGACTCTCTTGCGGACGCTCTACCGCTCTTACCTGCCGCGCGCCGGTGTGATCCGGTTTCATTCCGACGATGGACCCATCGATCTGGCCCGTGCGGCCGATATCGACATCGCGCATCTTCGACGGACCGAGATCGGGTTTGTCACGCAGTTCCTGCAGGCCCGCCCCCGTGTCAGCGCAGAGGCGATCGTGGCCGAACCGCTGCGGTTGCACGGTATTCCTGCGGACGAAGCCTTGATCCGTGCGCGCGAGGCGCTGGCGACGTTTGGGGTCAAGCAGGAGCTTTGGAAGGCCTACCCGACTACTTTCTCGGGTGGCGAACAGCAAAAGGTGAACCTAGCGCGGGCGTTGATCCTGCCGCAAAAGCTGTTGCTGCTGGACGAGCCGACGGCTTCACTTGACGCGAATGCGCGGGCCGCTTTGGTTTCGCGCCTCGAAGAACTCAAGGCCGCAGGCACCGCGATGATCGGGGTGTTCCATCACCCCGGAGACGTGGAAAAGCTGATCGACCGCGTGGTCGATCTCACACCTGACTTCATCAAGAGCGAGGACCGGATCGATGTGGATCTCTGATGTTACTCTGGTGCTTCCCGACCGTGTGGTGAAACACGCCTCTTTGCGGATCGAAGACGGAAAGATTGCCGAGGTGGTCGAACGCCCTGTACCCGGCGGTATGACGGGGCCAGACCTGACGGTGTATCCCGGATTCATCGACATGCACGGCGACATGATCGAGCTGGAACTGGAGCCGCGCGCGCGCGTGGATTTCCCGATGGAGGTGGCGCTGGCCTCTCTGGATGCGCGGCTTGCGGCAGCGGGTGTGACCACGGCCTATGCCGCGGTTTCCTTTTCGCGCGGTGCACGTGACGGCGAACGCCGATCCTACACGCATACCAGTCAGGTCATTCGCCAACTTCACGGGATGCGCGACACCTGCCGGGTCGATCACAGGATCCACGCAAGGTTCGATTTCACCTTCGACAACGCGGTTGGCGTTCTGGAACAGCTGCTCGACGATGGACAGGTCGATCTGGTGTCTCTCATGGATCACACGCCGGGGCAGGGGCAATACCGGAACCTTGAAGTGCATGTGAAGAACAAGGCGGCGCATCACGGGATCTCGGAAACCGAAGCCCGCCAGATGGTGGCCAATGCGATTGCCGTTCGGTCGCGCCCGCAGGAAATCCTCATGGGCAATATTCGCGCCGTTTCTCGCATGTGTGCCGAACATGGGGTAAGCCTTGCGAGCCATGACGACGACACCGTGTCAAAGGCCCACCTGATGGCTGATATGGGAGCCAAGATCGCCGAATTCCCGGTCACTCTCGAAGCCGCTCAAGCCGCCGTGGCGAAAGGTTTGATGATGGCGATGGGCGCGCCCAATGCGATGCGGGGACAGAGCTATTCTGGCAATCTGTCTGCGCGGGATCTGCATGCTGCGGGCCTGCTGCACATTCTGGCATCGGATTATCACCCGGGCGCGATGCTCGCGGCGATTCATGCTTTGGCACCCAGTGATCCGAATGGTCTTGCCGGCGCCGTGCGTCTGGCGTCGATCAACCCGGCCCGGGCGCTTGGTTTGTCGGACCGGGGTGAGTTGACGGTAGGCAAGCGTGCAGACCTGTTTGTGACAGATGGCCGGGGCCGTGTTGCGGTGACCCTTTGTGCGGGCGAGGTTGTTTACAACAACGGGACTTTGGACGTGACGGTGTCCCGCGCACCGGTGTTTGCCTAAGTCAATAAGTGCGAAGTTCAATGAATTGTCATTGGGCAGTGCACTAATTGTTACGTTTGATGCGTAGGGTCGGGCCAAGGAAATTCATTCGGATGAATCGTCATGGCTGCCACCCTGTCACTGTCCAATGTGTCCCGTGTCTTTGGCGAGACGCGCGCCGTCGACAAGGTCACTCTTGATATCGAGCCGGGACAGTTCGTAGGGGTGATCGGTCGGTCCGGGGCAGGCAAATCCACGATGCTGCGGCTGATCAATCGCCTGATTGATCCATCCGAAGGCTCTATCTCGTTTGATGGGGTCGAGATCACCACGCTCAAGGGCAAGGCCCTGCGCGCTTGGCGGCGTGATTGCGCAATGATCTTTCAGCAGTTCAATTTGGTGGACCGTCTGGATGTGCTGACCAATGTCCTGATCGGGCGTCTGGCGGAACATGGGTTCTTCAGCTCCATGGCCATGCGGTTCACGGATGAAGAGCGCACGATGGCGTTGCGCGCGCTCGACCGGCTTGATCTTGTTCCGCAGGCGCTGCAACGCGCGGGCACCCTTTCAGGTGGTCAACAGCAGCGCGTGGCCATCGCGAAGGCGTTGGTCCAGCAGCCGAAAATCATGTTGGCGGACGAACCCATCGCCTCGCTCGACCCTGCGAATGCCACGCTTGTGATGGACGGGTTGAAGCAGATCAACACCGAAGACGGGCTGACCGTTCTGGTCAACCTCCACACGCTCGACACAGCACGTGCCTATTGCGACCGCATCATCGCGATGCGCGCGGGGCGCGTGTTCTTTGACGGAACGGCCACGCAGCTCACCGATGACGTTGTCCGCGACATCTACGGGACCGAAGGCCTGCGTGACTTCAACGAAGCCGTGACCTCGACACAACGGATCGCGGTGACTGCCTGATCTGAAACATCCAACTCGACTGCCAAAATCAACCAACGGGGAGATGACCCATGAAACTGTTCACCACATCGGCGGTTGTCGCCATCATGGCAACCGCAGCCACAGCAGAAGTCTGGAAAGACGACTACCAGGTTCTCAAGTTCGGTATCCTGTCCGGCGAGAACGAAAAAGATCGCCTGATGCGCAATGAGCCGCTGCGCGTCTACCTGGAAGAAACTCTGGGTGTGAAGGTCGAAATCTTCACCGCCGGCAACTACGACGGCGTGATCCAGGCGATTGCAGCCGATCAGATTGAAATTGCCCGCCTCGGCTCTTCTGCCTATGCAGCGGCTTACACCGCAACGGATGGCGGCGTCGTTCCGACCCTGACCGGCAAAGCCCTGAACGGCGACACCGGCTACTACTCCATCGTCGTGACCCGCTGCGACAGCGGCATCAAGAGCCTCGAAGATGCCAAGGGCAAGGTTCATGCCTTTGCCGATCCGGACAGCACGTCCGGCTACGCCGTTCCTTACTTCAACATGGTGACTGGCGAAGGCTTCAAGCCGGAGGAATTCTTCAGCACCGTGACCTTCTCGGGCAGCCACGAAGCTGGTGTGACAGGCGTTGTCAACGGCACCTTCGACACCGCGGCGACCTATCAGGACAACGAGACTGATGGCGTCTACCAGCGCATGGAAGACAAAGGCATGATCGAGCCCGGTCTGGTCTGCAAGATCTGGCAGAGCCCGGAAATCACCTCTGGACCCTGGACCTTCCGCAAGAACCTGCCGGAAGCGCTGATCGAAGACGTGACCGCCGCCATCGAAAGCTTCCCGACAGCTGATCCGGAAGGCTACAAGCTCTATTCCTCCTGGACTGCCGACAATCCGAACCCGGATGACGGCTTCGTGCGCGTCGACCATGATCGCTACCAGTGGATCGTCGACATGCGCGCTTGGATCAAGGAACAGCGTCGGTCCGGGTCGTAAGCCTTTGACCGTTTGATGCGGGGTTTGCTCCGCCCTGCACCCGTGGCCCACGATGGCGTCACGGGTGCATCCACGACGCGCGTGGGTCCAGACAGCCCTTGTTGCGCTCACGAGGATCGCCATGACCGCCACAGCTGATTTCGACCAATCCCATCTGACAGACAGCGCTACGGCAATGTCCCAGTTTGAGCTGGACTATGCCGCCCAACGCAGACGGGCGCGGCTGGGCTGGACCATTGGAACAATCCTGTTTCTTCTGGCTCTTGCATTCACCACTTGGATTGGCGACTTCTTCAAGGTCACGCAGGTGACAATGCCGGGCGGATCGCGCGAATGGCGCTGGATCATCCCGGCGGGCATCCCGCGCCTTGGCGAATACATCGAAAAGACCATCCCGACCCTGCGCTGGGAGACCCTTGGCGCTGATTTCGCCAACTGGTTCTGGCGCTGGAAGATCTGGATGGAGCTTTTGTTCGAAACCATCCTGATCGCTTTCATGGCGACCGTCTTTGGGGTGATCGGCGGATTTCTTTTGTCGTTCCCGGCATCACGGAACCTTGCGCCGAACAAATGGGTGCTCTGGATCACCCGCCGCTACCTTGAGATCGCCCGCACCGTGCCCGAACTGGTCTGGGCGCTGATTTTTGTGTTCTGCTTCTCTGTGGGCCCGATGGCTGGGGTTCTGGCCATCGGCCTGCACGCGGCTGGCGCTTTGGGCAAGCTCTATTCCGAGGTGAACGAGAACATCGACATGCGCCCGCTGGAAGGCGTCAAGGCCGCAGGAGGCACGTGGTTCGATCAAATCCGCTACGGCGCCATTCCGCAGGTCCTGCCGAATATCATCAGCTACACCCTGCTGCGCTTCGAGATCAACGTGCGCGCCTCGTCGATCATCGGATATGTCAGTGCGGGTGGTCTGGGGCAGGAATTCCGTACCGCCATGAGCTTTCAGGAATACACGGACCTTTCGGCGCTTTTCGTCATCATCTTCGTCACCGTGATGATCATCGACTATGGGTCGGAAAAGCTGCGCCACCGGATCATTCATCTTGAGGAGAACCGGCCATGACCATCACTCAAGAGCAGATCGTCGAAGCACGCGAACGGGTCCCGCTGGCCTTTCAAGCGCCCTTGCCGATCCGCCTGCGCCGCCATGCGCTCTGGACCTTCTTCGTGGCGCTGTTTTGCTGGTGTCTCTATGATTTCAACTTCTCACCGGCTCGTATCTGGGAGGGTCTGGGGCGGTTCGGTACTGTCGCAAGCTTCATGTTCCCACCCTACATCTGGACGACTTGGGCGGAGTTCTCGGAAATCCTGAACGGACTGGGCGAGACTCTGGCGATTGCCTTTCTTGGCACGGTGCTTGGGGCGGTCTTTGCCTTTCCGCTCTCGTTTCTAGGTGCCAAGAACGTCAACCGGCTGAACTGGTTGCGCCTGTCGACGCGGCGTGGCTATGACGTGATCCGCGCCTTCGAAACGCTGATCCTTGCGCTGATCTTCATCCGGGCTTTCGGTCTTGGACCGCTCGCCGGTATCCTCGCCATCGCGGTGAGCGAGATCGGCACCTTTGCTAAGCTGTTTTCCGAGGCAATCGAGAACACGTCGAACAAACCCGTTGAAGGCGTCAAAGCCTCGGGCAGGTCGCGCCTGCAGCAGATCCGCTACGGCATTGCCCCGCAGGTCAATCCGGTGATCATGTCGATCCTGCTTTACAACTTCGAGTCCAATGTGCGCTCCGGCACTATTCTCGGCATTGTCGGAGCAGGCGGAATCGGCTTTCTTCTGTCCGACCGCATCGCGGCCTACAAATGGGGCGAGGCCTGGTCGATCATCTTTCTGATCATCGCCATGGTTTACGTCATCGACTGGCTGTCCGGTCTGATCCGGCAAAGGCTGATCGGCAAGACGGAACTGGCGAAGTGAGCCGTTTGCGGCGGATCATGATCATTGGCGGCGCCGGGTCTGGGAAGAGTACACTGGCGCAGCAGGTCGGGGCGGCCCTGAACCTGCCTGTTTATCACATGGATCGCGAGGTGTTCTGGCTGCCGGGCTGGGTCGAGCGATCCAAGGACGGGCAACTGCTGGAGGTCGAACGGATAGTGGCTCAGGAAGCGTGGGTTTTCGAGGGCAACAACTCCAGCACGTTTCATCTGCGTCGCGTTCGGGCAGATATGCTTATCTGGCTGGATGTGCCCGTTTGGCAGCGGATTATCCGGGTGGTGCGCGGTGGGCTTCGTTACAGAGGACGAACCCGCCCTGACATGGCCGAAGGCTGCACGGAGCGCTTGCGGATGTTGCCCGGTTTTTTGTGGTTTATCGTTTCGACGGCACGAGACGGCCGCCGCAAGCAATTGGACTTCTTCAATAGGTTTGAGCTTTGCAAGGTCCGGCTGCCCGGGCGTCGCGCGACCAACAGCTTTCTGGAGACCCTGACATGAGTGGCGCTGGATCCAAGAAACACCTCACCGAGGCCCCGAATATTCACCCGGAGGCGAGTGTCGTCGATTGCGAACTTGGGGTCTGGACCGAAGTGGGCAAAGGCACGTCAATGCGGGCCTCGTCGATGGGGGATTGGTCCTATATCACTCAGCATTGCCACGTGGTCTGGACCAGCATCGGCAAGATGTGCTCGATCGCCAATTCCGCGCGCATCAACCCCGGCAACCACCCGACATGGCGCGCCGTACAGCATCACAGCGTCTACCGTGCCGAAGCGTATGGACTGGGTGAGGACGACCACGACTGTTTCGAATGGCGCAAGGCGGATTGGGTGACGATTGGCCATGACGTCTGGATCGGGCATGGCGTGACAATCACCGCAGGAGTGACGGTCGGGACAGGCGCGGTGATCGGGGCAGGGGCTGTCGTGACCAAAGATGTGGCCCCCTATACCGTTGTCGGAGGCGTCCCTGCGAGAGAGATCAAACGCCGTTTTACCGAACAGCAGGCCGAGGCCCTTCAAGAGATTGCCGTCTGGGACTGGTCGCGCGAAGCTTACAAGGCGGCCTTGCCAGATATCCGGAGCCTTGAGATTGATGCCTTCATCGAGAAGTACCGCTAGGATCGGCTTTCGCGCACTGAACGCAGCCGACCTTGGCATGCTTGCGCAATGGCTGGCGGACCCGCGCAATTCGGCGCATTGGGGTGGTTCCGGCGAAACGGATGCGTTGGAGGACCATCTGACCGACCATCGTGTGGCGCAGTGGATCGTGACGCGGGATGGGACGGATGTCGCCTATATTCAGGACTATGACATTCATGCCTATCAAGACCATCCTTTGGCCGCGCTGCCTAAAGGCGCGCGGGGCATAGACACGTTTATCGGACAGAGCAGTTGGATGGGCGCGGGCCTCGGCCCATCCTATCTCGCGCTGCATGTGCAGTGTCTATTTGACAGCGATGTGCCAGCGCTCGGAATCGACCCGGACAATGTCCGGTCGCATGATTTGGCTGCGCGACTTGAGGCGACAATCGACCCGATGGCCCCGCCACCCTATTTGCCGGACGTTGTCACATATCGTGTTCGAACGGCGGGTTCCGTTTGAGCGTCAGTTCGACAAACCATTCCCGGAGTTGGCTTGCAGGCCGGAAATCCAACCGAGTATTTTTTCCTTCGGAGTGCCAAAGAACTCCGCCTGCGAGGTGTCGTCGAAGATGTGCTTCTTGGGATCAAAGACGCGGGGTCCGCGCGACGTTTTCTCTTTGATCCAGACTGCAACGACTTGCTGCGTTTCATCAAGCTCAGCGATGTAGTACGTCATAAACCGACCCACCTGCAGTGTAACAACCAGTTGACGCTGTGGGTCGGATTTCGATTCGGCAAGTTTGCAGTGAAGCGGTCTGGTTCAGATGACCAGACCAAGATCGCTCAAAGTGCGATAGCCTTTGGGAATGTCAGCCTTGTCGCGCAATTCGAGAACCAGATGCGGCGCACTTTGGCACTCACCCAAAGCCCGGAATACAGCGGTCCACTCGATTTCACCTTCTCCCGGTGCCCAGTGACGGTCCGCATGGCCGTCGACATCCTGCAGATGGACATGAGCCAGCTGATCGCCTGCGTCGCGCACGAAATCCTCGACCGGGGGCGCACCCGACATGCGACGGGCAAGTTGTGCATGCCCGGTGTCGATCGAAAGGGCGATGGCGCTGGAGTTGAAGCTGTCCACCATGGCGCGGCGTGTTTCGGGCCGTACGTCCTGGATGTTTTCGATCACGAGTGTCTGGCCAGAGTCTTCGGCAGCTTTCACAACCGGACCAAGTGTATCTTGAATGCGCTCCAGCTTGGTTTCGGCATAACCTTTCCAGCTGAACACGTTGTTCTGGAACCAGAGCGTGTAGGGTGAATGCAGGACCATCTGCCGTGCGCCGATGCGGTCTGCGGCCTCAAGTGCCTTCAGCAGGCGCGCCGTGATGAGCGGTTGCAGTTCGGCGTCCTTGTTGTCGATATCAAGCCCCTCGAACGGTCCATGGATGCCAATGCGCCCCGTGTGCCCCGCGAGCGCGGACTTGACTGCCGAGATGCGGTCCTCAAACTCGGTTGAGAGTGCCGCAAATGACATGAAGTCCTGAATTTCGATGTCACGAGCGGCATCGAACAACCACGCGCGGTGATCCGCGATTTCTGAGGCTTTCAGGCAGGCTCCGATCTTGAGAGGGGTCATGTGGATGGCTCCATAAGGCAGGATTCGTTGTCACGGACGTTGGTGGCACGTCAAAGACACAGCGCCATGACAGAACCTTCCGAAAGCGTACCTGCATGGAACTTGCACTCGGCGGCCAGCATGGCTGGGTGAAAGTGATCGGATGCCAGCACATCGCACGGCCCGGCCTCGACCATGTCCCCGGGGCGTCGACGCCTCACGCGTTTCGGCTGCTCTTGCGACCTGCGATACCGTCTGCCGACGGTTGTCATGTGTGGTCCTTGATTGCGTTAAGCGTGGTGTGGTCCTTGATTGCGTTAAGCGTGGTGTGGTCTGCGCTCTTTGCATTTGGTGGGGATACGGTTCAGAAAGAGCGCATTCTCCCGGTGGTGGTTCGCTGGCCCCGCCAAACCATAGCCGGGCAATGTCGGCTCACACTAACGGATCATTCCGGACGTTTCTCCGAACAGCACGTCTTCCACCCATGTCGTCAACACGGAACAGGCCTGTGAGAAATCAGGAAAATCCATATGTTCGTTCGGATTATGACTTCCGTTCTCATTGCGAATGAACAGCATCGCGGACGGAATGCCGAGGCTTGCGAACGTTGCACAATCATGGCCACCGCCTGACGGCAGTTCGAGATAATCGATACCACGCTTTTCCGCTGCCATGACAAGCCCGCGCCGCAGGCTTGCCTCCATCGGCGCAGCGGCGGATTGAGTGTAGGGGCCAATATCGATCCGTACGCCACGCCGGTCGCCGATTTCGCGGGCCTGTTGCTGCACCCACCGTTCGAACAGGTTCAGAACAGTGTCGTCCTGACTGCGGACATCCAGCGTGAAAGTCAGAAGACCGGGCACCTTGGTGATGCCATGCAGATTGGGATCGGTGGTGAATTCACCCAAAGTCAGCACAAAGTCATCACCCTTGGCTTCGGTCTGCAACCAATAGGTTTCCATCGCCTGCGCCAGTTCCGCACCGGCCAGAACAGCGTCCCTGCGGCTTTGGCGAGGAACGCCGCCCGCATGCGTTGTTTCGCCCTCAATTCGGCAGAACCTGTGCCGGATGTTTCCTCGGATTGCTGAAACGATGCCAACCGGGCGCTGGGCTTCCACCAGAACGGGGCCTTGTTCGATATGCACCTCGACGAAGGCCGCGATGTCATTGCGGTAAAGCTGGGGCTTGGCATCGCGGATCACCTGCGGATCGAAACCGGCCTCGGCCATATGCTCCGCCAGACTGCGCCTCGTATCGCTGCGCTTGACACGATCTGGCGCATCGCGGGGCAGGAGGCCAAATGCAGCGCGGCTGCCAAGGTAGTGCTCGGGGAACCAGATCATTTCCTCGGCGCGGATGGCCATCAGGGTCACGTCGCACGGGGGCTGCGGGCCGTCGCTCAGATGCTCAAGCAGCACCAAGCCGGCGATCACCCCTGCCGCGCCATCGAAATTGCCGCCATGGGGGACCGAGTCGAGATGGGAGCCTGTCATCAGGACAGGCGCGTCGCGGTCCGTTCCGGGCAGGGTCACGTAAAGATTGCCAATCGAGTCCGTCCGGGTCTCGAGCCCCAGCGCCACGGCTTCTCGGGCGATCATGGCGTGGGCGGCATCCTCGATCGGGCCAAAACTGGCCCGCGTCACCCCCGGCGCATCGGTGCTGAGCGTGGCCAGTTCGTCAAAAAGCCGTTTGGCACGGTCAAGCGCGGTCAATAGAGCCATCCGGGCACCACCAGCACGATCTGAGGCCATATGATGATCAAGGCGATCATCACCAGCATGGCAAAGACAAAGGGCAGGATGCCGCGATACACATCCGCCAGCTCGCCCCGTCCGCGCACGCCTTGGACAACATAGAGGTTCATGCCGACCGGAGGTGTGATCAGGGCAAGTTCCATCATGATGACAAGGAATATCCCGAACCAAACCGGGTCAATGCCCAGATGCAGGATCACCGGCATGACAACCGGGATCGTGCCCACCATCATCGACAGGGTTTCCAGAAAGCACCCCATGACGAGATAAAACAGGACAAGGATCAGGATCATTTCGGTTGCGGAAAGGCCAAGATTGGTGATAACGCGGCTCATCGCCTGGGGCACGCCCAGCAAGCCCACGATGAAATTCAGAAAGAACGCGGCCGTGATGATGAAGAGCAGCATCGCCGACGTCTTGATCGTGGCGATGAAAGCCGCGTGCAGCATGGGAAAGCTGAGCGCCTTGTTGTGCCATGCCAGTCCGAAAGCCATCACCACGCCGATGGCCGCGGCTTCGGTCGGGGTGGCCCAACCGCCATAGATGGCCCCCATCACGACGACGAAGATCGCCAGAGGTGGCAGAAGGTGGCGCAAGCGCCGCAGACGGTCGGCGCGCGCGGCGGGCGGCTGGACAGGTTCCGCGAGCGATGGCCGGATCAGAACGATGACCGCAATGATCACCATGAACAACCCGGTGAGCATCAGGCCCGGAAGAATGCCAGCGGCAAAAAGCTGCCCGATCGAGGTGTTGGTCAGGGCGCCGTAAATGATCAGGTTCACCGAAGGCGGGATCAGGATGCCAAGCGTCGCTCCCGCCGCGATGGTGCCAAGCACCAAGGGTTCATGATAGGCACGACGTTTGAATTCGTCCAAGGCCACGGTGCCGATGGTTGCGGCTGTTGCAACCGATGACCCGGACACTGCCGAGAACATTGCGCATGCGCCGATATTGGTGTGCAGCAGCCCGCCGGGCAGGCGGCTCAGCCAATCCGACAGGCTGTCATACATGTTCCGGGTGATCCCGGCGCGCAGGAGGATTTCACCCAGCAAGACGAACAAGGGGATCGTCGTCAGCAGGAAGTCGTTCATCGTGGCCCAGAGGTTCGTGCCAAAGGACATCAGAACCGGCGGTCCGAAATAGACGAGAGCGCCAAGAATGCCCGTCGCCAGCATTGCAATGCCCACATGCAGACCGATGAACATCAGCCCAAGCATGATGACAAAGCCGATGCTTGCGCCTGTGACATCAATCATTTGCGGGCCTCTTCTATTTCTTCGGCGATACTGGGTGGGGCCAGTGCGCGGCTTGCTGCCTCCAGCCCGTTGCGCAGCGCATAGACACCCCGGCACGCGGACCAGAGCGCGGCGACAGCAAAGACAATCAGTCCCGCGACCCAAAGTGATTGCGGAATCCAAAGCGGGGTCTGCAACGGGCTGGACGAGACAGAGTTGAACAGAAGGCTTTCCGAAAGGGTTTGCCAGCTCATGTAGGCAATGAATGCGGCACCCAACCCAAGTGCCACATAGGCCAGAAGGTTCAGTGCGGCCTGCATCCGGAACGGCAGGCGCAACAGCAACACGTCAATGCGTGTATGGGCCCGTTCGACTGCGGCCAGCGCCATCCCGAAGGTGCCCGCAATCGCGACGACATAGCCGCCAATTTCATCCACTCCCTGAAGTGAAACATTCAACAGCTTTCTGGCCAGGATTTCGATCACGATCAGGAAGGAAAGGCCCAGACAGGCATATCCTCCAAGGATTCCAATCATTCGCATGTTGGCGATACCCTTCCGGTCCGAACCGGGCGCGGGGTCACGCGCCCGGTGGACACTTCAGTTCAGCGAAATACCGCGCGCGGCGCCCACCGTCGCGTTCCAGATCTTGGAGCAGTCGGCAAACCCGGCATCACAGCTTTCGGCCCATCCCGGCAGCACCTTTTCCATCGTGGCCGCGGTCACCTTGGCCTGATCTTCGGCACTCGGTTCCACCAGAACCATGTTGAATGGCGTGTAATTCTCGCAGCCGTCACCGCCGGTGTTGCAGGCCGTGGCCCACCCGTTGTTCTTGCGGGCAAGATCCCAAAAGCCTTGCTCGAAGGCGGCAAATTCGGTTTCAAGCTTGGCCTTTTCCTCGTCCGAAAAGCTGTTCCATGTGTCGAGGTTGATGAAATGCGCGTTGACCGACCACGAAATGCCCAATGGCATGAAATGGGTCGTGACCTCGGGCCAATTGCCGGTATTGCCGGATGTGGGTGAGGTGATGGCGCAGTCCACGACGCCGCGTTGCAGGGCCGGATAGACTTCCTTGAAGCTCATGGTGACCGGGCTTGCTCCCAGTGCTTCAAGCAGTGTGGACATCGATGCGGTATAGCTGCGCACTTTAAGACCCGCGAAATCGTCGAGCGAGGCGATCTCGGCATTGCAATAGAACACCTGCGGGCCATAGGGCCAAACGGCGAGCGGCTTTGCATTGAACTTCTCTGCGACGCGCTTTTCCAGTTCGGGGCGGAATGCTGCGACCACTTCGGCAAGCTGATCCATGTCAGTTGAAACGCCAATCAGGTCGATGCCTTCAAGGAACGCATCGTCGCGCGCGGCGGCGCCTACAGTGCTCTGCACGATGTCAAACGTGCCTGTGCGCACCATGCGCAGCGTGTCCTGCATGTCGACACCCATCACGTCCAACGGATTGAAGTTGATGGACAGCGGAATCCCGGTCTTTTCGGGCAGCGAGGCATAGAATTCCTGTTCGAGCGCGGTGTGGAATTTGTGCGTCGACACAAGGCCAGTGGCACGGATTTCAGTTTCAGCGATGGCAGGCAGCGCCGTAGCCATCGCCAATGCGGAAGCGAGGATCGTCGTCTTCATGTCATTTCTCCTTGTCAGGTCCGAGATGTATTGGCCGCGGGGGAGGTCGCGGCAAAGTGACGGGCGATGTCGATGCGTTGGGCCCGCCAGATCTGGTCTTCAAGTGAGGCCAGATATTCGAGAATTTCTGTAACTGCCCGGAACCGGGCAGGTCGGCCACTGATGCGCAGATGAAAGCCGATGGAGAGGGTTGAGGACCGACCGCGGTCTGCCTCGATCAAAAGCTGTTCAATCGCGTCGCGAACATAATCCACCATCTCAATAGCGCGGACGAAGCCATTGGGATGAAAGAACTTCATGTCATTGGTGTCCAGATTGTACGGCACCACGATAAGTCCCGTCGGATCGCTGTAAGGAAGATCGTCGTCAAAGGCGTTGGAGGTGTAGAGATAGCCAGCCTCGGCCAGCAAGCTGCGGGTCCACGCGCTTTCGGAACCGCGGCAAAAGAAACCGCGCGGGCGCTGCCCGGTCTCTTTTTCAATCACCTCGGTTGCGCGCAGCAGGTCCCTTCGTTCCGCCACAGCATCGGCGTAATCCGAATGCGGCCGCCAGACCCAACCGTGGCACGCGGTCTCGTGTCCGGCGTCAGCGACCGCACGCGCAAGTTCGGGACTGCGCTCGACCGCGCGGCCGCACATCAGGAACGTGGCAGGTGTTTCGGTCCGGCGCAGCGCATCAAGGAAGCGCCACAGCCCGACCCGCGTGCCATACGCGAAAAGCTGTTCCTGCCCCTGATCGCGGTTCCCGTCCTTGACGACGCTGACGATCTCACCGACGCGTTCAGAGACCGGGTCACCATCACCCACCTGTAGCTCGGCGCCTTCCTCGAAGTTCACAGCCACGGATACGGCGACACGTGCCCCGTTCGGCCAAAGGATCTGAGGAGGCGACGCCCCGTATCCGATGAGATCACGGTCAGACATCGAACACGCGTCCCCAGCCCCGGATGCGGGCAGGGTCATTCCCCGCCACCAGCATGGATTTCCAAAGTGCGGTGGACACGCTGTCGAGTACGGGAATACCTGTTTCCGCCTCAATCAGTTCGGCAGCCCCGGCACCCCTGAAGTTGGTGCAGTAGATCGCGATCGCCTGCGGTTTTGCTTCGGCCACTTCGCGACACAGCTGCAGGATTTGCGCCTCGCTATACGTGGCGAACGAGAAATTTCCCGGATCGTTCAGATGCCGTTCCGCAACCACATCGAAGCCGTGCGACGTGTAATTGGCGATGATCCGGCTTTGAATTTCGGGCAGGTAAGGCGTGACGAGACCAATGCGGCTTGCGTCGAGTCTTTCAAACAGTTCGTTCATCGCAAGCACGGAGGAACAGGCGGGTATGCCGGTACGGTCTTCGATCTCGGCAATCAAGGCGCGGTCGGTGTCGAACCCCAACCACCCAGACGACGTACCGTTCCAGCAGATCGACTGCACCTTCGCATCCGCAAGCAGGTCCGCCGCTGCCAACATCGGGTCATTGGTGAATTGCCCCAACGCGTCGTCTTCCATCGAGATCTTGACGACCCGGAAGCGAGCAAAATGGGCTGTGACATCCGGCAGTTCGTGCAACATCGCAGCGGTGATCGGCTCCAGCACAGTGTTGGACGACGGTGTCAACATGCCAAGTCGGGTCGTGGCGAGTTCAGTGGTCATTGGCGCATTCCTTGAGGGGTGGGAAGCAAGAACGGATCACCGAAGAACATCCGGCGCCTCCCGTGTCAGGTGTTGTCCCATGGGCGCAGTGACGGGCGCGCCGTCCTGCATCGTCGTCACTCCACGCAAAAGGGTGCGCACAGGCCAGCCGGTGACCATGAAGTCTTCCCACGGCGTATAGTCGCTGCCGTGGTGCAGATCGGTCTGACGGATGGGTTTCGTAAGGCTCGGGTCCCAAAGCGCGATATCGGCATCAGCACCAACCATGATCGAACCCTTGCGTGGGAACAGTCCGTAAAGCCGCGCGTGGTTGGTCGCGGTCAGCGCGGCAAAGCGATCAAGCGACAACCGGCCTTTGACGACACCTTCCGAGAAAAGGATCGGCAGACGTGTCTCAACGCCCGGTATGCCATTGGGAATGTTGCGAAAGCTCTGACGTGCACCGGGCGCGTCCTTGCCTGCGGTGTCGACAAATCGGAACGGGCAGTGGTCGGACGAGAAGAGGTCGAACACCCCGGTTTCAATCCCGCGCCAGATATTGGCCCATTCGTCCCGCGTGCGCGGCGGCGGGGAGCAGACATATTTCGCCCCTTCGAACCCGTCGCGGTCCAGATCGTCCGCCGTCAGCGTGATGTATTGCGGACAGGTTTCGGCAAACACAGTCAGTCCGCGTTGGCGCGCGCGCATGATTTCCTCGGTCGCCTCGCCGTTCGAGACATGCACGATAGTCAGCGGCACGCCCGCGATCTCGGCCAGCGAAATGGCGCGGTGCGTTGCCTCGCGCTCAACGGGGACAGGGCGCGTGGTGGCGTGGTGGTATGGTGCTGTCTCGCCAGTGCGTTCGGCCCGATCGCGCAGGAATTCGATGGCATCCTCGTTCTCCGCATGCACCATCACCATCGCGCCATGGGCTTTCGCCACCGACATGACTTCGAGGATTTGCCGGTCTGACAGAGCCAAGTCCTGATAGGTCATGAAGACCTTGAAACTGGTATAGCCCGCTTCGATCAGTGCGGGGAGGTCCTGACCCAGAGTGACTGGATCGGTTTCCTTGACGATCAAGTGAAACGCCACATCCGTCAGGCAGTTGCCCTCGGCCTTGGCGCGGTAGGCGGCGACGGCCTCGCGC
>NZ_JAEPMO010000008.1 GCF_017643905.1 Marivita sp.
ACAATCACCCCGGAACAATTGGAGCTCTTCGACACCCTCGATATACCAAAACCCGCTTGATCCCTTCTCGGTAGTCACACAATGGCAGACCTGGCCATAACAATATCAATCACTTAGACGATTTGCTGTCGAACTTGGCTAAGCCGCGTTCTCGATCTGTGACAGTGCATTCTGTCAAGAATACGTCCGATTTGAGGGGATTGTTTATCAAATGAAGGCGATCAGAACCCGAACAGATTGGCTTTCCCGATCGCCTCTTCGATGAAACGGGCCTTATCCTGTTCCGGTTTCCACCCCAATTCCGTCTTCGGTTTGGTGTTCACGAAGGGCGAAAGATGCGCCCGGCTTTTCCAATCCGCAAGCGAAGGCCGGGTCAACCCACGCCGCCGCAACGCATAGACCTTCAGCACATGTTTGACCGCATCCGCCGCCCAGAACAGCGTCAGGTTCCCGGTACTGACCCTGATCTTCGCACCCAACGATTTGTGGATCGCATCGAAATAGCCTTTGCCCGATAGCATCGGTTCCCCGATCAGGTTGTAGCTTTGCCCAACCGCATTCGGGTGTTCGCCCATCAGGATCAAACCCTCGGCCACATCGTCGATCAGGACGAAGGGCAGGATGTTCAACCCATTGCCCCAGATGCGCACAGCGCCCGCGCCATGCCAGCGGCCGATGCCCCAATGCTGCAAAGGTCCGCCATGCCCGACCACGATACCCGGACGCGCGATGACCAAGGGCAATCCATCCCGTCGGTGCATCTCCATCAGCCGTTTTTCGCATTCCGCTTTGGACCGCGCGTACATGTTTCGGTCGCTCATATCGTCCGGGAAGGCCAGGTCTTCGGTGATCTTCTGCTCCGGGGAGGACATGTCATAGCTGGCGATCGTACCTGTATAGACCAGCCGCTTGACCCCGGCTTCCTGACAGGCCTCGGCAATGCGAACGGCCACACCAACATCATGCTCCAGCGCCTCGTCCCACGTGCCTTCCAGTGACCGGGCCAGATTGTAGACGACGTCGATGCCTTGCATCGCCTCGACCAACGCCGCCTTGTCGTAGAGCGAGACTCCGACCGTTTCGACCTCGTCTGGCAGGTCAGGGAAGGGGCCGAAGCGACCCCGACTCAGAACGCGCACATCCTGCCCTTTGGCCACAAGCGCGCGGGTCAGCGCACGACCGATGAACCCGGTCCCGCCAATCACCATCGCAGTCGGCTTCGGATCGCGAGTCTTTGCCTTGGGCGGGGCGGCTTTCAACTGATCTGCCGGGATGAGCGCCAACGCCTGATCCAGCGCTGTCATCACCTTGACTGCGCTCTCGCCCGAGAAGCGCGCATCCGGCGCTTTGTCGGTGCGCAACGCGTCATAGATCGCCGCATCCATCCCCTGAAAGCTCAGCGCGTAAGGGGATTTGCGGTTCAAGGAAAGCACCTGAGTGAACGTATTGCCAAGCCCTTCGCGCAGGTGCTGCCAAGACAGGTCCAACTTCCGCCGCAGCGGGTTCAACACCAGATCGGACGCATTCTCGCGTTCGACCACCAGCGTATCCGCAGCAAAATCCAGCCGCGCCCGACCGGACGACCCCCGCAGGGTCAAAGACCGGTCGTCAATCGTTTCGACCATGGAAATGGTCAACGTCACATCCACATCCCCGGCCTGCGCCATGATCCGCCACGCCTGATGGCGGGTGTCGTCCCCCGGCAGATCAACGGGTTTGGACAGATGGACGGACTGGATGTCTGGCACCCCGAAGAGATCGACAATGAAACCCATCAGGTGCGGCCCAAGCTCCAGAAGCAGGTTCTTTGGCTCGCGCAGCAACCAGATGCCGAATGGTCCCGACCGCAACGGTGCAAGCGGCAGACACCAATGTACCTCGGCCACGGAAACGCGTCCCAGTTCCCCACGCGCCAACATACCCTTGAGCCGGTCATAAGACGGCAGCCCCATGAAGTTGTGACCGGCATGGAACCGCACACCGTGTTCCTGTGCGACTGCCTCGATCTCGGCGGTCTCTGCCGCTGAGGTTGCCACCGGCTTTTCCACCAGCACGTGCATCCCGGCCTTGAGGCACTGGATCGCCAGCGGGTGATGCAGATGCGGCGGCGTCAGGATATGAACCGCATCGCAGACCTTGGCCTCGATCAGGTCGGCCACGTCCCCAAAGGCCCGCACGCCAAGCCCCTCGGCCAAGCCCTTGGCTGCAGCCTCGGACGGATCACAAACAGCGGTGATCTCGACCCCATCGGTCGCCCGCAATGCATCCGCGTGCCAGCTTGCGATATACCCGGCCCCGATCAGACCAACGCGAATTTTCGAAGACGCCATCCGTCTTTACCTCTTACTTGTATTCGATGATGCGCATCTGCGCATTGTTCAGGCGCCGCCAGTGAAAGCGGATCATGCCGATGACATTCGGAAACTTGGACAAGGTGAGGTACACCGCATGCGCGCGCGCCTCCTCTTTCGGCAAGCCTTCGGCGACCAAGCCACGCGTGGTTTTCCAATAGGACAGTGCGTAAAGACCGAAAATCAGAACCGGCATCGCGGGCGAAGACAGCGTTCCGACCACAGCCACAATCGGCAGGAGCAACCCATAGACCCAGCCGCGCTGCCGTTCGCGCACGAAATAGTCGGGATGCAAATGACCCACCTGCGCAAACCCATGCCCGGTGCGTTCGGCCCGTTTCCACCATTGGCTAAACCGCATCATGTTTGCATCATGCCCGGCCATCGGCTCGGCAATGCGCACCAGCCGCCACCCCGCCTTGCGCAGCCGCGTGCAGAACTCATCATCCTCGGCAGCGATCACGCTGGGATTGAACCCACCCACCTCTGCAAAGGCTTCGACACGCACCATCATGTTGCCGGGGCAGGTGAGGATCTCTCCCGCCGGACGTGACCACTCGACGTCGAACATCTGGTTGAACACACTCGCATCGCGCCGCATCTCGCGCTGCTGACCGGTGACCAGCGCAAGATCGGTTTCGGACCGCAACCTTGCCTCGGCCTTGTCAAGCCAGCCATCGGCCATGATGCAATCACCATCAAGGAACTGCACCACATCGGGCGGATTATCCTCCGCCATCAATGCAGCGAACCCTTCGTTGCGCGCACGGGCGGCGGTGAAGGGCACGGACATATCGAGCTTGACCACGACGGCCCCTGCCTGTTCCGCATTGACCACGCTTTGGTCGGTGGAGCCGCTGTCTACATAGACCATGCGCCGCGCCTGTGGCGCGACTGAGGCCAGCGACCGGACCAGTTTCTGCCCCTCGTTTCGCCCGATCAGAACGACATCGACACTCATGACATTGCCTCTTCTGACGGTCGCAAGTGCGGCACGAGACGGCCTTCGCCATAAGCGACGATCAGCTCCGACAACCAGCGCGCTTCCTGTGCCGCGTCATACTCCGCGACCACCTTGGCCCGTCCAGCCGCGCCATAGGCCTGACGCAGGTCCGCATCCGACAGCAACGCATCCAGCGCCTTGGCAAAGGCGTCTACATCGCCCGGCGGCACAAGGCGACCGCTCGCGCCATCTTCGACCAATTCAGGAACACCGGCGATGCGCGTGGTCAGAACGGGCACCTGTGATGCCATCGCCTCCATCAACACGACGGGCACACCTTCGGCAAAGCTGGGCAGGACGAAGACATCCGTTTGTGCGAGTTCCTCGGCCACTTCGGCCTGGGATTTGTATCCCAGAAAGACGATGCGGTCCTGCAAGCCCCGCTTGGCAACCTCCGCTTCCAGCGCTTTGCGGTCCGGCCCGTCGCCGACAAGGCGCAGCGTCAGGTCAGGGTAGGTCGTGGCCAATCGCGCCACGGCGTCGATCAGGATCGGCACGCCTTTGACGCCGGCCAATCGCCCGACAAAGAGCGCCCGCAAGCCGGTTCGAACCGGCTTGGGCGCGTACCGGGACGGGTCCACGCCGCAATGCACGATGTGCAACTTGTGCCAATGTTGCGCGTCCGCAAAACACATGAGTTGCGACCGACAGAAATGGCTGATGCACGACACAAAGGCTGCTCGAGCAGCCTTTTCGTCGATCCGCCAATGGTGCGGCTCGAAAAAGATGTCGGGCCCGTGGATCGTAAAGCTCCACCGCAGCCCTGACAGTTCACCCGCCAGCATCGCCACCGTGCACGACGCCTTTGCAATGTGGTTGTGCAGATGGGTCACGCCCTCGTCTGCCAGCTTGTCGGCAAGCACTCCGGCCTCGACGAAATAGATCAGGTTATACAGCCGCCCCTTGATACCTTTCGGTGCGGTCCGCCACGCCAACCCAAGCGCCGACAGGTAGCGCCCCGGCGTTTTCATCCACCGCCAATGTGCCTTCAGCGTGGTTTTCGGATTGCGCACCGCGTCCAACACCTTGAACGTGCGCGCATGTTCCTCGCGCTGTTCCGGGCCGACGAGGTGTTCCGCGCCGGTTGTCCGGATCGAACACGTTAAAACCTCGTGCCCCAGCGCGCGCAGATTGGCGACCTCGCGCTGGATGAACGTGTCGCTCGCGCGGGGGTATTCGCCGGTCAGATAAGCGATCTTGGGCAGGGTCATGTCGCAGCCTCCCACGCAGGAGAGGGGTCTGGCAGAGTGATCCAAGAAGGCAGGTCGAATTTGTAAGTCATGGGCATCAGCCGTTGCCTCAGGACCGGTGCGCGCAACAGGCCGGGCAGACGGGACGCCAAAGGTGTCAACACGCGCGCGAGGGTCCAAAGAAACCCGAGAGGAAGCGGAAGAACCAGTTTCGGCCAGCCGCTTTCTTGAAGCTTTGCAATCACTTGCCCTCGCGTCGGCAAAGAGGGATCAACCAGTGTGATCGTGTCCCGAAGCCGATGCGCAGTCGCTCGCACAAGCGCTGCGGCGCATCTTTGGACATGACACATCGGCAATGGATCGCCAGACGCAGCGCGGAACAAAGCCGGTCCTGCACCAATGCCCAGATGCGCGTTCCAAAGGTGGTCCGCATCATACACGATGCCCGGCCGTACCACCGTGACAGAGTCAATACCGGCCTTTGAAACTAGGCTCTCCTGCTGGGCCTTCGCATCCGAATAGGCATCGCGCGCGGTATCTGTGGTCACAAGCGGTGTTGTGACGGTCACCGCTGCGCCAATCGCCACTTTGGACGTGTCATACACCGCCAGCGAACTGGCCAGCGTGAGGTGACCAATACCGGCCTTCTTCATGGCTGCGATCACGTGTTCGGTGCCCGCAAGTGTCAATCGCGCATGATCATTCGCATCGCCGGACATGGCGGCGGCGAGGTGGATGACCGCGTCACATCCCGTCATGGCCGATACAAGCGACTCCACGCTGTCCCGTACGGTCAGGTCAACCGAAACGTACGTTACACCCGTACGGTTCGCGCCGATGCGCCTCTGCACTGCCACAACCTCCAGCCCCACGTCCAGCGCAGCGTCGACAGTGGCGCTCCCGATGAACCCCGAGGCGCCGGTGATGAGGACTCGTTTCACCGCGCCCATGGCATTGGCTCCATCGGATCACAGCGGGTGGTCATGGCTTGTGCGCCAGAGTGTTCGCCCGCGTTCTGCATCGCCAGCTTGACCTCGGTCATGTGCAAGGCAAAGTCGTTCGACAGGCGGGACGGGCGACCTTCGCGGAGCGCATCCAGCATTTCTGAAGGTCCGAGCATGAAGTTCATCGCAGCCGCGCCCCAGCGTTTGACCTTGGGATGGGTCTGTTGGCCGAGCTTGATGGTTTTCGGGAAGGGCGATTCCATCAGGCGGCGGCGGATCGTCATGCGTTTGGCAAAGGTGACTTTGGCGGAATTGTCCCACGCCGCCTTGCAGGCCAGAACGCCGCCATCGCCGACGATGCGGATCTGGTGATCATGCGGGGCTACGATGGAGCAGGTGAGCCGCGTCATCGGCCCGTCTTCAAAAAACAGCGTGGCAACCGACAGGTCCGGCGCATATGGCCCGGTGCCTTCCTTGCCGGGAATGGTCTCAGCCGACGCCGCCACCACGGTGCGCACCGATCCAAACCACGAGATCAGCCAGCCAAGGTAGTAACCCGCGTGTTCGAGCGTACAGCCGACGCGGAATTCATCCTCGAACGGCCAAGGTGCGCCGGATTCGGAGATCCATTTCTTGTAGGCGGCCTGCGGCACAAACCCGTCGTCCAGTTCGGCATAGATGGCGCGAGGTGTTCCGGCGATACCGGTGCGCAGCGCATGACCCAAGGTTTGCGCGGCCTCACCCAAGACGCTGCAGGGGGCGGACGCAAGCATCAACCCGGCGGCTTCCGCCTGCGCATGCAAGGCCTTGGCGTCCTCGACCGTCATAGCCAGCGGCTTTTCGGAATAGGTGTGGCATCCGGCGGCAAGGCTGGCAGAGTTCACTTCGAAATGCGCAGACGGATTCGTGAGGTTGAGCACCACGCCATCGCGCGGGTGTTGGTCCAGCAATGCGTCCATCGACGCCACTGAGGGCACGTTCCAGAATGTGCAGAACTGCGCCAGACGTTCGGGGTTCTTGTCGTAAACACCGGCCACGGTGATTTCGTCCATCGCCTGAAGCGACCGCATATAAAGATCGGCCACAAAGCCACAGCCGATGATCGAGACAGTCCCGTTCATGCCGCGACCCAATAGGATGTGCGACCGTAGGCCGAGGCTCGGACGATACGGAATCGGTTACAGTTCACGGGCTGCTCATGTGCTTCTGTGCGTCTTTTCGCAGGGCTTAGACCATCCAATCATGGTCATATTTCGACAAACGTCGGGTTTCTCGTGTGTCTTAGGATAATTTTTGCCGGAATGTCTTGATTTTGCGGCGGCGTGGCCGCGATTTGGCCGCATGATGCATGTAGACATCCCCGAATTGACGAATGAGGAGGCGCTTATGCGCTTTTGGGGCGAAGCCTTTGACGTGACCGTCAACGTACCCGATTGGGTCGCTCTCGAGCGGCACATCTCTTCGCGTCTGCGCGTTGGTGAAGGGTTTTCACTGGCGACAATCAATTTGGACCATTTGGTAAAATTGCGTCAGGATCAACGCTTTCGGGATGCCTACGCCGCGCAGGACCTGGTGGTGGCCGACGGCAATCCCATTGTCTGGATGTCAAAACTGGCCGGACGCCCGGTGTCGTTGATCCCCGGCTCTGATGCGATTCTGCCACTGGTGCGGATTGCTGCGGCGCATCGCAAGACGCTGGCCTTGGTGGGAAGCACGGATGAAACCCTCGCTGCGGCGAAGGCGTATCTCGAACGTGAAGTGCCCGGCACGCAAATTGTCGCAGCGATTGCCCCTCCCATGGGATTCGACCCGATGAGTGCTTCGGCCGATGCGGTTCTGGATGCGTTGTCCAAAGCAAAGGCAGACATTGCCTTCCTCGCCCTTGGCGCCCCCAAGCAGGAATTGTTTGCCGCCTACGGACGAAACAAGCTGCGAAATGTCGGCTTTATCTCAATCGGTGCGGGGCTGGATTTCTTTTCTGGTGCACAAGTGCGCGCGCCCGCTTGGGTGCGGGCGATTGCGATGGAATGGCTCTGGCGCGCGTTGTCTCAGCCGGCCCGGCTGATCCCGCGCTATGCGAAATGCTTTGCGATCCTGCCGTCGGAAATCGCCCACGCTTTGAAACTGCGCTATGGGTCTGTTTCCACCCGGCCCGCGCCGGAAGGTGAATAGACCCGGCTAGTCCAACCGATGAACGCGGCCGCCCGCTGCTTCGGCATCGGCGTGATCATGTGTGACCAGAAGCACCGGCAACCCTTTGGCCCGCGCCTGATCGAACACCAGCGAACGCACCTGATCGCGCCGTTCGGTGTCGAGCCGCGAGAACGGTTCGTCCAGCAACAACGCCTTCGGCGCAGAAAGCAGCATCCGCATCAGCGCGACACGCGCTTTCTGACCGCCGGACAATGTTTCGGGGTCACGGTCGGAAAACCCGCCAAGCCCGATATCTTCAAGAGCCGCCGCAATCTGTCGGCCGCGCTCGATCCGGCATTTGACCGAAGCACGCAATCCGAAGGCAAGGTTTTCGCCCACCGACAGATGTGGGAAAAGCAATTCGTCCTGAAACAGGATACCCACGTGCCGCTGCTCTGGCGCGAGGTTGGTGATGTCGGTGTCGTTCAGAACAACCCGCCCCTTGGCCTCGAATGCCGGGGCAAGCGTGCCTATGATGTAAGACAGCAGCGTGGATTTACCCGAGCCGCTGGGACCCATCACGGTCAACACCTCACCGGGGGCGACGTAATCCGAGATATCGACCAACGTCCGCCCATCCCGGCGGATCATCACATGGTCAAGTGTCAGTCCGGGATCAGGCATGACGCAGCCCCTTGCGATTGCGCCAGACGATGGCGGGAAGAAACAGCGCCAGCGCAAAGGGCAAGAGCGCCAGCGCGGTCTGGCTGAGCGCATAAACTGAAATCACCCGCCGGTCACCCCCAGAGGCCAATGCCACGGCTTCGGTCGTCAGGGTTTGCACGCGCCCCGCACCTGCCAAGAGGGTCGGCAGGAATTGACCGATCGACACTGCGAAGCCTACGGCAGCAGCGGTCAGGATCGGGCGGAGCAGCATGGGCAAACGCACTCGCCAGAGCACACCGTTGCACCCCGCACCCAAGGCCCGCGCGACATGGCCATAGCGTGCGTCCCACGCGCGGAAGGGATCGGCCAGTGACAGGAACACATAGGGCAGGACGAAGATGATATGCACGGCGATCACTGCAGTGCGGTTGCCGTCGATGCCAGTATATATCGCCAAGGTTTGCAGCCCTGTCAGAAAGGCGATCTGGGGCACGATCAGCGGGACATAGAGCAGCCACAGCGCCCAGCTTCCCGGCCTCAGCCCGTGGCGTTCTTCGGCTTCAAGACAGGCGATGGTCAGCAACAAGGCCACCAAGGTTGCAATCGACGCGATGATCAGGGTTTCTGTGATAATGGGCCATAGGTTCATCGCATGGCGCATCCATGTCTTGGCCGTAAACGCACCCGGCAGCAGATCCGGAAAGCTCCAAAGCCCGGCAAAGGACCACACCAGCAGGCCCAGAATGCCGAACACGATGGCGCTGGCGCTCAGGATCGCGGCGGTCAGGGACACCGCTTTGAAACTGCGTGTGGCACCGCCCCGGCGGCCCGACGCCACCCAGCGGCGTCCCATATGACCAACCCCGATTTCACCCAAGCGCCACAGGATCAATGCGCCGATCACCAAGGTGAGTTGCCATACGGCGGCGGCTGACCCGAGAAAGCGCTGTGACAGGTCGGGGTCGTTCATCCACCGCAGGATCTGAACCGCCAGCGTCGGGGGCGTGGTCGGCCCAAGGATCAGGGACACATCCACTACGGTCATGGAAAACGCGAGCACTGCAAAGACGGGCAGCCTGATCTGCGCATAGACGCGCGGGAAAACCGTCTTGAACCACGCCGTAACGGGCGCATACCCGAGGGCCAGAGCCGTATCGCGGGCCTGGCTGGTGCGGATCTGGGTCAGGGCCGCCAGTGTCATCAACAGCAGGAACGGCACTTCCTTGACCACCAAGCCGGCAATGAGGGACAGGCCATAGGGGTCTTGCAGGATCAACAGATCAGGCGGTCTGTCCCATCCCGTCAGCCATGGCGAGGTGGCGCGCGCGATCCAGCCGGAAGGGGCGATCAGGAACGCCAGCCCAAAAGCTGCCGCTGCATGGGGCACGGACAGCAGCGGCGACAGCATCCGTTCGATGATGCGGAACGCATGGGAACCGCTCCACGCCGCACAGATCAGGGCGACAAGCAGCAGCGACAGACCCGTTGCCACAATCCCGGTGGTGACGCTCAGAACGCTGGCGCGGGTGATGCCGGGCCAGTCGAACAGCATGGTAAAGGCGTTGAGGCTGATCCCGTCACCGCCCAAAGCGGGCATGTAGCCAAAGGCGGGCGCAACCGTGCCCAGCAACCCGGCCACTACGGGACCAACCATGATGGCAAGGGTCAGAAGCGGGGCCCATGGCAGAAACCGGGCCCGCGCCGAGGGCGTGTTGCAGCCTGCGCTCACGCCACGCCTATTGCGCGACGCCGTACCGGTCGGTCCAGTCTTCCTCGAGCTTGACCATCCAGCTTGGATGCGGCTCTGACAGGGTCGCGCCCAGCTCTGCCGGGGGCAGCGTGGCAATGCCCAGTTCCAGCGCATCGAACCGCGCACGATCCTCACCGGACAGCTTCGCCAGATCAAGTACGGTGCCCAGGCCCCACACTTCGGGATCCTGCATCATCGCCTGCGCTTCGGGTGACATCATGAAATTGGCCACCACCATCGCACCCGCCTTGGCGTTTGCATTATATGGAATGGCAACAAAGCTGGCATTGCCGATGCTGCCTGCATCCATCACAAAGGTCCGCACTGTATCCTGCAACTGACCATTGGCAATCGCGTTGCTGGCCTCGTTCGGGTTGAAGCTGATCGCAAGGTCGATCTCGCCATCAGCCATCAACTGGATCTGGCGCGACTCGTTCTGCGGATAGGCGCGGCCCGACCGCCAGAGCGTCGGTGTCAGACCGTCCATAAAGGTCCAGAAGTCGGCGGTTGCCGCATCGTAATCGGCCTCTTCGACTGGTGATTGCAGGACAGAGGCATCCGGCACGAATTCGATCAGGGCTTGCTTCAGGAAAGTGGAGCCAAGGAAGTTCGGCGGCTGCGGATAGGTGAAACGCCCCGGATTGGCAGCGGCATAGGCGGCAAGGGCCTCCATGGTGGTCGGAGGTGTCTCAAGCCGTGCGATGTCATAATAGAACACCACCTGCGCCATGCCCCACGGTGCCTCAAGCCCGTCGGTCGGCACGGTGAAGTCGGACACCACCGCCGGTTTGCCCGCCACATCCACATTCGCCCAGCTCGGGGTCTGTTCAACCCATGGTCCGAACAACAGGTCCTGACGCTTCATGGCGGCAAAGTTTTCGCCATTGATCCAGATCATGTCGACGGCCCCGCCTTCATCTTTGCCAGCGGTCTTTTCCGCCAGCACGCGACTCACCGCATCGGCGGTGTCCGAGAGCTTCACATGCTCCAGCGTGACGCCGTAGTCCTCGTTCACCCGCTCGCCGATCCACGCGATAAAACTGTTGATCGTGTCCGACCCGCCCCATGCGTTCCAATAAACCGTTTGACCGCGTGCCTCTTCGGTGACGGCAGTCCAATTTGACGGGTCCGGTTCCGCCTGAGCGGCGAAGGCGGTGACAGTGGCAAGCGTGGCAGCAAGTATGGTGCGCATGAAGTCTGGTCCTTGGTCCTGTGGGCAGCGCCCGGGTGTCTGGCGTTAAAACCAGCACTACCCTGTTCCGGTCAAATGACAAACAAGTGTGCAAGATTTCAGTGTACCCCCATGGTTCGGCCCGGTATGGCGGTTTTCGACCTGTTTTTTGAGGCTGACAGATGATCGACGCTGCCATATTGCCGCTAGTCAAACACGCCATCGACCGCCCAGCCAGGGCGCTTGTCGCGCGGGGGATCAGTGCGGACCAGATCACCATTGTGGGCTTCGGGATCGGTCTGATCGGAGTTCTGTTGCTGTGGATAGGGCTGTTCTGGGTTGCGCTGGTGTGCCTTGCCCTTAACCGGCTCGCCGATGGTCTGGACGGTGCGGTTGCGCGTCTGACGACCCCCTCCGACCGCGGCGCGTTCCTCGATATCGCGCTCGACTTTATGTTCTACGGCCTCTTTCCGCTTGGCTTTGCGCTGCATGATCCAGGCGAAAACGCTCTGCCCGCCGCCGTGCTGATCTGCAGCTTCATCGGCACCGGATCAAGCTTTCTCGCCTTCTCCATCATCGCCGAAAAACGCGGGATCACGTCCGACGCGTACCCAACGAAAGGCATCTACTATCTCGGCGGCCTGACCGAAGGCACCGAGACCATCGCACTCTTCGTCGCCATGTGCCTGTTTCCCGTGGCCTTCCCGTGGTTCGCCTACGCCTTCGCCGCGCTCTGCGCGATCACCACTCTGACCCGCTGGGTGGCGGGGTGGCGGATGTTCGGTTAGTGTGCGCCTGATCTTCTTCTCTTTCCAAATATGCCGGGGGTCTGGGGGCAGAGCCCCCAGCTGATCGGATCGTGCCTGCGGTTCGATCACACAGCCACTGCGCCCTCTCCACATCCCGCGCCACCTCTGCTACACCGCGCGCAAGACCGGGCCGAGCAGAGGACACCGTATATGACCACCCCGAAACCTGTCGTTCTGACCATCCTCGACGGCTGGGGCCTGCGTGACGATCCAACGGCGAATGCGCCAAAACTGGCCAATACGCCGACGATGGATCATCTCATGGCGACCTGCCCGCATGCGACGCTGATCACCCATGGCCCCGATGTGGGCCTGCCCAGCGGGCAGATGGGCAATTCCGAGGTGGGGCATACGAATATCGGCGCGGGCCGGGTGGTGGCAATGGACCTCGGCCAGATCGATCTGGCCATCGAAGACGGCAGCTTTTTCGAGAATGCCGCGATCCGTGATTTTGCCAAGGCAGTCAAAGATGCCGGCGGCCGGGCGCATATCATGGGTGTGGTCTCGGATGGCGGGGTGCATGGCCATATCAACCATATCAAGGCGGCCGTGAAAGCTTTGACGGATCAGGGCGTCGAGGTGGTTCTGCACGCCATCACCGACGGGCGCGACGTGGCGCCGACCTCGGCCAAGGGGTTTATCGACGATCTTGACGCCAGTCTGCCAAAGGGTGCCAGCATCGGAACCGTCATCGGGCGCTACTTTGCCATGGATCGCGACACCCGTTGGGATCGCGTGGAACGGGCCTATAATGCGATGATCCTAGGGCAGGGGAACAGTGCGAACACGGCGGTCCAGGCCGTTTCGGAGGCATACGCCAAAGACCAGAACGACGAATTCATCGAACCCTGTGTGATCGGGGACTACACCGGCCTGAATACAGGCGACGGTTTTTTCTGCCTCAACTTCCGCGCCGACCGGGCGCGCGAAATCCTTGCCGCCATCGGCGATCCCGACTTCGACGATTTCAAGCGGGAGCAGCCAGACCTGTCCGGTTTGCTGGGCATGGTGGACTATTCCAAGGCGCATAATGCCTACATGACAACCGCATACCCGAAGCAGGAGATCCGGAACACGCTGGGCGAATGGGTTGCCAAGCACGGACGCAAACAGTTCCGGCTGGCGGAGACCGAGAAGTATCCGCATGTCACCTTCTTCCTGAACGGCGGGCAGGAGACACCGGAAGAGGGCGAAGACCGCTACATGCCCAAAAGCCCCAACGTGGCGACCTATGATCTGCAACCCGAAATGTCGGCGGATGAGGTGACAGAGAAATTCGTGGCCGCCGTCGAGGCAGGGTATGATCTGATCGTCACCAATTACGCGAACCCCGACATGGTGGGCCATACCGGCGATCTGGACGCCGCGATCAAGGCCTGCGAGGCGGTGGATGCCGGTCTGGGCAAGGTGCTGGCCGCCGTAGAAAAGGCCCGTGGTGCGATGATCGTGACAGCCGATCACGGCAATTGCGAAACCATGGTCGATCCTGAAACCGGCGGGCCGCACACCGCGCATACGACGAACCTTGTGCCTGTGGTGCTTTACGGTGGGCCAGAGGGTGCCACGCTCGCCGATGGGCGGCTGGCCGATCTGGCACCGACCCTGCTGGCGCTGATGGGGCTGCCGCAACCTGACGAGATGACCGGGAAAAGCCTGATCCGCACATGAGGCACCTTGCGCTTCTTTTCTGCCTAATTGGCGTGCCCCTTTCGGCCCAGACCCCGGCCGAGGCTGCGCGCAGCGCGATGGTACAGTTGGAAGACGCAACAGCCCAGCTTGATGCAGCCGAGTCCGCGCGGGATCGGGTACGGGCCCTGACCGAGGCCGTGCACGCGTTCGAGACTGGGCTGGCCGCAATGCGCGATGGGCTGCGGGCGGCGTCGATCCGCGAAACCGAATTGCGCCGCGATCTTGACGCACGCGATACCGAGGTCAGACGCCTGCTTGCGGCGCTGTCGGCGATTGGCCCGGGTGCGGGACCGCTGAACTTTGTGCATCCCGATGGCCCCATCGGGACCGCGCGGGCAGGACTGTTGATGGCGTCGATCACGCCCCCGCTCACCGCTGCGGCATCAGACCTGCGCGCAGATGTGGAAGAGGCAACCGCCCTGCGCCAATTGCAGCAGGACGCTGCGAACACGTTGCAAAATGGGCTGGCCGATATTCAGGCGGCCCGCACTGCGTTAAGTCAGGCGATGGCCGACCGCACGGATCTGCCGCGCAAATTCACCGAAGACCCGGTCAAGACCGCGCTGCTGATCGCAGCTTCTGAAACGTTGGACGGGTTTGCGGCCTGGTTGAGCCAAATCTCTGAGAACGAGGCTGATCTTGATCTGCCCGCCGCCAGCAATCGCAAGGGCCGGTTGCCGCTCCCGGTTACCGGCGAGATCCTGCGCCGGGCGGGCGAGACCGATGCGGCGGGTGTGACGCGACCGGGTGTCCTGATCGCGACCCGGCCTCGCGCACTTGTGACAACACCGGCTGCGGCGACGATCCGCTACCGGGGGCCGCTTCTGGATTACGGATTGGTCAGTATCCTTGAGCCTGAACCTGATATCCTGTTCGTGTTTGCGGGACTCGACACCGTCTTCGGAGAGACCGGTCAGGTGCTGCCAGAGGGCAGCCCGGTCGGTTTGATGGGCGGTCCGGCGGGAGAAACCAACGATATTCAATCACCATCCGGTGAAAGGGCTGGCGAAGCGCTGTCCGAAACGCTCTATATAGAAGTCAGATTGGGCGACACGCCAGAGGACCCCCTAGGGTGGTTCACACAGGATAAGGGAAGGACCGAATGAAGAAAGTAGTCATGGCGGCCATGGGCGGCACACTTGCAGGCATCGTGGCCACGACGCAATTCGTGGGTCCGCTGATCGCGCAGGAAAGCGCGCGCACCACGAATGTGTACGAACAGCTCGACCTGTTCGGGGACATTTTCGAACGCATCCGTGCGCAATATGTCGAAGAAGTGGATGCCGGTGATCTGATTGAAGCGGCCATTGACGGCATGCTGACCTCTCTGGATCCCCATTCCAGCTACCTGTCGCCCGACGATGCCGCAGACATGCGGGTGCAGACGCGTGGGGAATTCGGTGGTCTGGGGATCGAAGTCACCCAGGAAGAAGGCTTTGTGAAGGTCGTATCGCCCATCGACGGCACCCCTGCCGAGGAAGCCGGGATCGAAGCGGGCGACTTCATCACGCATGTGGATGGTGCGTCTGTATTGGGTCTGACGCTGGATGAAGCGGTCGACATGATGCGCGGTCCTGTCGGCTCTGAAATCATCATCACGGTGGTGCGCGAAGGCGAGGCCGAACCGTTCGACGTGTCGATCATTCGCGACACGATCAAACTGACGGCGGTTCGTACCCGCTTGCAAGGTGATGCGGTGGTCCTGCGTGTGACCACGTTCAACGACCAGACCTACGCCAACCTCGAAGAAGGCTTGGCCGAACAGGTCGAAGCGGCGGGTGGCATGGACAATGTCGAAGGCATCGTGCTCGACCTGCGCAACAACCCCGGTGGTCTGCTCAATCAGGCGATCCGCGTCAGCGATGCATTCCTCGAAAAGGGCGAAATCGTCAGCACCCGTGGCCGCAACCCCGAGGATGGTGACCGCTACAACGCCACGCCCGGCGATCTGGCTGACGGCAAGCCGATTGTCGTTCTGATCAACGGCGGCTCGGCGTCTGCATCCGAAATTGTGGCCGGTGCGCTTCAGGATCACCGCCGCGCCATCGTCGTGGGCACCAAGTCCTTCGGCAAAGGCTCGGTTCAGACGGTGATGCCGTTGCGGGGCGATGGTGCGATGCGTCTGACAACGGCACGGTATTACACGCCGTCGGGTCGGTCGATTCAGGCGCTGGGCGTGTCGCCGGACATCGTGGTGGCCCAGCCGCGTCGTCCCGAAGCCAGTGCTGAGGACGAGGAGACAAACGCATTGAGCCGGTCCGAAGCCGATCTGCGCGGCAGCCTCGACAATGACAGCCTGACCGAGGACGAGATTCAGCAGATCGAAGCTGACCGCGCCAAGGCCGAAGCTGCTGCAGCACTGCGTGAAGAGGATTACCAGCTGGCCTATGCCATCGACATCCTCAAGGGCCTGACCGCGCTGCAGCCGTCGAAAGAGTAAGACCATATCGCGGCGCGGGGTGTTCCTGCGCCGCACGTTTACAAAGGCCCCAGAATGACGCCCGAACAGATTGCCAAGCTGCCCTACCGTCCCTGTGTCGGCGTGATGCTGGTCAATCGTGAGGGAAAGGTCTTTGTCGGCCAGCGGCTCGACAACCCCGGCCCGGCTTGGCAAATGCCGCAGGGCGGGGTGGACAAGGGCGAAAGCCCGCGCGACGCGGCGCTGCGCGAGCTGTGGGAAGAAACCGGGGTTCTGGCCTCTCTCGTCAAGGTCGAGGCCGAAACCAAGGACTGGATACCCTACGATCTGCCGCATGATCTTGTCGGCAAGCTCTGGAAGGGGCGTTATCGCGGTCAGGAGCAGAAATGGTTCCTGATGCGCTTTAACGGCACCGACGATCAGGTCGATATCGCGACCGAGCATCAGGAATTCAGCCGGTGGCAGTGGATGGCGCCGGACCAGCTCATCAACAACATCGTGCCGTTCAAGCGGCATGTCTACGAACGGGTGCTGGCGGCCTTCAAGGACCACCTGTGATGAGGTTGGGCGTTGTCCTTGCGGGCCTGCTGATGGCACTGGCGCAACCTGCCCATGCGCTGAGTTGCGCACCGCCGGATATCGCCCGCGACTTTCAGCGGGCCGCGCAATCCGACGACGCCTATATCATCGTCAAAGGCGATCTGTTCTTCGATGAGGCCCAGCTGCCTGACCGCACCGATCTACGCACTTCCCGCAAACGTGACACGAAGGATATCGAAGGCTGGCTGGCCGGATATTCCCTCACCAAGGACGGGTTCACCAAGCGGTTCGAACGCGACGTGATCCTGCGGGTGTCCTGCCTTGGCCCTTGGTGCGGCGGAACAGGGAAAGGCGAGCATCTGGCGTTCCTCAAACAGGAAAAGCTCCAATGGGTTGTGCAGATCAGCCCGTGTCCCGGTATGACATATGCATCACCGACCGCCGAACAGGAGCAGAAGGCGCTGTCCTGTTTCCGCGGCGAAGACTGTAGCGCAGACTGATAAGATCAGTTCGAATGGGAACATGCGATGCTTTGTAAAATCGGTGAGGTCGAAGTCTGGAGACTGCTTGACCTACATGGTCCCTTCATGACGCCCGATGCGCTTTTCCCGACTGCGGGGCCGGATGTTGCCGAGGTGATGGAGAGCCATGTACCCGGCTCGATCTGCAAATCCACAGGCTGCCTGATCCTGCCGATTCAAGGGTTCCTTCTGGTCACTCCGACCCATCGGATTCTCGTCGACAGTTGCGTTGGCAATGATAAAACCGTTCCTGCCTTTCCAGACTGGCACCAGCGGTCAGACGGGCGGTTCTTGGCATCGCTCCATGCGGCGGGTCTGACCGTCGATGACATCGACTACGTATTGTGCACGCACCTGCACACCGACCATGTGGGTTGGAACACGCGGCTCGAGGATGGTCGTTGGGTTCCCACGTTTCCCAAGGCGCGTTACCTCATACCCGCCGCCGACGAAGCGTTCCACAAGGACCGGATGAGCGATCTTTACACCGAAAGCGTCTTGCCTGTGATCGCCGCTCGTCAGGCCGAGATGGTGCAGACGGGGCATATGCTTGGCGATCACGTGACCCTTGTCCCGACGCCGGGGCATACACCGGGTCATGTCTCGGTTCAAATCCGGAGCGGCAGCCGCGAAGCGATCATCACCGGGGATGCCCTGCATTCTGCGGCACAGTGCTGGCATCCGGAATGGCATTTCAAGTTTGATGCAGATGCAAAACAGGCGGTCGAGTCCCGCCGCTTTCTGCTGCAAACTGCGGCTGAGGCAGAGTGCCTTGTGCTTGGAAGCCATTTCACGCTTCCCTCGGTGGGGCGGGTGTTCGCCGAAAAGGACGCGTTTCGCTGGACCGATCTGTCAGAGCTTTGATGGCCCTGCGAGACTAGGCCTGTGTTACAGACACGCTCTGCGCAACAAACTCCGCCTGACCAAAGATGTTGAGGAACGCCACGGCTGCCGCATCCGCACCGACACCGATCCGTGCAATGTCGGCTGACGTCCCCATGCCTGTGGGATCGACAAGGTGCCAGCCGCCGTCCAGATATACCTCTGCCACCGCATGGAAATCAGGCGGGGTCACACCCGGCGCAAAGACGCTGGCAAAGCGCGCGGGGATTGTCGCAGCGCGGGCCAATGTCACCAGCACATGCGCATAATCGCGGCAGATGCCCTGCCGCTGAACAAAGCTGTCCAGAGCGGTGGTCTGCGCGTTGCTGACGCCCGGCACATACTGGAACGACCGCTCGATCCAGTCGCGCATCGCGGTGATCTGTGCGCCGCCTGAAAGATGCCCGAACTCGGCTGCAACGAAGGTCTGGAACTCGTCCGAAGGGCAGTAGCAGGATGGCATCAGGTATCGCACCGTATCACCGGGCAACCGATGCGGAGGCACCGCGTCAAGCAGGCTGAGATCCAAAGACGCGCGGTCGATCCGGACTTCTGCGCGATAATCGCACCGGAAAAGACCATCGGCCCGCAGCCAGATGCGATCGCCCACTCCTTCGTCGGCAGCGACGCGGGCGAAATCGCTGACATCGGAAAAGTCGATTTGCGCATTTTGGACAGGCTGATCCGGCAGATGTGCGGCCTCGATTTGCAGCAGCAGGTCAGTGGGTCTGGACAGCTGGTATTCCAGATGCACGTCGATGTTCAGGATCAAGGGCGCTCTCCCATTGGGCTCTACGCCCTTTAGGCCCGCGCTGTGTCTTGCACAAACACTCTATTCGTCAAACGCGGCCCTGTGACGAATAAATGGGGTGATGGAGGCTCTGTCGCTGCGCAACTGACCCGTTCCGTCGAAATCATCATCCCTATTGAAACGCAGTCTGGGCCGCGTGGAAAACCCGGCCATGATGTCTGTTTGTGCACCCAGCGCTGCGGTCAGGCGGTTGACCAACTGTGTTTCGCGGTCGCCCCGGTGATAGCCATGCACACCATGCACCACGACAGGCTCCAGCACGTCGAACCCCAAGTAGCGCAGGGTATAAGCAGCGGGCCACAACAGAAGGCGAATATCGCCTTCCTTCCCGTTATATGCGCTTTCAGCAGCGTTCGACCCGGTGGTCACACACATCAGCGCTTGTTTGCCCCGGCACATGCCCCTGTCGAACCGGGCGTCGACATCGTGCAGTGCACCATGCTGGGATGCGCGGTCGAACCAGCCTTTCAGGATGGCGGGCGGGGCAAACCACCAAAGTGGGAAGTGCAGGACCATACGGTCGGCTTGCTTGATCTTGTCGACCTCTGCCCCTACGTCTTTCGGAGTTGACCCGGCATCGGCCGCGCGTTCCTGCGCCTTGAGCGGATCAAAGGGCGTGTCCTCGGGCCAGTCCCCATAGTGTGCCGCCCGTTCCACAGGATCGAATCCCATCTGGCACAGATCCGACCGCAGAACCGTGTCACCCTGCGCCAAGGCTGCCGCCTCGGTCGCATCCGACCACGCGCCATTGAATGAGCGCCTGTCGGGATGCGCGAGGACGATCAAGGTTGTTGGCATATCTCGGGCCTTTCGCCGAAGGGGCAGGGATCACACCACCGTTTCGGAGTTCAGCCTAGCGCAGTTTCTTGAGGATGTTCAAAGAGGCGTATCCATCGGGGATATCGCCAATGGACGTTTGGAACGCCCGCACGGCGTTGATGGTCAATGGCCCGATCTTTCCGTCGATCTTCTGGGTGTCAAACCCCTTGGCGCTCAGAAGACGCTGCATTTCGATCCGCTCGTCAAAAGTCAGCGCCCGGTCCTCGCGCGGCCAATCTGACCGGATCGGACCAGCACCAGTGATCCGGTCGCTCAGATGCCCAACCCCGATCACATAGGCGTCGGCGGTGTTGTAGGTTTCGATCACGTCGAAGTTCTTGAAGATCAGAAAGGCGGCCCCCTTGGCACCCGCTGGCAAAAGGACCGAGGCAGACCCATGGTCCGGGACCGCTTTGCCATCCAGATCTACGATCCCGATCTGCGTCCACTCCGAAGGCATGCGCAGGATGTCCCGGTTGGCCAGCGTGTAGTCAAAGCCTTGCGGGATGCGCACCTCGACGCCCCAGGGCATGCCTTTGATCCAGCCGTTCTTCGCAAGGTAATTCGCTGTTGACGCCAGCGCGTCGGCGGGATCGTCCGACCAGATGTCGCGCTTGCCATCGCCGTCGAAATCCACAGCAAGCGATTGATACGAGGTCGGGATGAACTGTGTATGCCCCATCGCCCCGGCCCAACTACCTTTGAAATTCGCAAGGCGCACATCGCCGCTTTGCAGGATCTTCAGGGCTTCGATCAGTTGCTCCTCGAAGAAGTCGCTGCGCCGCGCGTCATAGGCCAAAGTGGCCAAAGACCCGATCACCGGGTTCGACCCCCGGAAGGTGCCATAGGCCGATTCTAGGCCCCAGATCGCAACAATCACATCCTTGTCGACGCCGTATTGTGCTTCGATCCGGTCCAGCAATGCATCGTGTTTGCGCAGCGCCGCCTTGCCATTGTTGACCCTCGCGTCAGACGCGGCACTGTCGAGGTAATCCCAGATCGTCTTGGTAAATTCCGACTGGTTGCGGTCACGGCGGATCACGTCGGCATCGTATTGCACACCGGCGAAGGCAAGGTCGAACACATCGGCCGAAATGCCCTGCCGCAGGGCGCGGGCGCGGAAGCCTTTGATCCAGTCCTCGAACCCGGATTGGGTGGCGGCGGGAACAAGCACTTCGGGTGTCGACGTCACCGCAGGCCGCAAGGCCGGGCGCAGGGAATTGCGCGGTGCGGTGACCGACACCAGCGACACGGCGCTGCGGCTGACTTCGCTGTCGGTGGAGGATCGGCTGGCGGGACGGGTGGTGTCGTCGCCCGTCTGTGCCGGGGCCATGGACCCCGTCATTGCCAATACCGAGGCGATCACCAGATACCGCATGTCTTCAACCCCTGCTGCTCGTGTCCGTTTGCCGGACTTTTCTCAATCCTAGCGCGACCCGGGCTTTTTGCGAAGGGATCAAAAGCGCACCAAGCGGTCTCTTGCCGCTTCATTGAGATTGTCGAGGTAGGTCTTGAGCAACGGCACCCGTCCTGGGCGGAACGAACGGTCGGTCACGTGCAGGTCCGACATGCGATCCAACCGGAACGCCCGGTAGTCATCGCGTGTGAGGCACCACGCCAGCAGACAATGCGATTGATCGAAGAGCATGATGCTCAGCGGTTTCACCTCGCGTTGAGTGGATGCGCCGTTTTTGTCAGTATAGGCAAAGCCGACGATCCGTTCGTCCCAACAGGCCTCGCGCAAGGTGCCTGAATCAATTGCGGGCAGGGCAGGCGGATGGAACCGGTGCGCCACCAGAACCGAATGGCGCAGCCGGTGCGCCTGCCGCTCTGGCAGTCGCGCGCGCAGCTTGGTCAAGGCGCTCCGGGCCGCGTCGGCCAGTGCCGGGTCACCCACAGCGGCCACCTCGCGAAGCCCAAGCACAAGCGCTTCGAGTTCGTCATCCTTGAAACCGAGCGGAGGCAGATGCGCGTCCTCGATCAGGGTGTAGCCAAACCCCGCTTCCCCGTCGATCACGGCGCCAAGTTCGCGCAGCGTGTCGATGTCGCGGTAGAGCGTGCGCGGGGACACGCTGGTCGCATCAGCCAACTGCGCCGCTGTCACAGGGGCGGGCAGATTGCGCAGGGCTTGCATCAATTGGAACAGGCGATGGGTGCGGCTCATATCCCGAGCTTTCTACTATGCCAAACTTTCTACAGCATGCTGACAAAAACTGATAGTGTGCCGCGCTACTTCTGAAGCAGCACTGACTTGGAGACCCAAATGCTCACACTCATCACCTATCCAGAAGGCTTTGACGAACCCAGCCTCAGCCCGTTCTGCGTCAAGTCCATGATCCAGTTGGACATGTCGGGCGAAGACTGGCGGCCCGAATACGCAAATACGCCCTCAGAGGCCCCGATTGGCCGTCTGCCTGCGCTGCGCACACCGGAAGGCGTGATCCCGGAAAGCGGGTTCATCCAGACCTATCTGGAAAAGCGCGGTGCGGAATTCTATCCCGGACTGTCGTCCAAGGACAGGGTGCTGGGTCATGCCCTGATCCGCATGATCGAGGAACATCTGCGCGTCGCTGTTGCGCATGATCGGTGGTTGGATGATCGGTGCTGGGCCAAGCTGGTGCCCTTGGCCTTCGGCAGTATTCCGTCTCCGATGCGCCCCTTCATCGCCAATATGGTGCGGCGGCAGGTGCGGAATGGCCTGAAAGGGCAGGGTTTTGCCCGAATGACAGAGGACCACCGCATGCAATGCGTGACCCCGGACCTTGACTGTCTGACCGACCTGCTTTGGGACAAAAGCTTCCTGCTGGCCGATCATCCGACAGCCCCCGACACGATTGCAGTGCCGGTGCTCAGCATGTTGGCCGGGTTGCCCGCGGATACCGCGATCCGTCGCGCTGTGCGGGGGAATGAAACGCTGATGGGTTATATCCAGCGCGGACGTGCTACGCTCTATCCGAAATTCACCCGTTCCGCCGCTGCCGCGTGACCGTGTGTTTGGTCGTTTGGTTCCAAAAGTGGGCGGCACTTAAGCGCCGCCCATCCTATTTTTCGTTTGAGTCCGTTCAACCGCCGACGCAAAGCCAAACAGACTTCGCTTTCAGTACCCGCTACTTACTTGGGCCAGCCGCGCCAATGAGCGCGGACATGCTCGACGCAACCGAACCGACGACGCCGATAGCGCCTGATCCACAAATGCTTACGCATGCCCTTCTCCTTATGGTGAAGAGGGTTTCACTTGATGCGGCCGGATGTTTGTGGAATACTAGAGGTGCTAGTCGGTAGTTATCCATGGGTATCTGCCCGCGGTTTTTACTGCCTTTATTAGGGGAGCCAGGCCGATTGGTCTGGCTTTTCCCGTTTTAAGGTCTTTCGCGTTGGGCAGCGTCAGCGCGAAAGACCCCGGCCTCTTCTCATACCTACCTCCGTAGTACTACGACGGTTCCCCGTCTGCATACAGAATACTGCAACTGTAGGCCCCGTGCAAGGCTGTGACCCGGGAAAAAGTTCGGTTCTGTATGTTCCGTAATTCAACTCTTGTTGTTTCGGCTTACATCTCGTGATAAGCGTTGTTTACAAGGGGAGATTGCTATGAATGCTATTGGAAAACTTCAGGCTGAGCGTCAAAGGCTGGTGGAGCGACTGGACCAAATTGACAACATATTGCGTCAGTATGAGGAGCTACAGCGTATGGCTGAAAGCTATTTTCTGGCTGATGAGACACCTGAAAATACGTCAATGGCGCGTACCGATTCGGATTCAATGCAGGCCAGCGAAGTTCAGAATTACTACATTCGTAATCGTGTGATGCCGGGCTTTCGTAGGCAAAAGACGCCTATGCAAGAATTTGAAAACATAGTGATTGAAATTCTGTCTGACGCGGATGCCCCGCTTGATCGAAGCGATCTCTATACTGCGTTAACGGAGCGTGACGTGGTAATCGGGAGTCCAGATATGAACTCCGACCTCAACACACTGTCGGCACGTATGTCGCGCATGAAGGAGAAAGTCGTTAATGTAAGCGGCTTTGGATATTGGCTGAAAGATCGAGCCTTTCCGCCCGGAGGATACGACCCGGATGACGAAGTTGAGCCGTAGTACCTACTTGGACTTACTATCCTTCACCCGTTCCGCCGCTGCCGCGTGACCTTGCGCTTGGTCTTGGCGTCTTTCTTCTTGGCCTTGGCCACTTTGCGCTTGGGTCCACCCTTGCCCTTGGGGCGTGTCCCGCGCCCCATGCGGCCTTTGCCGGATCCGCTTGGCAACTCGGCGTCCTGAAGCGTCAGCAGTTCCAGACCTATGCCCCCGGTGACAGGCGCGGCCTCGACCAGTTTCACGGTCACACGCTGGCCCAGACCGATCATCACGCCAGTGTCAGACCCCATCAGAGTCCCGGCGTCGGCGTCGAAATGGAAGTACTCGTTGCCCAGCGACCGGATTGGGATCAGCCCGTCAGCGCCAGTTTCGTCCAGCTTCACGAAGACCCCAAACCGCGCGATGCCGCTGATCCGACCGGTGAATTCGGCCCCGACCCGGTCCGACAGAAAGGCGGCGAGATAGCGGTCGGTGGTATCCCGTTCGGCCATCATCGACCGGCGTTCCGTGTCGCTGATATGCTGCGCGGTGGCTTCAAGTCGGTCGATATCTTCAGGCGACAGCCCGTCATCGCCCCAGCCATGGGCCTTGATCAGGGCGCGGTGAACGATCAGATCGGAATAGCGCCGGATGGGCGATGTGAAATGCGCGTAGTTCTGTAGCGCAAGGCCGAAATGCCCAAAGTTCTCCGGGTTGTAATACGCCTGCGTCATGGACCGTAGCGTGGCGAGGTTGATCAATTCGGCCTCGTCTGATCCTGCCGCATCATGCAGCAGACGATTCAGTTGCGCGGTCTTGAGCACCTGCCCCTTGGCCAGCGTCAGACCCGCTGCCTCGGCAGTTTCGCGAAGCGACTCCATTTTCTCGGGCGGCGGTTCCTCGTGCACCCGGAACAGCAGCGGCGTGCGTTTGGCGATCAGCGTTTCGGCAGCCGATACATTGGCGAGGATCATGAACTCCTCGATGAGCTTGTGGGAATCCAGACGGTCGGCAAAGTTGACCGACTGAACCGTCCCATCCTCGGCAAGCACGATTTTGCGTTCCGGCAGATCAAGGTCCAACGGCTGGCGCCGGTTGCGGGCCTCGCGCAGGGCTGCATAAGCGGCGTAAAGCGGGCGAATGATCTCGGACACAAGCGGCGCAACCTTGTCGTTCGGGTTGCCATCCATGGCAGCCTGAACCTCTTGGTAGTTCAGCGACGCGACCGACCGCATCAACCCGCGCTGAAAGCTGTGGCTGAGCTTGTTGCCATGCGCGTCGATCACCATGCGCACCGCCACACAGGCCCGCGGCACCCCTTCGTGCAGCGAACACAGATCGCCAGACAGACGGTCGGGCAACATCGGCACCACGCGGTCTGGGAAATAGCTGGAATTGCCGCGCTTGCGCGCCTCTTGGTCGAGCGCAGATCCAGAGGTCACGTAATGGGCCACATCCGCGATGGCGACCCAGATCACGTGGCCGCCCTCGTTCTTGGGATCATCGTCGGGGTACGCCAGACACGCATCGTCGCGGTCGCGGGCATCTATCGGATCGATGGTGATCAGCGGCATGTCCCGCATGTCGGTCCGACCCGAAAGGCCGGCCGGTTTCATCGCGTCCGCCTCGGCAATCACGTCGTCGGGGAAACTGTCGGGGATGCCGTGCTGGTGAATCGCGATCAGCGACACCGCGCGCGGGGCAGATGGGTCACCCAGCCGTTCGATGATCCGCGCACGTGGCAGGCCCATGCGCCCGGCGGGTCCGGCCTGTTCCGCCTCGACCAATTCGCCATCCTTGGCCCCGCCCGTCGCGTCTGGCGCAACCATCCATTCCTTGTCCGACCCTTTGTCGATCGGCTTGATCCGCCCGCCTTCCGAGGATTTGGCAAAGATGCCCACCACTTTGCGCGGGTTCGAGCCGATGCGACGGATGAGCCGCGCCTCGTAATTGTGGTCTTCTTCATGCACCACCTGCAGGCGCGCAAGGATACGGTCGCCTTCGCCTAAAGCGGGGTCCGAGGCGCGCGGGATCACGAGGATGATCGGCTCTACCCCTTCGCCGTGCCATTCCAACGCACGGGCATAGAGATCGCCGTCCGGCGTCGGTGCCTTCACTTGCAACACGCTCACGGGCGGCAAACGATCCGGGTCGCGGTAGGTCTTCTTGCGCTTTTCAAGATGACCTTCGGCCTCCAGCTCTTTCAGCAGGCGCTTGAGGTCGATCCGCGCGGCACCTTTGATGCCAAAAGCTTTGGCAATGTCGCGTTTCGCGGTGAGGGTCGGGTTGGCGGCAATCCAGTCGAGAATGTCCGCCTTGGTCGGCAATTTGCTCATACGACTCAGGTAGCACGCGCATCGGGTCGCGTCATGGCGAAAGTCACGTCAGGTGTCGAAGCGGAGCTGCATCATGCGATGACTGATGCCTGCGTCGTCAAACACCTCGCCATAGGCGGTGAAGCCCAGTTTTTCGTAAAAGCCCAATGCATCGATCTGTGCACCAAGGGCAGCACGGGTGATGCCGGGCATGTCCCGCAGGACGCCCAACGTCTCGCGCATCAGGGCTGACCCAATTCCGTTGTCGCGCAACTCACGCAAAACGCAAACGCGCCCAATCTTGCCGGTGTCCCCTTTGACCACGATCCGCGCCGCGCCAACCGGCGTGCCTTTGTCTGTTGCCAGCAAATGAATTGCAGTCGCGTCAAGTTCGTCACGCTCCAATTCGACAGGAACGCTCTGTTCCTGAACGAACACCGTATACCTGATCGCATAGCATTCGGTCGGGTCCGCGACCTTCGAAACCGTCACGGTCATTGCGCGAAATAGTCCTGAAGGATGCGGGTGTAGATCGCCTTGAGCTGCACAATCTGCGCCACCTCAACGCGTTCATCGACCGCATGCATCGTCTTGCCGACAAGGCCGAATTCGACCACCGGGCAATGGTTTTTCACAAACCGCGCGTCCGACGTGCCGCCGGTTGTGGACAGTTCCGGTGTCACACCGGTTTCCGCCTCGACCGCCTTAGCCACGAGATCGGACAGCGGCCCCGGTGGGGTCAGGAATGCCTCGCCTGAAATCTTGATCTTCACCTCGGTCTTTGTGCCGAATTCGGCATCTACCTTGGCGGCTTCGTCGCGGAGCCAGTAAGAAAGGCCCTCTCCTGTGTGGATGTCGTTGAAACGGATGTTGATGCAGGCCCGCGTCTCTGCAGGGATCACGTTCGTTGCCGCATTGCCGGTGTCGATTGTCACCACCGCTAAAGTCGAGGCATCGAAATGGTCAGTCCCGGTGTCCAACTCGTGCGAGGCCAGACGGTCCATCAACCGCGCCACCGCGGGCATCGGGTTCAGGGCGCGGTGCGGATAGGCGGAATGGCCCTGTTTGCCAGTCACCGTGAACCACGCGTTCATCGACCCGCGTCGCCCGATTTTCATCATCTGACCCATGTGATCCGGGCTGGTGGGTTCGCCAACCAGACACACGCTCATCTGCTCATCATGGGTTTCCATCCAGTCGAGCAACGCCATCGTGCCGTCAATCGCACCGCCCTCCTCGTCGCCAGTAATTGTCAGGATCACCGCGCCGTCCGGGGGTGTGTCGCGGACGAAATCCACCGCAGCTGCCGCAAAGGCAGCGACCCCCGATTTCATGTCGGTGGACCCGCGCCCATACATCATACCGTCTTTGATCTCGGCCCCGAAGGGCGGCATCGACCACGCGTCCGGATTACCCAGCGGCACGACATCGGTGTGCCCGTTGAAGCCGAAAGTCCGGGCATGGCCCTTGTCGCCCCAACGGGCAAACAGGTTGGACACCCCACCCCGATCGACGCGGGTGCAAGTGAACCCGGCACCCTCCAGCAAGTCTTGCAGCAAGACCAGCGCGCCACCTTCTTCGGGCGTTACCGAGGGGCAGCGCACAAGCGCTGCGGTCAGGTCTACGGGATCGGTCGGTGTCATCGGATTTGCCCTCTGTTCAGTGCCTGACCTTGGCTAACGTCAACTGCCGGCAGAGGCAAATGTGACGAAAAGGACTCAATTGCCGCCTGTCCTTTTGGTTTCGATGCTATCGAAAGAATGACACATCCACTCTCTTTCGTATTAACTATTGAGCAACAAAGATAAAAATGGCTCGAGGCAGAGCAGCAGTCAGTCCACGGGGTCGGCACGGTGAAAACATCGGTCGATCAGTCATCCGTGTCTGGAACATGCCTTGGGTCTCATCGAGGCAAAAATGGCAACAGGCGCCGAGCTTACATACAATACAGGTGCCAGCGCGCTTGCGATGGCAAACGCGATCTTTGGATCGGGCGTCACAGTTGTGGGCGCCAGCTACAGCGGTGACAGCAGGGCTTCCGCGATCTACAGCAACGGCGATGCCTTGGCTCCGGGTGTCACACCGTCGGATACAGGCGTCATCCTGTCGACCGGACAGGTCACAGCATTTACCCAAAGCAGCGGTGACCCCAACCGCAGCGGGTCGACGACGACGAGCAACTTTGGTCAGAACAACAACCCTGATTTCAACGCGGCCGCCGGGACCAGTACGTTCGACGCCACATATCTCGATATCGACTTTATTCCCGAAAACGACGTGATGACGATGCGCTTCGTCTTCTCGTCCGAGGAATACCCGGAATTCACAAACTCGATCTATCAGGATTTCGTCGGCGTCTGGATCAACGGCCAACAGGTCGACATCGTTGCCGGCGACGGGGATGTTGACCCGGCGAACCTCAACACGACCGCGAACATCAACCTGTTTAAGGACAACACGGGCGACGACTACAACACCGAAATGGACGGGTTTACCGTCACCCTCACGATGACAATGCTGGTCAATCCCGGCGAGGTGAATTCGATCCGGATCGGGATCGCCGATGTGGGTGATGCGAACTACGACTCGAACCTTTTGATCGCCGCGGACTCGGTACAGACCGAACTTGTTGCACGGTCCGACATCGTGAGCATGTTCACGAACCGGACCAAGGTTCTGGATGTCCTCGACAACGACATCAACCTGACCGGCGGTGTCATGTTCATCACGCATATCAACGGTATCGCCGTCAGCGTGGGTGACAGCGTCACGCTGGGCACCGGTCAGGTCGTCACGCTGAACGCCGATGGCACGCTGTCGGTGACCTCGGATGGCGATTTTGAAACTGTCAACTTCACCTATGATGTCGCAAGCAGCACTGGCGAAATCGACACCGGCTTTGTAACGATCGCAACGGTGCCCTGTTTCGTGGCAGGCACTCTGATCGAAACAGAGCTTGGTCCCCGTCGTGTCGAAGACCTGCGCCCGGATGATCTGGTCTGGACGATGGATCACGGCTTGCAACCGCTGCGCTGGAGCGGCCAGCGCACTGTCGCGGCCGTTGGCGCGTTTGCACCCGTGCGTGTGGCGGCAAGAACATTCGGCAACCACGGCGCATTGATGCTGTCGCCTCAGCACCGCATTCTGGTGCGCGATCCTCTGGCGGATCTGGTGTTTGGTACACCCGAAGTGCTTGTCGCCGCCAAGCATCTGGTCAACGGGCGCACCGTACAGACCGTAGAGGGCGGCACCGTCACCTATGTGCATCTGCTGTTCGATCAGCACGAGATCATCCTGTCCAACGGCTTGGCGACCGAAAGTTTCTTGCCCGGTCCACAAACGCTCGACGCCTTTGAAGAGGACATCATCGAAGAGATCGTGAGCCTTTTTCCCGAACTCGATCCCGAAACAGGCCAGGGCTATGGCGTTGCAGGCCGCCAGATCCTCAAGAAACACGAAGCGCAGATGTTGTTCGGAGCCGCCGCATGAGTTGGTTTGCGCTTTTGGATTGCGAAAAGCGCGCGCCATGGCTGCGCGAAGAGGTTGAGGACATCCTTGACCGAAGACCTCGCGCCTGTGTTCCACAAGGGTCGATCGTTCTGGAAACCCGACTGTCCCCGGATGGGCGCCCCCAGACACTTCTCAGCTACAAGCGTGAAGGCACCCAGGTTTGCAGCTTTTCGCTGATGTCCACGCCTCACGGCAGCCTTGTCCTGGTCATTGCCCAAGGCGAAGACGTGGTACACGAGGTGGTCGAGCGCGGTCGCGAGGCGCGGACCGATACGTTGCAGGTGACGATCAGCTGGGACGTAGAAAAACAACTCGGGCGCATGGTCGTCGCACGCCCTGAAACCGAACATGTCCTGATCCAGCACTTTGTCATGAAACGTGCTCCGTTGCTGGCCGACCTCGTCGCACTGGCCCACCCCAAGGGCCTGACAGAGATCGACCCAGATGTGATTTTCGTGGCGCTGTCTACGGACATTGAACCCGTTGGCCCCATGCCGACGCTGGCGCCATCTGTCCCCATCGAAACGGCGCAAGGTGTGCGTCTGGCCATGACGCTACAACAGGGCGACGTGGTGCGTTCGGCAAATGGCAAGCTGGTTCCGGTGCTGCATGCTGTATCGCGCACTGTCCCGGCGCTGGGCTCGTTCCGTCCGGTGCGCTTGCGGGCGCCCTATTTCGGTCTCACGCAGGATGTGGTGGTGTCGCGGCACCAGCGCCTCTTGGTCAGCGGCCCCGAGGTCGAATACCTGTTTGGCCGCGAACAAGTGCTGATCCCCGCTTCGGCTCTGGTCAATGGCTATGCTGGTCACTTCGAACCGGCCCCGCGCTTTGTCACCTATCATCAGGTGCTCTTGCCGCATCATGACGCGGTTCGAATTCCGGATGCCGCCTTGGAAACGCTCTATATCGGCCGGATGCGGCGCGACAAGGCGCTGTATTCGGCGTCAGTGCTCAGCGACCTGTCCCGCGCTCTCCTGCCCGAGCATCACCGTGCCGGATACCAGGTGCTGCGCGCCTTTGAGGCCATCACGCTAGCCGAGGCGCGCGCCGCTTAATCCCGGTCTTCATCGCCGAAATACGGCGTAACCTGTGCCACGATCACGGCGTTTTCATCCAGCGCCTTTTGCATCAGTTCGATCTCATCGGCTTCGATCTCGTGGCCCTGTTCATTGCGCTCTTCCAAGGTGCCGTAGCCGGTCACGTCCAGCGGTGCCATGTCCGCCTGTTTCAGGATCGCCACGGTTTCGCGCACCGCTTCGGCTTCGTCGACGCCGGACGCGTAGCACATCAGCGCCGCCCCCGTGGCTCCTTTGGGCAGGCCATCGCCAGACTTGCGACCGACCTCGACCACAAGGGTGTAAACCGCATGCGGTTTTTTGGGTTTCTTTGGGGTATCGCTCATTCTGCGGCCTGTCTGATCAATGTGCCCCGCATCTGCCACGAAACCCGCTGCGCGTCGAGGGTTGTTGCCGCGCCATTGCTGGTCATACTGCCGGGCAAACAGGGAGGGACGATATGAAATCGGTCAAAGACATGGTGGCAGCCGCGAACGAAGTGGTCGATCACGCGCCCGCATCCGAGATGATGGAGCTGCATGGCCAAGACGGGGTAACTTTTGTCGATCTGCGCGATCCGCGCGAGTTGGAACGTGAAGGTATGATCCCCGGTGCGTTCCACTGCCCGCGCGGCATGCTGGAATTCTGGATCGACCCGGACAGCCCCTATGCCAAGCCGCAGTTACAGACCGGCAATCGGTTCGTCTTCTATTGCGCGTCAGGCTGGCGATCCGCCCTGTCGGCGAAAGTCGCGCAAGAGATGGGGCTTGAGAATGTCAGCCACATCACCGACGGGTTCGGGGGCTGGAGAAAGGCGGGCGGCCCTGTTGGTGAGAAGCCCGCCAAGACAACGTAGGGTGCGTGCTGGCACGCACCGCCGCGATCAATCGCGCAGCAGCTCGTTGATACCGGTCTTGGACCGCGTCCGCTCGTCAACCCGCTTCACGATCACCGCACAATAGAGGTTGATGCCGTTCTTCGACGGCATCGACCCGGCCACCACGACCGAATAGGGCGGCACTTCGCCGTACATCACTTCGCCGGTTTCGCGGTCGACGATCTTGGTCGATTGGCCGATGAAGACGCCCATACCCAGAACCGAACCTTCGCGCACGATGCAGCCCTCGACCACCTCAGACCGCGCCCCGATAAAGCAGTTGTCTTCGATGATGGTCGGACCGGCCTGCATCGGCTCCAGCACGCCGCCGATACCCACGCCACCCGAAAGGTGCACGTTCTTGCCGATCTGCGCGCAGGATCCCACGGTCGCCCATGTGTCGACCATCGTTCCCGAGTCAACATAGGCCCCAAGGTTCACGAAAGACGGCATCAGCACCACACCCGGCGCGATATAGGCCGACTTGCGCACCACACAGTTCGGCACCGCGCGGAAGCCTGCCGTGCGCCACTCGGTGTCGCCCCAGCCCTTGAACTTGCTGTCGACCTTGTCCCACCAGCCGCCGCCCTGCGGGCCGCCGTCCTGCTGTTCCATGTCCTTGATGCGGAAGCCAAGCAGCACGGCCTTCTTGGCCCACTGGTTCACATGCCAGCTGCCATCCTCCTGCTTTTCGGCAACCCGCAAAGACCCGCTGTCCAGCGCGTTCAGCGTATCTTCAATCGCTTCGCGGGTTTCCCCGCCGGTGGACGGTGTGATCGTATCGCGCGCGTCCCACGCGGCTTCGATGGCTGTTTCCAGGCTGGTGATGTCCATGATGGCCTCCTCGCTGTTCGGTCGATGCTCCTTAAGCAATCGCAGGGCTGGGGGCAACGACGCGTTTTGTCGGGTGTCTCAGCAAGGTTCTGGGCCTACCCCAAGCAAGAAAAGCTTGTGCAGTCTCCAATGCGCGGTAATCTGCCAACATTCTTTGTTCAGACTTTTTGCACAAACTAATTTTGAAGGCCAAATATGCCACTTGAGCACCTTACTTGTTCCGTTGGTTTAGGCGGATTGAATTTCCCCAACGATTTGAGGGAAGTCCGCTTTCTCATTGACATGCATCTCTTCGGGAATTCGCGGTTTCGCGATGCGTGTTCGTCAGCTGGCCTGTTGAATATCGACGGGCTTACGCTGCAGACAGATCCGGATCCAACGACTGCAGCAATGACTGGAAGCGCTGTTGTTCAGTTTCAGAACAAGATCATGCGATGGTCAACCGACCGCTGTGACGGCCGAGTCGATCCCAAGGGAAAAACCTGGACCGCTCTGACGGGTGCTGTGGGAGGCGGAAACATTGCTCCCACAGACGTGACATCGGCGCTTCCCGCAATTGGCGATGCGCTTTCCAACGTTGGCTTCAAGGCATTCAATCAGGGCACGTACAAAACCCAAACTCTAGGCTACAAAAGCAAGGGCAAGGACGTCACCATTTCACAGCAGGGCTGTTTTCTGTGCACGATGACGATGGCTGCCACGGGCATTGGTCGACCGACGTCTGTTTGGCCGTCTGGAGTGTTGGCAAAGGACCTTACTCCGGTACATGCAAACGACATTGCCAAGAACAACCAATGCTACACTCCGAATGGGCTAAATCCATTTAAACTTGCGCCGCTGCTTGGCATGAAAATCCGGCGGTTCGGACCAAACGGAGCGAATGACGGGGATGAGCCATTGCCCGCAGATCCGGTGGCACAGGTCGATGGTCATATCGGATCTGGCGGCGTCGTCGCGGCACATGTCGACTACAAAGACAAGCAATCGGACGATTTCACGCGCGGCGATCATTGGGTTTTGATTACCAACAAAGCGTCGGATGGCGCGTTCAGAGGCTACGACGCCTTGGACCCATCAGGCGGTGCGACAATGGGTATGAGCAAGAACCTTGCCGTTAATCCGCGCGAGCTGGGCTACTTTCGCAAATGGCTTGAGGACTACAACTTCAAATACCTCAAGGGATATCTGTTCGGCATACCGTCGCCTGCCTCAACCATTGAAAGGCAGGGGTTTCAGAAGAATTATCGCATGGTTCGCTATTGTCTTTTGTCTCGGTCCTGAAGTGACCCGGCGTTTAGGAGGACGTCATGGAAACTGCGGCTCCGGCGCGATGTTCCCACCACAGACCAGAACCGCCACGCGTTCGCCGGGGGCCGGCACGTAAGCGCCTGACATCAGGGCGGCAAGCGCGGTGGCCCCCGCCGGCTCGACCAATTGCCGGTGCGCGTTCCACAGTGCCTGCTGCGCCTCGATGATCGCGCCATCAGGAACACGCACGCTTTCGACACCGCCATCCTTGGCCAGATCAAAACAGATGTGTCCGATCCGCCGCGCACCCAGTGCATTCGCCGCGACACCCGACACGGCAACATCGACCGGCGCGCCGGTCTCAAGCGCCGCGTGCAGCGCGCACGAGGTCATCGGCTCGACCGCGACAACCTTGCGTCTGTCGCCCAGCCACGCCAGCGCTCCGGCAATCAGCCCTCCGCCCCCCAACCGCAATCAGCACCGTGTCCGCATCCAGACCTTGCCGTTCCCATTCCGACATCACCGTGCCCTGACCAGAGACGGTCAGCGGTGCGTCATAGGCGTGGATCTGCATCGCACCGCTTTCCGATGCTTCGCGTTCGGCCAGTTCAAGCGCGTTGGCATATTCACCGGGCACAACAGTCAGTTCGGCCCCCGTGCGCTGGATCAGCCCGATCTTGGCCGGACCTGCGATCTCGGGCACAAAAATCCGCGCCCTGTGCCCCAACTGGCTGGCCGCAAACGCCACCGCTGCGCCGTGATTGCCCCCGGATGCGGCCACCACACCGGCTTCCGGCACATCCGCCGCCAGCAGCGTGTTGAACGCACCCCGACATTTGAAACTGCCTGTATGCTGCATCTGCTCGAGCTTGAGCGCGATGTCCCGGCCGAAGGCCGCGCTGCTCAGCACCGGCGTTTCCACTATATGGCCGGTGATCCGCGCTTCTGCCGCTTTGATGTCGTCCTGCCATTGCATGGCGTCGCCTCTCTGGTCACTTTGAGCCGGACGCTATAGGTCTGACAGCAGGCGAACAAGGAAGTGATCCACATGAAAGACCATCGCAACAGCCCGTTTCGTGATGCTGGCCTTGACCGCAGCGCGGCCCGGCATGTGCCGGACACGGCTCAGACGCGTTCCCCGGCGTACAGGCTGGCTTTTGCGGATGATGAATTCCTGTGCCGCGAGGAACTGCGCCCGGTGCGGTTGCAGCTTGAACTTCTCAAGCCGCAGCTGATGCTCGACGAGCACCAGATCGAAAGCACGGTCGTTCTGTTCGGGGGGGCCCGCATCCCGCGCCCGGCCGAGGCAGACAAGGCGCGCACCAAAACCTTGGCGGACCTGTCGCATTTCTACGAAGAGGCGCGCAGCTTTGCCCGGCTGATGACCCGCAAATCCATCGACAGCCAAGGCCGCGAATTCGTCGTTGTCACAGGTGGCGGCCCCGGCGTGATGGAGGCCGGAAATCGCGGCGCGGCTGAGGAGGGTGGCAAGTCCATCGGCCTCAACATCGTGCTGCCGCATGAACAGGCCCCGAACGAATACGTCACGCCCGAACTGTGCTTCAACTTCCACTATTTCGCGATCCGCAAGATGCACTTCCTGATGCGCGCCCGTGCGATCTGCGTCTTTCCCGGCGGGTTCGGCACCTTGGACGAGATGTTCGAATCTCTCACCCTGATCCAGACGGGCCGCATGCAGCGCGTGCCGTTCCTGCTGTTTGGGCGTGCCTTCTGGGAGAAGATCATCAATTGGGACGCGCTTGCAGACGCGGGCACGATCAGCCCTGAAGACCTCGATCTGTTCCGCTTTGTCGAAACCGCCGAAGAGGCGGCCGGGATCATCGAGAATTGGGCTCCCGCGCCCGCCCGGTCGGATATTCCCGGTCGCTGACCGCTGCCATCCCCGGCGGTGTCGAGAACAGCCGGAACCCGACACGTTCCCACAGCAGCGTCCAGACGCGCTGATCTGTGAAGTAGTGACTGTGTCCACCATCACCGACACAAAGGTCATTGCCCGGCGGGATGCCCGTCGTACCGATCGTCTGACCGACATAGTCCTTTGTCCGGTAAAGATTGTGCCAGACCAAGTCTTCCGAAATGTCCCTGCGCGTCAGCGGATAATTCTCGGGGAAATATTCCTCGTAGATATGCGAAATCGGTGACCCCATCGTGATCAGGCGAATCCGCCTCGGCAGCGTGGGGTCTGTTGCGGCCAACCCCGGCATCAAACGCTGCAAGGATCGCGCGGCGACCACAGTTCCCTGTGAATGGCTGATCACTGTGATCCTGTCGGGGGCCAGCGCGTTCAGCATGAACAGGAACACCCTGTCGAACCGCGCTTCGATCAGTGCACGGCGGGGGTAATTCCCTTCGCGCTCATCCGCTGGCACCGTCCATTTGCATTCCGCCCTAACCAGATACACGATCACGTCGCGCGCCACACCCAATGCTGCCGCAACCGTTTCATTGAAATTGTAGATCAACAGCGCCACCCCAAGCGCGATGGTGATCGACAGGGTGCGGAACGGCGCAAAGGGATTGGCGGCCTGCGAGTTTCCAGAGATGTCGCCGCCAAGGATCAGGATCAGCACCAGCGCCACCGGAAAGATCACGAGGATCACCCGCACCCAATTGTTCACGATCACCCGTGCGCCCGCAAAATAGGCCAGCACTGCGGCTGCAATCGTCAACAGCATGAAGGCCACCGAAATCGCCAGCGTTCCCACCGCTTGCTCCATGTGCAGGCATAGAAGACCAAAGGCGGTCTGCCCATCGCTGGTCATCTGGGCAAGGGACGGAGCATCCCCAAGCGACGCAACCAGCGCTGCGCAATTGGCATGTGTGCGGTCGAACTGACCCAGAAGCTGTTGCAAAACGAGCCAGAAGCCCGTCGTGAAGACGGACCAGAACATCAGCATCGCACCACAGACAGACGGATAAATGATGCGCTTGGGCGTGTCCTTGAACCCGACCAGAGACACCACGACCAACAGCGCCGCAAGCACCCAGAGCAGCCCCATCGCGAAGATGTTCACCTCGATGAAACAGGACAGGCTGTCGATCCCGAAATCCTGCGCCACCGGCACCGCATCGCCGAAGGCATCGGGCAGGGCGGCAAAGGCCGCGCAGCCCTTGCTTTGCGACGTAAGCGTGTCAGGCAGGGCCGCGAAAACGGATTGAAACTGTGCCCTCACCGCGTCGGCCGCAAACACGCTCAACGCTAGCAGCAGCGCCGCGAGCCCGGACCAGACCAGCACCCCCCGCCGGAACACGGTCATGAGAAACCGGGGATTCCTCGCACCGATATGTTTCAGATAGGCCCATAGGCCGACACCCAACCCGACATTGGCCACCAGAACCGACAGGTAGCCGACGCCGGGCAGGTAATCATGCCCCAGAACCAGAATCGTGCCCACCAACAGCATCGCATTGATGACCGCGATCCCACCGTAGAACATCCAGTTGAAGAAATGCACCAGACCCCGGTCGAACAGAGAGGTCTTGGTGTTCTCGACATTGTCCATCGCGACATAGCCAAGGCCGAGAATCAGTTTCAGCAGATCGAGAATCGTTGCGATGGCGCCCTTCGGCGCGGGGGACAGATCGGACCAGTGGACCTCGGCAAAGACGGCGCGTTGCTGACCATGGCCTGCCGGTTCCAACGTGTGCGTGTGACAGGTGAACACTGGCTGGACCGGGTCGTCGCTGCCTTCTGCGAAGTTCTGTTCCGTGAGCGTAAGATGCGAGGATTGCACCGATATCGGGGCCTCGGCAAGATCAGAGACAGGGCGTGACGGGTGCCGGGCAATCGCTCCGGCAACAACTTGATCGACGGTTTCCCCACAGGATTGTTCGCCGATCCCGTGAACCACGAGGATGAGGTGCGTTTCTGAATGTGACATGTGACCAAAAAAGGTTCGTGCTTAAATGCCGATCAGGGTACGCCGCTGGCAGGGTTCCGACAAGAAAATTCGCAAAAACGCTCTCAGCCGCGTCTGAATGGTCGTGGCAATCGCGCGAAAAGCCTGTGACAATCGCCCTGTGCAACACCCTTTCGCAGACGCAGCAACTCCTGTAAGAGCCACGCTCAGTCCAGCAGCCGGATACGACACCGGAGGCTGGCAAGTGAAAGGAGAGCCAAATGGGCTACAGAGTCGTCGTTGCAGGCGCCACCGGTAATGTGGGCCGCGAAATGCTGAACATTCTGGCCGAGCGCCAGTTCCCCGTTGACGAGATCGCCGCGCTTGCGTCGCGCCGGTCGCTTGGCACGGAGGTCAGCTTTGGCGACAAGACGCTGAAGACACAGGATCTCGACACGTTTGATTTCACGGGCTGGGACATCGCCCTGTTCGCCATCGGCTCCGACGCGACCAAGAAATACGCGCCGATCTCTGCCAAGGCAGGCTGTGTGGTGATCGACAACTCGTCGCTCTATCGCTACGACCCGGACGTTCCGCTGATCGTGCCGGAATGCAATGCCGACGCGATACACGGCTATTCCAAGAAGAACATCATCGCCAACCCCAACTGCTCGACTGCGCAGATGGTTGTCGCGCTCAAGCCGCTGCACGACCGCGCCCGTATCAAGCGCGTTGTGGTCAGCACCTACCAGTCCGTGTCCGGCGCGGGCAAGGAAGGCATGGACGAGCTTTGGGACCAGACAAAGGCGGTCTACAATCCGGTGACGGATGTGCCTCCTGCCAAGTTCCAGAAGCAGATCGCCTTCAACGTGATTCCGCAGATCGACGTTTTCATGGAAGACGGGTCGACCAAGGAAGAATGGAAGATGATGGTCGAGACGAAAAAGATCCTCGACCCGTCGATCAAAGTCACGGCCACCTGCGTGCGGGTGCCGGTCTTTGTGGGCCACTCCGAGTCGATCAACATCGAATTCGAAGATCATCTCGACGAAGACGAGGCCCGCGATATCCTGCGCGAAGCGCCGGGCATCATGGTGATCGACAAGCGCGAACCGGGTGGCTACGTGTCGCCGATCGAATGTGTCGGCGACTATGCGACCTTCATCAGCCGCATCCGTCAGGACAGCACCATCGACAATGGCCTGAACCTCTGGTGCGTGTCCGACAACCTGCGCAAAGGCGCTGCCCTGAACGCGGTTCAGATTGCCGAAGTGCTGGGCCGGGAAGTCCTGAAAAAAGGCTGACGGTTTCACAGCTTTCAAAAAAGGCGCCGCACAATTGCGGCGCCTTTTTTTATGCGCGCACCGCGTCGCGATGCAGTGCGCCGCTTGTTTCCAAACGTGGCCATGATCCACGGAATGGTCTTTATTCTTCTTATTGCTGCCTAAAAATCGGTCAGTTCGCCCCGTATGCATCCTTAGTTGTGCATAGAAGAAAGCGGGTCGGTATCATGTCTGAAACTGAAATTCCCTTGCTCTTCGAGAAGGGTCCACTGCGGATCAGATATCTCGAAGGTGATGGGCCCGATCTTGTTGTGAGCTTTTCTGGCGTCGGCAAGAAAAGGAACATCGAACCCCCACCCGAATTTCCCGGCATCGCATCGGCTGGCCGTCAGAACCATGTGCTGTTCGTCAGTGACAAGTCGCGAAGCTGGCTCAATGCCGATGGGATGGCCGATCAAATCCTGTGCTGCATCCGGGCAACGGCTGAACATGTGAACGCCGAGCGTGTTATCGCAATCGGCAATTCGATGGGTGGCACCATGGCGTTGCACCTGTCGCGCTTCTTCGACTTCGAACGTGTGATCGCGTTTACCCCGCAATTTTCTGTGCGGTCCGAAGAGGTGCCGGAAGAAGATCGCTGGTTCTACTTCAGAAAGCAGATCAAGACGTTTCATTTTCCGAAAGTCGAGGCTTTGCGGCCCAACGCGACCAAGTATTACATCTTCCACGGCGACGAAAAACGCGAGCTGGCCCATGCTCTGCGGTTTCCAAACGCACCGGGCATTTCGCATTACATCATGCCGGAAACCGACCATAACGTCGCTGCAAAGCTCAAGGATCGCGGCCTCTTGGCCCCGATGGTGCAGAATCTGATCGGTGGACAGCCGCGAAAATTCCGACGCCAAGTGGAAGACCTCGGCGGTATTCCGATCCTTCGGTTCACCCCACCAGCCGCGATTGGTCCAGCGCAAAACTTCGCTGCGATCCACTGATAGGCGCGTCCCGTTTTGAACATGTCCCGCGCTGGCGAATACCAGCGCGGGTATTCGCCATGCCTGAACAATGCTCACGGAACCCAACCGTCTGTTGCGTGTTCTTCACACAAAGGAGCGGTTCTTTTGGCTGCCCCATTCTTGCCGCAATTGGCTCGCACCCTTTTTGGATGCGTTAGGATATAGTGAAGGTGCCCCCGATGGCAGTACAATCCATTCCGTTCTCGACAGAAACAACGTCCGGCATGCCCGTGCCTCTCGACAGTGAAACAGCGATGCTTCTGCGCACGGTTCTCTTGCCGCACTTCGAACGCGCGACAAGCTGGGGTGATCTCTGCGCCCGTCTGGCCTCCAAAGGCTACGAAATTACGTTCCGCAACGGCCATCTTGTTCTTGCAGACGAAAGCGGCAAGCCCGTCTGTACCGGGTCAATGATCGGGTCTCCGCTGGCACGACTGGCCGAACGGCTTGGTCGGCCCAAGCTGCGGACCGATTGCACCGGCGCATGTGCCACGCTGCAGAACTGATCAGACGGGGTAGAAGTCCCGGCTTTTGGGATCAAAATATTCCAGACCGCCTTCACCGATATCGGTCCACAGACCGTGCAGCGTCAGCAAGTCCTTTTCGACAGCCTCGCGGATGAACGGGAAGGTCATCAAGTTCTCCAGTGACACGATCACCGCTTCCTTTTCAAGCGCGCGAACTTGCCCCTCGGGTGTGTTCGTCGCCTTGACCCGCTCATAGCCAGGTCGCAGAATATCCATCCAGCGCCCAACAAAGCTCGACTGTTCTTCAAGATGCGGCGCATTGCCGGAACACATGTCAAGGCAGCCCTGAACCCCACCGCAATTCGAATGTCCGAGCACGATCAGATGGGCGACGTTCAGTGCCGTCACGGCATATTCCACCGCAGCAGATGTGCCGTGGTGGTCGCCATCGGGCTCGTAGGGCGGCACAAGGTTCGCGATATTCCGGTGGATAAAGAATTCGCCCTGATCCGCGCCAAAGATGGACGTTACATGCACCCGGCTGTCGCAACAGGAAATCACCATCGCCCGCGGGCGCTGCCCTTCGGTCGCCAGACGTTTGTACCACGCGCGGTTGTCCGAATAGGTCGTGGCTTTCCAGCCTTGGTACCGTTGAATGAGATACGCGGGCAGCGGCTTCGCGGCGTTCATGAAATCCTCCGCCTCTAGGGTCGTCGTTCCCAGCGGGATACGTGGAATTTGAACGGAATTCGAGAGAAAAACCGCAGCGAGCTTACCAATTGGCAAGACTGCTCTGCAAGAGTGCGCTTCGGGTCGGGGTGAGAAAGGATTTAACATGATGCAGAAGATCTCGGTCTTGCATCCGCGCGATACCGCATATTTCGACGAAGAAACGCTGAACGGTCTGAGCCGTGATCTGGGTCAGTCCGTTGCCGAAAACATCCTGTGCCGCGCGCTGGAAGATATTGCGGCACGCTTCGTCGTGATCTGTGACGAATACACGACTGGCAATCATCCTGCCTTACGCAAGTCGGTTCACGCGATCATCCCGATGGCGGATCAGATCGGTCTGCGGGGTTTGGCTCAGATCGGGCGGGATGTCGTCGCCTGCGTCGACACGGGCGACCCCGTGGCGCTTGCTGCGACGCTGTGCAGGTTCCTGCGCTCGGGTGAAATGGCGATGGCCTATGCCGATATGGGCTTCGATCTGTCTCTGTGATTCCGCTTGCAGCGCCTGTGCAAGGGCGTACCTTCTTTACATCGGAGAAGGGGAATTCCATGACTATCGCACTCGCGCCTGCGGGCACTAAAGCTTTGCCAATCCACGTTCTGGGCACAGAGGATGTCGCCCTCTGGGCGGGGCAGCAAAGCGACCGCATCCGCACCTGGGTCGAAGCCAGCACGTTCAAGGGCAACATCGGAACGGCGTTGATGATCCCCGACGACGCCGGCCACCCCGCGATGGCCTTGGTCGGCTACGGGACACCCGCTTCGCGCAAACGCGACCGATTTACCCTTGCAGCGGCGCTTTCGAAACTTGCACCCGGCACCTACCGTATCGAAAGCGGTATCGACGCGGATCACCTTGAGCAGGAATCGCTGGGTTGGCTCTTGGCCAGCTACAGCTTCAACCGGTACAAGGACCACCCGAAAGAGCATCCGTCGTTGGTCACACCCGAAGGTGTCGATGCCGACCGGGTTTCGATCATGGCAGAGGCGGAATTTCTCACCCGCGACCTGATCAACACCCCGGCCTCTGACATGGGTCCGGCAGAGCTTGAATCCGCTGCGCGCGGCTTGGCTGACAAACACAAAGCCAAGATCACGGTTATAACCGGCGACGCGCTGCTCAAGGAAAATTTCCCGATGATCCACACCGTGGGCCGCGCCTCCGATCGCGCACCCCGGCTGATCGATATGTCCTGGGGCAATCGTGGCCCGAAGATCACGCTGGTGGGCAAAGGCGTCTGTTTCGACACAGGTGGACTGAACCTCAAACCTGGCAGTTCGATGGGCCTTATGAAAAAGGACATGGGCGGCGCAGCCAACGTTCTGGGTCTCGCCCATATGATCATGGCCTCGGGACTTGAGATGCGCCTCCGCGTCCTGATCCCGGCGGTTGAAAATTCCGTCAGTAGCAACAGCTTCCGCCCGCAGGACATCCTGACCTCGCGCAAGGGCCTCACGGTTGAGATCAACAACACCGACGCCGAAGGCCGTCTTGTGCTGGCGGACGCACTGGCCCTCGCCTCCGAAGGCGAACCGAACCTGATCGTGTCGATGGCAACTTTGACGGGCGCGGCCCGTGTTGCCGTGGGCCCAGACCTCGCGCCCTATTACACCGATGACGATGTCGCGGCGACCTCGCTTGATCTTGCCGCGCGGCGCATGGCCGATCCCGTCTGGCGCATGCCCTTCCATGAGCCTTACGAGGCCATGATCGAACCCGGCATTGCGGATCTCGACAACGCGCCCAAGGGCGGGTTCGCGGGCTCCATCACGGCAGCACTTTTCCTGCGTCGCTTCGTCAACGCGCAAGACCGCTACATCCATTTCGACATTTATGGCTGGCAACCCAGCGCCGCTCCGGGAAGACCGAAAGGTGGCGCGTTGCAAGGGGCGCGCGCGCTCTTTGCGGCATTGCCGGACATGATGGATCTATGACCGACAGGCGCACGCTCTGGTCTACTGCCGCAGCAGGCGAGATCGCGCAGATCTGTGCGCAACACGGTCTGGAGCGGGTCGCCCCAGAGGTCAGGCGGATTGCTCAACCTGTCGCCGATCTCTGCGTGTCACCAAAAGGGGCGCGGGACCGCCAGATGTTGTACGGTCAGGGCTTCACGCTCCATGCCATGTCAAACGAGGGGTGGGCGTTCGGCGAAACAGTGGCAGATCGCTATTCAGGCTGGATCGAGCTGTCGCATTTGGAAAACCAAACGGACGCCGCACCAACCCATCGGATCACCGCGGCAACATCTTATGCGAAATCCACGGAAGGCCTGAAAACACCGGGACAGGTGACGCCCTTGTCCATGGGCTCTGAACTGGTGGTTGCGGAAGACATGGACGGATGGTCGCGTGTTGCTTGGTCAAATAAACAGGACGCTTGCGAATGGTTCGTGTCGTCCCTTCACCTCGCCCCGATCAATTCAATAGAGACCGATCCCGTCACCATCGCCGAACGCCTGCTCGGCACGCCCTATCTCTGGGGCGGCAACTCTGCCTTTGGCATCGACTGTTCCGGCCTCGTTCAAATCGCCTGCCACGCCTGCGGCATCCCCTGTCCCGGTGACAGCGATCAGCAAATGGCGCAACTGGGGGAAACCCTTGATCCCGGCACACCACCTCAACGCGGCGATCTGCTGTTCTGGAAAAGCCATGTCGGCTGGATCGCAGACCCGGACACGCTTCTGCACGCCAACGCCTATGCGATGTCTGTCACCCGCGAGCCGCTGCAAGCGGCCATCGACCGGATCGCAGCGCAGGGCGATCAGGTCCTCCGCCACGCCCGCTTGACCCCCGGCAAAAAAGGCGTCTAATCGCGACATCTTTTCCGGAGCCTTCCCTATGCAAGCCCGCGCCTCCATTTTCAACCCCGTGCTCATCGGCGGGTGCATCATCATCCTTGTGTCCTTCGCGATCCGCGCCAGTTTTGGCGTGTTCCAGATTCCGATTGCCGAGGAGTTCGGCTGGCTGCGTGCCGAGTTCTCGCTCGCGCTGGCGATCCAGAACCTCGCCTGGGGCATCGGGCAGCCGCTCTTTGGGGCGCTGGCCGAAAAGATCGGCGACCGGAAGGCGATTGTTCTGGGGGCACTCACCTATGCCGCGGGTCTGGTGTTGTCATCCTTTGCCGTCACGCCGACCGCGCATCAATTCTACGAAATCCTCGTTGGTTTTGGCGTTGCAGGCACCGGCTTTGGCGTCATCCTCGCCGTCGTGGGCCGGGCCAGTTCCGATGAAAACCGCTCCATGAGCCTTGCCATCGTCACCGCTGCAGGCAGCGGCGGGCAGGTTTTCGGCGCGCCGCTCGCGGAATGGTTGCTGACCTTCCTGAGCTGGCAAACGGTGTTCCTCTGCTTCGCCGCGTTCATCCTTGCAATGTTGCTTGTATTGCCCTTTATGCGCTCGCCCACGCCACCAGCAACCAAGGCCGAACTTGAGGAAAGCATGGGCACGATCCTTGTCCGTGCCTTCCGCGACCCGTCCTACACGCTGATCTTCCTGGGCTTCTTCAGCTGCGGATATCAGCTGGCCTTCATCACCGCGCATTTCCCGGCTTTCGTGACCGAACTTTGCGGCCCGATCCAACCGGGCGGCGTGCTCCACTCGATCGGGATCACCACCACCTCGGCGCTGGGCGCGATATCGATTTCGCTCATCGGGTTCATGAATATCGTCGGCACCCTGACCGCAGGCTGGGCCGGCAAACGCTTTACCAAGAAATACCTGCTTGCAGGAATCTACACAGGCCGCACGATCATTGCGGCCCTCTTCATCATGTTCCCGATCACACCGACATCTGTGCTCCTGTTCTCGGCGGCGATGGGTAGTCTTTGGCTGGCAACAGTGCCGCTCACATCGGGGGTGATCGCGCATATCTACGGGTTGCGTTACATGGGCACGCTTTATGGAATCGTGTTCTTCAGCCACCAATTGGGCAGCTTCATGGGTGTGTGGCTTGGGGGCCGGATGTACGATCTTCACGGCGATTACACGCTGGTCTGGTGGATCGGTGTCGGCGTCGGAGCCTTCAGCGCGCTGGTGCACCTGCCCATCCGCGAGAAACGCCAACCCGTCCCGCTAGCCGCCTGACAGGGGCGCGTTTCGGTCAACCGAAACGCGCGATGCGACGACGCATCGTCCCCCGGCCCTACCGGTTTCGCCAGCGGTCCAGAATGTAGCGGCTGACCATCAGGTCCAGATGCGCCCCGCCGCCATTCTTGAACACCGTGATTTCATCGTCTGACCGTCGTTCGAATGCGCGCAGATCATAGTAATCCGCGACGATGTCACCCTCGCGGATGACCCCCCGCGCAATCGGATCCTTGATCTCCCCGATATGCCCGACAGTCGTATCTCGCGAATCCACGAACAGCCGCCCCTGCGCCAGTACAGCGTCATCCGCCTCTCGCATGTCGGGCCTATATGCGCCGATCAGGTCCACATGGGCACCGGGCCGCAGCCAATCCCCCCGCAAGACAGGCGCGGTCGACATGGTGGCACAACTGACGATATCGGCCCGCCCCACGGCATCAGCCAAGTTGTCCACCGCCGTCGCATGCGCGAACTGTTCCGCCAAGTCCCGCGCCTTCGCACCCGTCCGGTTCCAGATCAGAAACCGCGCCTCTGCAAACGCCGCCGAATACGCCTCGATCAGAGACCGCGCGACTGTGCCCGCTCCCACGATCAGGATCACAGAACTGTCCGCACGCGCCAGCCGCCTCGCCGCAAGCAGGCTGTCCCCGGCGGTTTTCCATTTGGTCACGAGGTGAAAATCGACAATCGCCTCCAGCGTGCCGTCGACATCGGAATAGACCGACACCCCACCATTCACCGCAGGTTTCCCAAGACCGGCATTGCCCGGAAAGATCGTCGCCGATTTCACGGCTAGCCCAAGCCCGTCGATCCACGCCGCCCGGTTCAAAAGCGTGTCGCCCCCGCGATAGAGAAAACTGTCCGTGATCTCGGCTTTGGGCAGGTCATGCCCCGCCGCCATCGCATCGGTCAGGCCGATCCAGTCCAGCTGCGCCTCACCGTCCGCAAAGGGGATGATCTCGGGTGTTGTCATCGCTGCCTCTCCCATCAAGTCCTAGCGCGGCACATCCTGCGCCGCCGCCCGCATCTCACGTTCCAGCGCATCCAGAAACCGCGACCGATCCGCCTTGGAAAACGGTTTGCCACCGCCTTGCCGGAAGGGATCGGCGGCACGCAGATCCGCCATCAGGTCGCGCGTCGCCAGCACCTGCCCGATATTGCGGGCATCCAACCGCTCGCCAGTGTGCTTAAGCACCCGTGCGCCATTCTCGACACAACGCGCCGCCAGCGGAATGTCCCCGGTGATCACGACATCGCCGGGTCCGGCCCGCTCCGCGATCCACATATCGGCCACGTCCGGTCCGTCGGGCACCACGACCACCTCGACAAACGGGTTCTCCGACATCCGCAGCCCGCCGTTTGACACCAGATACATCTGCGCCTTGTGTCGCGTCGCAACCCGCTCTGCCTCGGCCTTCACCGGACAGGCGTCCGCATCGACGAAAACCCGCGTCACAGCCCCAGCGCGTCTGCATGAAACGCGATGTGATCGGGAATGAAGGTCGAGACAAAGAAATACGAATGGTCGTAGCCCTTTTGCATCCGGAACACGCCGTCCTGACGTCGCGCCGCCATCGCGTGGCTCAATGCCTCTGGCTTGAGCAGGTCAAGGAACTGATCAGACGCACCCTGATCCACCAGCACCGGTCCATCAAACCCAACCGCCTGCATCTGCACCGTTGCGTCATGCTTGGCCCAAGTGCTTTCATCCGCCCCCAGATAAGCACCCAGCTGCTTGCGGCCCCAATCGCTCTGGCTCGGATTGGCAATCGGCGCAAAGGCCGACACCGAGGCAAACCGCCCCGGATTCGCCATCGCAATCGTCAGCGCGCCATGACCGCCCATCGAATGCCCGGTGATCGCCTGCCGATCCAGATCGACGGCGAACGCCTTGCCCAACAGCGCAGGCAATTCCTCGGCCACGTAATCCCACATCCTGAAATGCGGCGTCCAAGGGTCTTGCGTCGCGTTCACATAGAACCCCGCGCCCTTGCCCAGATCATAGGCGTCGTCATCCGCCACCGCGTCTCCACGCGGGGAAGTATCTGGGAACACCACCGCCATGCCGGCCTCGGCAGCAAAGCCCTGCGCCGCCGCCTTGGTCATCGCGTTCTCATGGGTGCAGGTCAGCCCCGACAGGTACCACAGAACCGGCACCGGCCCGTTCTTGGCTTGCGGCGGCAGAAAGAGCCCGAAGGTCATGTCGCAGCCACAGGCGTCCGACGAATGTCGGTACACGCCCTGCACCCCTCCGAAACAGGTGTTCTCTGATACGGTTTGCATCGCGCTTCCTTTCCTAAACAAGAACCTGACTGATCACGTAGGACACGGTCACGATGCTGACCGTGGTCGAGATCAGGATAGCGGCAGACACCCGTTGCGGCGCCACCTTGTAATGCTGGGCCAAGATGAACACGTTGCCCGCCACTGGCAAGGACGCGGCGGCCACCACCACACCCGCATTGTAGGGGTCAGCCGGAAACAGCACGTAAACGCCAAGCGCCACAGCCGCCGGGTGTATGATAAGTTTGCAGAAACTCAACCATCCCGCGACGTTCAGCCGCTCAGCCGATTTGCTGGCCAAGGAAGCTCCGATGGCGAACAACGCGCCGGGTGTCGCGGCAGCCCCAAGGATGGACAGGAATTGATTGACCGGCTGGGGAATCGGCGCGCCGGTGGCAGACACCATGAACCCCGCCACGATCGACACGATCATCGGGTTTTTCAGCAGCCCCATACCCACCGTCTTGAAGATGCGCATCGACATGCGCCCTTCGCGCGATCCCACCACAAGGATGACGATCAGCGAAGAAAACACCACGAGGTCGATGGTCAGAACAAGCAGGATCGGCCCAACCGCCTCTTGCCCCATCAAGAGCGCCAGCATCGGCACACCCAGAAACCCGGTGTTTCCAATCGCGGCGACCTGACCTTCGAACGCCGCTGTTTCGGTGTTCATGCCGCGCAGGAAAGCGACCGCCATGCCAACACCGTAAACAAAAGCGGTGCCCCAGAGATACCCCGCCGCGATCCGCCAGTCGAAAATCTCGGCCAGAGACAGGTTCGCCGAAAAGCGAAAGATCATCGCGGACAGGGCAAAGTAAAACACGAACTTGGTCAGATAGGCGGTCGCTTCCTCGGTGAAGAACCCGGTCTTGCCCGCGCCGTAACCTACGGCGATCAAGGCGAAAAACGGCAGGGTCTGAAGGAAGATGTCCAGCATATGTGCCGTGTTACCATGCAGACGGGCGGGGTCAATCTCGACAGGGTTCTGTTAACCACCTATATTTAGACTAGGCGTGTATTCCTGTTCGGGACGCTTCAATGACACTGCAAGAACAATCCATTGCCGACGACAAGATGCGCGCGGAAATCGCGAAGCTTGTCGCTGAAACCTCTGAAATCAACCAGAACATGAAGTATCGCTTCTGGGTCTTGATGGCGGCTTACGTCAGCGCGATGGGTATTCTGTTCAAGTTTTTCTGACGGAAAAGCATCCCGAAACCCCATAGAAGAATCGCGCGCTGCATGCTACATCTCGTGGCATGAACTCTCACGCACCCAATATACGCGCCTCAATTCAACTGCTTGAGGAAAGCGCGATCAACCGCATTGCTGCGGGTGAGGTGGTTGAGCGTCCGGCATCAGCGGTCAAGGAACTGGTGGAAAACGCCATTGATGCCGGGGCGACGCGTATCGACGTCGCCATCGCTGACGGTGGCAAGACTTTGATCCGTGTCACCGATGACGGTTGCGGTATTCCCCCCGAAGACCTGCCGCTCGCAATCGCCCGCCATGCGACGTCCAAGATCGACGGGTCTGACCTACTCAACATCCACAGCTTCGGGTTTCGCGGCGAAGCGCTGGCATCACTTGGGTCTGTGGGTCGCCTGACCCTGACCAGCCGGGCCGAGGGTCATGATGCTGCTGAACTGTCGGTCACGGGCGGCAAGACCGAGCCGATCAAACCCGCCGCTCTGTCGCGCGGCACCGTCGTCACATTGCGCAACCTCTTCTTCGCCACACCCGCGCGGCTGAAATTCCTCCGCTCGGACCGCGCCGAGATGCAATCGATCTCGGATGTCCTAAAACGCCTCGCGATGGCGGAACCTTCGGTCAGCTTTACCCTGCGCGATGTGTCCGGCGGCGGCGAAGGCCGTGTGACTTTCCGCGCCGATGCGGTGACGGGCGATCTGTTCGACGCTTTGAGGGGTCGGTTGACCCAAGTGATGGGTCGCGAGTTCACCGACAACGCCGTCACAATCGACGCGGATCGTGAAGGTGTGCGACTCACTGGACTGGCAGGTCTGCCCACCTATTCGCGCGGTGCTGCGGTGGCGCAGTTCCTTTTCGTCAATGGGCGCCCTGTGCGAGACAAACTTCTGATTGGCGCATTGCGCGGGGCCTATGCCGATTTCCTCAGCCGCGACCGTCATCCGGCTGTGGCGCTCTTCATCGACTGCGACCCGCACAAGGTGGATGTGAACGTGCACCCGGCGAAGTCCGAAGTGCGCTTCCGCGACCCTGGTCTGGTCAGGGGCCTGATCGTGTCCGCCCTGCGCCACGCCTTGGCCGAGGCAGGACACCGTGCCTCCACCACAGTCGCGGGGGCAACGCTCGGCGCGATGCGACCCGAGGCCCCGCAAGGCCAACCGCGCATCTACCAGATGGACCGCCCGAGTCTCGCTGCGAAACAAACGGCCTACGCCATGCAGTCGCCCGGTTTCGCAGACATGCAAGCCACCTATTCCGGGCGCGTTGTCGAGGTCGAGGAGGTCTCGGAAGAGATCGCCGATACCCCACGCGAACACCGACCGCTCGGCGCCGCGCGGGGGCAGGTACACGAGAACTACATCATCGCCCAGACCGAAGACGGGATTGTCATCGTCGACCAACATGCCGCGCACGAGCGTCTGGTCTATGAAAAGCTCAAAGCCCAGATGGCGCAAAATTTCGTACCGGCCCAGGCGTTGTTGATCCCGGATGTGGTTGAGATGAGTGAAGGTGACAGCGCCCGGCTGCTGGACATTGCCGATGATCTGACCCGCATGGGCCTGACCATCGAACCCTTCGGAAGCGGTGCAGTAGTGGTGCGGGAAACCCCTGCCATTTTGGGAGAGGTCAATTCCGATGCCCTGCTGCGCGATATCCTTGACGAACTTGATGACCAAGGCGAGGCGCGCGCGGTGCAGGACCGGATCGAAGCGATCCTCAGCCGGGTGGCGTGCCATGGCTCCATCCGGTCGGGCCGTCAGATGCGGGCGGAAGAGATGAACGCTCTGCTGCGCGAGATGGAGGCAACCCCCTATTCCGGCCAGTGCAACCATGGCCGACCCACCTATGTCGAACTGAAACTCAGCGACATTGAAAGACTGTTTGGCCGCACATGATCCAGATCGGTGATCTTGTCCTCGACTTGAGCGATCCGGTCGTCCTGCTGGCTCTTGGCTTGGGTGGGCTGGTTTTTGTGCTGCTCGTCATGTCCCTCCTGTCCGCCCGTCGCGCTGCGAAACTGAGCGAGCCGTTGGTCTACCAGCTGGCCCAAGTCGGTCAGCGGGTGCAAAGCCTGAGCGATGGGCAGGAACGACTGTCGGGTGGCCTGCATCATGTCAGCGAAGCACAGGCGCAAAGCCAGACCGCGATGCTGCAATTGATGGAGCGGCGTCTGGCGCAGGTGCAGGAGCAGATGAACGAGAACCTGCACGGCTCCGCCCGACGCACGGCGCAATCGCTGGGGGATCTCCAGCAGCGACTCCAGAGCATCGACAAGGCGCAGGAGAACATCACCAAGCTG
>NZ_JAEPMO010000105.1 GCF_017643905.1 Marivita sp.
CACCTTGTCGTCGTAATACCCGCCGCCCCGCGCCTTGGGCTTGTCCGCCGTTCCGGTCTTGCCGCCCACCGAATAGCCCGGCACCTCGCCAAAACTGGCGGTGCCTTCGGTCACGACTTTCCGAAGCATATCCAGCGACTGCCGCGCGGTCCGTTCGGACATCAGGCGCGGCCCGAGCTTGGGCCCGTCCTGCCGGAGCAGCGTCGGCTCGACCTTGTACCCTCCATTGGCAATCGCCGCATAGCCTGCCGCCAGATGCAACGGGCTCGAAGACAGACCGTGACCATAGGAGATCGTCACGCTCGACAGGTCGGTCCAACGCTGCGGCACCAACGGCTTACCGCCGGCGGCCTCCACGATTTCGAGCGATGTGGGCTCAAAAAAGCCGAGCGACTTCAGGAACTCCTGCTGCCGCTGCGACCCGATGGCCAGCGCAAGCCGCCCCGTCCCCCGGTTCGAGCTTTTCACGATGATGTCCGAGACCGACAAAGGCCCGTAATTCTTGTTGTTGAACTCCCCGATCTTGAACCCGCCCACCTTCATCGGGCCGGACGTGTCGATCACGGTCTCGGGGCTGACCAGCCCCAGTTCCAGCGCCTGAGCCGAGGCGAAAATCTTGAAGGTCGATCCCAGCTCGTAGACCCCCTGCACCGCGCGGTTGAACAGCGGGCTGTCCGCCGCCTCGCCCTGGGTAAGAGGGCGCGGACGATCATTGGGATCGAAATCCGGCAAAGAGGCAATCGCGATCACTTCGCCCGTGTAAATGTCCATCAGGATGCTGGCCGCACCCTTGGCGTTCATCAGGTTCATGCCCCCCTGAAGCACACGTTCCGTGGCCGCCTGAATCGTCAGGTCCAGAGAAAGCTCGAGCGGCGCGCCCTCGCGCGCGGGATCACGCAGCTCGTCGTCGAAGAACTTCTCGATGCCCGCCGTTCCGATAACTTCAGCAGAATGAACACCTTCGCGGCCAAAGCTCGCCCCGCCAAGCACATGCGATGCCAGCGCACCATTGGGATAAAGTCGCATTTCACGCGGCCCAAACAGCAATCCGGGCTCCCCAATGTCATGCACCTTCTGCTTTTGCTCAGGACTCAGCTTTTTGCGCACCCACATGAACTTACGGGGCCCAGTGAAATCTTTGCGCAAACGTTCTTCGTCAAGCTCCGGAAAAATCTTGGCCAATTCGGCTGCAGTCCGGTTCGGATCGACCATCTGATGCGGATGCGCATAAAGCGAGAAGGTCTCCATATTGGTCGCCAGAATGCGCCCCTGACGGTCAACGATATCGGCCCGGCTCGCGATAATCGACGCGCCTGTCGCCTGCGCGCGCGGCTCTTCCGGCTCGGAGGCCGCCAATGTTCCCATCCGCGCCCCGATCACACCGAAGGCACAAAAGAACATCACCGCCATCACCAAAAGCCGCCCCTCGGCCCGCGACCGCGCCTTGTCACGCATCTGCTCATGGCGAATGCGCAGGTTCTCGCGTTCGATGGCATCGGGGTTTTCGCCTTTGCGACGGGCATCGAGGATTCGCGCCAGAGGGCGCAGCGGCGTGCGGATCATGGCTCTTGCTCCTGGGCTCCTGCACTTGAAATCTCAACCGGATCGGTGATCGGCAATTCAGGCGGCTGCGGATAGGCGATCTGGTCCACCCGTCCGAACTGGTCCGGCTCCAGCGGCATCAGACCCAGACGCTCGAAATTCACCTCGGCCAGATCACGCAGCCGGTCTGGCCGATTGAGATAGGCCCACTCCGCCCGCAACACCGCAAGCCGCGCCCGTGCATCCGCAATGTCGCTGCGCACGGATTGCGCCTCGCCCAGCGCGGCCTGTGTCTTATAATTCTCGTGATACGCCCAGAACGCAGCGGCGATCACGGTCAGGAAGGTCAGGACATACAGCAGCCACCGCATCAACGATCCTCTTTCAACAAGGGCAAGGCGATCTGCCCGGCATCAATGTCACCTGGTGGCGCATCGGTGCGCCTCGCCGCGCGCAGCTTGGCCGAGCGGGATCGCGGGTTGATCGCCAGTTCATCATCATCCGGACCCACCGCTTTGCGGGTCACGATCTCGAATGCCGGGGTTTCAGCTTCGATTTCGGGCGCATAGCGGTTGGCCCGCCCCGCCTGCCCGCCTCGCGCCTGCAGGAACCGCTTGACCATCCGGTCCTCGACCGAATGAAAGCTCACCACAGCCAGCAACCCACCGGGTTTCAACGCCCGCTCCGCCGCCATCAATCCCTGCATCAACGCACCGTATTCATCATTCACCGCGATCCGCAGCGCCTGAAAACTGCGCGTGGCCGGGTGCGACTGCCCAGGCTTGGGACGTGGCAGGCAGGATTCGACGATCCGGGTCAGCTCAAGCGTCCGCGTGATCGGCGTCACCTTGCGCGCAGCCACGATCGCCTTGGCGATCCGGCGCGAGGCGCGTTCTTCGCCGTAGGTATAGAGAATGTCCGCAATATCGAACTCGTCCGCCGTGTTGACGATATCGGCCGCCGACAGGCCGTCCTGCCCCATCCGCATGTCCAAGGGGCCATCCTTCATAAAGGAAAACCCCCGCTCTGCGAGGTCAAGCTGCATCGACGACACGCCGAGGTCCAGCACAACCCCGTCCACATCAGAAGCGATCCGATCCATCTCGGCGAAATTGGCGCGGTGCAATTCGATCCGGCCGCCAAACTCGGGCAACCACGCGGCCGCCATCTCATGCGCCAGCGGATCGCGGTCGATCCCAATGACCTTGTCTGCACCGGCCTCGATCAATCCGCGTGCATAGCCCCCCGCACCAAAGGTGCCATCGACCCAGATACCCGCCACCGGCGCCACCGCCCGCAAGAGCGGAGCAAGAAGGACGGGAATGTGCGGGTCGGTTGAAGGAGTGGCAGCGGCAGCAGACATATCCGATCACTCCCCCGGCTGCTGGTCCAGGAAGATGAGCGGATCGACATCGTCGGGCAGCTCATCCAGCCACTTGTCCGTCTTTGCCTGCTCCTCGGTCTCGTATGTTTCCGGCTCCCAGATCTGGAACGTGTCACCGGCACCGATGAAAAACGCCTCCGAGGTCAGCCCGATCTTTTCGCGCAACTTGGCCGGAAGCACCAGTCGCCCGGTTTCGTCCACGCTGGTTGCATGGGATTGCCCGCTGAAAAGCCGTTGTAAAATCTTGCGCTCGGTCGACCCGCGTGGCAGCGCTTCGATTTTGGCATCTACCTCGTCGATGGCCTCCATCGTATAGCACTCTAGATATTTCCGACGCTTGTCGCCGTAGACGATAACCAATTCGGGATTCAGACCTTCGGTGTAGTTCGGATCACCCGCTTCGAGGACACGACGAAAAGAGGCCGGGATTGACACCCTGCCCTTGCCATCAACCTTGTGATGACTTTCGCCTCTGAACCTCAATCTGCGGGTCACTGCCCTACTGGTCCTCTCATGCCTCTGATCCCTGGAAACGGAAACGGCGGGTTGATCTGCTGCCACTGATCAACCCGCCGTCCGTGTCCCGTTTCCGGGAAGTCCGACTGCGCGCGCCACCTGGGGGGATGTCTGCTCGCCCGCGCGCCGGATCTCTGTGTTGATGAAAGCGGGTGCCTGTATGAAACCTGCTTTTTTTATTATTTGGATACCGCGTCGAGGTCTGTGCGCCTCGTTTGCTGTTCCTGCTCTCATCTCGTGCATTAGGGATGCCATGGGAAAACATGGGTCGCAACAGTTTTTTATGGGAATTTTTGTCTACATGATGTTTCAGAGCGCCTTCAGAAATCGCACATGGTGGAAAATCGGCTCAATCCAAGCAAGATAAACCACTCGTGCGACCCACGGCCACAATATCTAGAGGTCGTGCGCGGGAAATATACTTGCCCATAATTTCCCGCGCCCGAAACAAACAAACCAAGAACATCACCAACCGGAAAGATATCAACACCGAAAATCTGCCGATTTTCTCCAAGAATCCAGTCGAATCACCTTTATGATTCGACATGTCGCATAGGCTGCAGGCGGTTCGTCCCATCTTTTCCCATGCCCCGTCCCGCATTTTCCCATGCCCGAACCATAGACGACCAAGGATCGGCAAAGCTTGCAATGCGATCTGCCCGGCTGTACGCCAAAGAGGTCATGGTCCGGGCAACACCCGGTGAAAAGGGAACGTGGTGAAATCCCACGACTGCCCCCGCAACTGTAAGCGGCGAGCGTGTTCGGCATATGCCACTGGGAAACCGGGAAGGCCCGACACACGCCCCGACCCGCAAGTCAGGAGACCTGCCGTGACAGATCACCCTACACTCGCGCGGGGTGCGCGGGATGTGACGGAACTCCGGTGTGGTGACAGTCACCGTCTTTGGGCGTGCCCTTAGACTTGATATGTTCGATGCGCGGGAGGCAGAGCGGTGAAGCTCTTTGGTGCGCTGATGGTTTTGACAGGAGGGATGTTCCTTGCATCGCTCTTTGTCGGCTATGCGGCGATCTCTGTCCCCGAAGGATTGGCGGCGCTCATCGGGCGCGGCAACCCGCTCTACGTGACCATCATGCAGGACATCCGCCTGCCCCGGGCGCTTCTGGCGGCGATGGTCGGCGTTTCGCTTGGCCTGTCCGGAGCGGCCATGCAGGGCTATCTGCGCAACCCCCTCGCGGAACCGGGCCTGATCGGCGTGTCGGGGTCTGCTGCACTTGGCGCGGTGATCGCCCTGCAGACCGGGCTCGCCGCCGCGTTCCTGCTGGCGCTGCCGATCGCAGCACTTGCCTTTGCCGCTCTGGCGGTCGGGTTGATCCTGCTGCTGGCCGGTCCGCGCGGGTCGTCGCTGACCCTGATCCTTGCAGGAATTGCAGTGTCCGCCTTTGCCGCAGCGCTGACCTCGCTGACGCTGAACCTGTCGCCCAACCCCTATGCCGCGTCCGAGATCATGTTCTGGTTGATGGGCTCGGTCGCCAACCGCGCCATGAGCCATGTCTGGCTGGCCCTGCCGATCATGGCACTGGGCTGGATTTTGCTGGCAGGCCTTGGCCGGGGCCTTGATGCGCTGACCTTGGGGGAAGATGCCGCCGAAGCTCTTGGCATCTCGCTCTCCCGCCTGCGCCTGCAACTCCTGCTTGGCACCGCCGCCGCTGTTGGTGCGGCCACCGCAGTGGCCGGTGCCGTAGGCTTTGTCGGCTTGGTCGTCCCGCACATCCTGCGCCGCTTTGCCCATGGCCGCCCGTCGACCCTGCTCTGGGCCTCGGCCCTTGGCGGAGCCGCGATGGTCTTGGCCGCTGACCTGACCACCCGACTGATCCTGCCGGACCGCGACCTGAAACTGGGCGTGGTCATGGCTCTGATCGGCGCACCACTGTTCCTGCACCTTATATACAAGACACGGAGGGAGATCGCGTGACCCTCCTCACCGTGCAGAACCTCACTGTCCGTCGCGGCGAATGTCCGGTGGTGGATAATGCGTCCTTCGCCATCAGTCCCGGCGAATGTGTTGGCCTGATCGGCCCCAATGGCGCGGGCAAGACATCGCTGCTGCGCGGCGCGCTTGGCTTGCTGCCCTTCGAAGGCACAAGCACCCTTGCCGCCCTGCCCACACGCAAACGCGCCGCCCAAGCCGCATGGCTGCCGCAGAACCGCGAAATCGCGTGGCCGATGAACGTGGAGCGGATCGTCGCCCTTGGCCGACTGCCTTACCTCGCCCGTGGCGCGCGCCTTGGCCCCACGGACCAAAGCGCCGTCGACGCCGCCCTCACTCGCATGGGCCTGCAAACCTACCGCGCCCGTCTTGCGACCGCCCTCTCGGGCGGCGAACAGGCCCGCGTGCTGATCGCGCGCACCTTGGCGCAGGACACGCCGCTCCTGATGGCGGATGAGCCCATTGCCGGGCTCGACCCGGCGGCCCAGATCGCCACGCTTCAGGTGTTCGAAGCGCTGGCCCAGGAAGGGCGGGCGGTCCTGACCTCACTGCATGACCTGTCGCTTGCGGGGCGCTATTGCACGCGGCTGATCCTGATGGGCGCAGGTCGCATCATTGCAGACGGATCCCCCCGCGATGTGCTGACGCCCGACCTTCTGGCGCAAGTCTTTCGGCTTCAGGCAGAGGTTCTGGACACGCCGCACGGCCCTATCATTCAGCCCTTGGGAGTGCTCACATGACCGAGATCATCGCCTTCTTGAACATCGGTGGCCCTGCGCTCTGGGTGATTGCGGGTCTGAGCGTGGTCACCCTCGGCCTGATCCTGTGGAAACTCTGGCGCTTGTCTCTCATGGGGGCATGGCGGCGCAGCGCAAGCGAAAAGGCGGTCTCGCTCTGGCAAAAAGGCCAGCACGATGCAGCCCTGTCCAGCATCCAGCACCGCAAAGGTCTGCGCGCGCGGGTGGTCAAAGCCGCGATGCAGGCGGATCGCACATTGCACAGCGAAGATGCCCGCGATGAAACCGCCCGCGTTGCCCGGGGTGCCTTGATGGATGCAGGCAGCGGCTTGCGCGCACTTGACCTCATTGCCACGATCGCGCCCTTGGTGGGCCTTCTCGGCACCGTTCTGGGCATGATCGACGCCTTTCAGGCGTTGCAGGACAGTGGTGCCCGCGCCGATCCGTCGGCGCTGGCGGGCGGCATCTGGGAGGCGCTTCTCACCACAGCAGCAGGCATGGCGGTGGCAATCCCCGCATCCATGGCGCTCAGTTGGTTCGACAGCATCAATGACCGCCTCGCCCATGATTTCGATGATCTTGCGACCCGCATCCTGACCAAAGGAAAACAGGGCTGACATGTTGGAGTTGGCCCACCAGACACGCAGACGCCGCATCGGGTTGACCCCGATGATCGATGTCGTGTTCCTGCTGCTGGTGTTCTTCATGCTGGCCGCGCGGTTCGGCGTGACAGATGCAATCCCGGTCACTCTGTCCAGCGGCGCTGCCCAGTCCTATGACGGGCCACCTCGACTTGTGACGGTTCTGCCCAATGGGCTGCGCGTCAACGGCATCGACACCACGGACCCGGTCCAAGCCCTGACCCCGCTGATGGGATCTGATAAGGACATCATCATCCTGCGCGCCCGCGATGGCGCATCAGTGCAAGCCCTGCTCGACGCAATGGGGCAATTGCGCGCTGCGGGCTGGCCGAACCTCGTGGTGCTGGAATGAGACGCCGGGCGCTCATAATACCACGGGCGCGACGCTCCGCGCGCGAACCGGTTGTGCCGATGATCAACGTGGTGTTTCTGCTGCTGATCTTCTTTCTGATGACAGCGCAGATTGTCCCACCCGCGCCTTTCGATCTGACCCTGCCAAACGCCAGCGGCGATGAAGACACAGGCCAGAACGCTCTTTATATCAGTGCCAGCGGCGAGATCGCCTACGACACCGTCCGTGGCGAGGCCGCCCTCGCCCAAGCGGTCGCTGCAACCGCAGACAGGTCGTTGCGCGTTTATGCCGACGCCACATTGCCCGCCGCAACGCTTGCCCAAGTGCTCGCACAATTGACAGCCCTGGGAGCGACCGGGGTCGAGATCGTGACGGAGGGCGGCTGATGCGCATTGTCGAACTCACAGCCTTCATCGCTTTGTCGAGCGCGCTTCATGCCGCCACGCTCTTGCTTGCGCCCGTGCCGGGAGGCGGAAGCAGCGGCGGCGATGGCGGCACGGCGGATGTCACGCTTCAAGCCGCAACCTCGACATTGGCCGCGATGGTTCAGGACTGGGACCGCCCGCCCGAAGTGAGCACCGCACCAGCTTTGCTGCAACCCGAGGCATCCCCAGCGCCGGACCGCCCGACAGCCGAGGCCAGACCGGACAGACGCCCGCAACAGACGGCGCTGGCCGCCCCGAGCGCCCCATCGGACCGTCCACAGGTCGAAACGCGCCTGCCCGCGCCGCCTGTACCCCTGGCCGCGCCCGAACCAGACGCGCTGGCCCTGCCTGACGCAGGCAACACGGGCCTGCCCAACCTGCCCCGCGCCCTGACGGCATCCCGCCTTGCATCACCGCAACTGGCCGCGCCGCCCGACATTGCCCAAGCGGAACCGTACGTGGACACAAGCCCCGCCGAAAGCCGGACCGCGCCAGTCGCGTCGCTGCGACCAGAGCGCGCCGCCACGAGACCCGCGCCAGAGCCGACACCTCAATCCGCACCGCGCCCGGCGCAAACGGCCAAAAGCAGCGGTTCGACATCCACCACAACCAAGGCCGCAACGCGCGCGGCCCCGGTGGCCAGCGGCCCGTCAAAGGCACAGCTTGCGCGGTTGGAGCAGCAATGGGGCGCACAGATCACATCTGCCCTACGCCGCGCACATCGGCCGCCGCGTGGGACCGTAGGGACGGTGAAACTGGTGATCGCCATCACACCATCGGGGCAAGTGGCCGGGGTGTCACTGGCAGCCTCCTCGGGCAACAGCCGGTTGGATCAGGCAGCACTTGCGGCCGTCCAGCGCGCAAGGTTCCCGCGCGCACCGCAAGGGCTGACGAAGTCCAGTTATCGCTTCAGCCAACGTCTGACTGTGTCGCGATAGCGCTCCGTCGACGCATCGTCCCGGCTCAGGCCATGCCCCCCTTGATCAACCCGTCGGCAAGCTGCGCATAGGCGTCCGCCATCGGCCCATCCCCCGCCGCAATCGGCACGCCGCCATCGCCCGCCAGCCGCGTGTCGAGATCCAGCGGCAGTTGCGCCAACAAGGGAACCCCGCGCGCCGAGGCTTCGGCCACCGTGCCGCCCGATCCGAAGATATGGCTTTGCCCGCCGCAATGCGGGCAGGTGAAGACGGCCATGTTCTCGATCAAGCCCAGCACAGGGGTTTTCAACGTCTCGAACATATCCAACGCCTTGCGCGCATCCAGCAGCGCCACGTCCTGTGGCGTAGACACCACAATGGCCCCCGAAACCTGCGCCTTCTGGCACAGCGTCATCGCCACATCTCCTGTTCCGGGGGGCAAATCGACCAGCAGCACGTCCAGTTCACCCCAAGCCACTTGGCTCAGCATTTGCTGCAACGCCCCCATCAGCATCGGCCCACGCCAGACCACGGCCTTTTCCTCGGGCAGCATCAGACCGATGGACATGAAGGTCACGCCATGGGCCATTAGAGGAATGATCGTCTGACCATCAGGGCTTTCGGGTTTTTGCGAAAGACCCATCATGCGCGGCTGACTTGGGCCGTAGATATCGGCATCGAGCAGCCCAACCCGGCGGCCCGCCCGCGCCAAGGCCACGGCAAGGTTCGACGACACAGTGGATTTTCCGACACCCCCCTTGCCCGACCCGATTGCCAGAATGCGCGCTACGCCGGACGGTTTCAACGATCCGGTCTGCGGTTTCATGTGGCCCCCGATCTTGAGACCGGAGGGTGGCTTTGCGGCAGGGCCATGGGCGGTCAGCGCGACCGTCACCTGCGAAACCCCCGGCAAGTCCGCCACGACCGCCTCGGCTGCCTTGCGCACAGGCTCCATCAGACGGGCGATCTCGGGTGATGGCGCTTCAATGACAAAGCGCACAACCGCCCCGTCGATCTGAATCGCCCGGACCAGATCGCCCGAAATCAGGTCTTTGCCATCGGGAATCGCCACACGCGACAAGGCTGCGCGAATCTGCTCGGTCGTTACGGACATGCCCAACCTTTCCTCATTCTGTAAAAGAAATGGCAGGCCTGCCGTTATGCTTCAACCTATTGCCGCAGAAACAGGCCTGTTAGCGCAAAACGCACAAATTTGAACCATCGCGCCTATGCAATTGCTGCATAGCAGCATTGAAGCAAATTTCCATTGTGCAATTGCAGCATTCGCCTATCTTCATCTCAAGCGAACGGAAACACACAAATTCGAACAGAGCAGACATATGGCATACGAAACAAACAGTCTCGGCGCGGTCGGCAATGGCATCATGGATCGGGTCAACACCCTGATCGCAGATTATCGCGCCAAAGCGGCACGCCGCAAGATTTACCGCGACACCCTGCGCGAACTCAGCGCGCTGTCGCATCGCGAATTGTGCGATCTGGGATTGAACCATTCCGAGATCAAGCGCGTTGCGTATCAGGCAGCTTACGAAAGCTGAACGACATTCGATGAGCAAGCGCCCCTGCGGGCCCCTCATCACACCGGCTCGGACGTCCTCTCCTCCTCCCTGGACGTTCCGGACTTGACGGTGGCACCTCTCCTCCTCCCTGGGTGTCACCGTCACAAAGTTTCGGGCTTCGGCTCACACGGTCTCGGCATCCTCTCCTCCTCCCTGGATGTCGTGAACTCGACGGTGGCACGTCTCCTCCTCCCTCGTGCCACCGTCACAAGGCTTCGGGCTCACGCCCACACGAGCTCGGCATCCTCTCCTCCTCCCTGGATGCCGTGAACTCGACGGTGGCACCTCTCCTCCTCCCTGGTGCCACCGTCACAAGGTTTCGGGCTTACGCCCACACAAGATCGGCGTCCTCTCCTCCTCCCTGGATGCCGTGAACTGGAAACGGTGGTGCCTCTCCTCCCTTGGCACCACCGTTTTTTCTTGAGAGACGCATCCTGATCCGGGGTTTCGACACCCACCGAAGAAATGCGACCTCTAGCGGTCGCCTTTCGATGCGCAGAGTCCCAAGAGACGCCGCACCTTTGCTGAAACGGTCAGGTGCAGTCATGCCTTTACACACCCCATTCCTTGATCTGCTCGACGCGCTAGCGACGATTTACGAGGCAGAGCCCGATCCGCAGGGCCCTTACACAGCGCAAACCCTGCGCGTGACGCCATCACCTGTTGCCTTCGACCGCCAACCGCCCTGTTTGCTGGACGCGGGTATCCGCAGCGTTCTGGAGAGCAGCCCGCATCCGGCAGCGCGCGCGACCCTTGCCGCGCAGGATGTGTTGCCCTGGGGATCAAACCCGGTCGAGGACAACACCGAGGCCAGCATCGCGGCGATGATCAGTGTGGCCACCCTGATGGGGCCGGAAGGCCCTATTCCCGCGCCGGATGTGCGGTTGGGATTGGTCTATATGCGGCCGGACTGCTACTATCCTCTGCACATTCACGACGCGGACGAGACCTATGTCATTCTGGCCGGCCAGGCGCTCTGGACCGCCGGGGATGACGTGCGGATGCGCGGCGCGGGCGACATGGTGCATCATCCCAGCCTGATGCCGCATGCCTTCCGCACAGGGTCCGAAGGGTTTGTCGCGCTCTGGCGCTGGAGCGGGGACATCAACCTGCACTCCTATGCCTTCATCGAAGATGTCGCGACTGACTTGCAGGCCTGATCAACCGCGCGGCGCTTCGCGCAGATCGACCTCCATATAGTCGAAATGGTCGGCAAGCTCGATCGGGTCGGAACATTCGGGATAACGCGGGATAGATCGGAAACCCAATTTGCGGTAAATGCGCAGCATGTCCTCATTGCCCTTGACGGCATTGACCAGCAGCGTCGTCCAGCCCATCTCACGTGCCGCATCCATCCGCGCGTCCACCAACGCCTGGCCCAAGCCGTGACCGTTCGCCTCGGGGCGCACAAAGAGCCGCTTCATCTCGCCCGCGTCGGGCCGCGCCTGTTGCAGCGTTCCGCAGCCGACCAATCGTCCGTCGCTGTCATGCACCAGCATTAGCCGTCCTGTTGGGGGCATAACCTTGTGCAGATTGCTCCAAAAACCTGCGATAGGCAGTTCCGGGTCGATATTGGCAGGCCCACCGGCCAGTTCGAGTTTGCGAAGAACCACCTTGTAGTAGTCGATCAGCAAGTCGTGCAGCGCTTGCCTGTCTGGCACCTCGGACACCGAACTGATTTCGAAACGCATGCTGCACCTCAATGAATGGGCCACCGAGCGTTCACATCGGCTCGATAACGCAGCATGGCACGAATCGGCAAATGCGATAGCATTTTCTGCAGCCAACCCGGCAGCAAACGCCATGTCAGGCCGCGATTTTCCCGCCTGCCTTGGGTTTTCCTTTCCCCGCCCATTCGCTAGATGAGGCGCAACAGAACACTTGCGGCCCCGGATGGCTGCACAAAAGCGGGACCTGACCCATGGCGATGGAAAAGACATTCGACGCGAGCGAGGCCGAGGCGCGGCTTTACAAGGCGTGGGAAGAGAGCGGTGCCTTCAAGGCCGGGGCCAACGCCTCGCGCGAGGACGCGTTCTGCGTGATGATCCCGCCGCCCAACGTGACCGGCTCGCTGCATATGGGGCACGCCTTCAACAACACGTTGCAGGACATCCTTGTGCGCTGGCACCGGATGCGCGGCTTCGACACGCTCTGGCAGCCGGGCACCGACCACGCGGGCATCGCCACGCAGATGGTGACTGAACGCGAGATGGCCGCCAATGGTGAGCCGTCGCGCCGCGAAATGGGGCGCGAGGCGTTTCTCGACCGCGTGTGGCAGCAGAAGGTCAAATCGCGCGGCACGATCATCGGGCAGTTGAAGCGCCTTGGTGCCTCCGCCGACTGGTCGCGCGAAGCGTTCACCATGGGCGGTGCTGCGGGCGACCCGGATCGCGGCAATGGGCCGAACTTCCACGATGCGGTGATCAAGGTCTTTGTCGACATGTACAACAAGGGCCTGATCTATCGCGGCAAGCGGTTGGTCAACTGGGACCCGCACTTTGAGACCGCGATCTCGGATCTCGAGGTCGAGAATATCGAAAACCCCGGCCATATGTGGCACTTCAAATACCCACTCGCGGGCGGGGCCACCTATACCTACATCGAAAAGGACGAGGACGGGAATGTCGTGCTGGAGGAAGAGCGCGACTATATCTCCATCGCAACGACGCGCCCCGAAACCATGCTGGGCGACGGTGCTGTTGCGGTTCATCCGTCAGATGAACGCTATGCGCCAATCGTCGGAAAACTATGCGAGATTCCGGTTGGGCCGAAAGAGCACCGCCGCCTGATCCCGATCATCACCGACGAATACCCCGATCCCACATTCGGTTCGGGCGCAGTGAAGATCACAGGTGCACATGACTTCAACGATTACGGTGTCGCCAAGCGCGGGAACATCCCCTGCTACCGCCTGATGGACACCAAGGCCCACATGCGCGACGACGGCGCGCCGTACGAAGAGGCCGCGCTGATCGCTGGTGCCGTGGCACGCGGTGAGCGCACTCTGACCGAGGCCGAGACCGACGCGCTGAACCTCGTGCCGGATCACCTGCGCGGGCTGGACCGGTTCGAGGCGCGCAAGCGGGTTGTGGAGGAGATCACGGCCGAGGGTCTGGCGGTCATGGTGCCCGCCACCGACCCGCGCCTTGGTTCACCCAAAGCGCCGGTCGCCCCTGAAGAGGGCGGCGAAGCGCGCGATGACGCGATTGTTCCGCTGGTCGAAGCCAAGCCGATCATGCAGCCCTTCGGCGACCGCTCCAAAGTGGTCATCGAACCGATGCTGACGGACCAATGGTTCGTGGACGCCGAAAAGATCGTCGGCCCCGCGCTGGACGCCGTGCGCTCGGGCGAGGTCAAGATCGTGCCGGAATCGGGTGAGCGGACCTACTACCACTGGCTCGAGAATATCGAACCGTGGTGCATCTCGCGCCAACTTTGGTGGGGGCATCAGATCCCGGTGTGGTTCGATGCTGACGGCAATCAGTACTGCGCGCCGACCGAAGCCGAAGCACAGGCGATGGCGGGCGACGGTGTAGCACTCACCCGCGACCCTGACGTTCTGGACACATGGTTCTCCTCCGGTCTCTGGCCCATCGGCACGCTCGGCTGGCCGGAACAGACACCGGAGCTGCAAAAATATTTCCCGACATCCGTGCTTGTGACGGGGCAGGACATCCTGTTCTTCTGGGTCGCGCGGATGATGATGATGCAACTCGCCGTGGTCGATCAGATCCCGTTCAAGGATGTCTACCTGCATGGCCTCGTCCGCGACGCCAAGGGCAAGAAGATGTCCAAAAGCTTGGGCAACGTGGTCGATCCGCTTGAGATCATTGACGAATACGGCGCGGACGCGCTGCGCTTCACCAATGCGGCGATGGCCTCTCTGGGTGGGGTTCTGAAGCTCGACATGCAACGGATCGCTGGCTACCGGAACTTCGGAACGAAGCTCTGGAACGCGACGCGCTTTGCCGAGATGAACGGCGTGTTCGAGAACCGGGCCCCCAGCGCCGACATCCCCAAGGCGACCGCGACGGTGAACCAGTGGATCATCGGGGAAACCGCCCGCGTGCGCGGCGAAGTGGATGCGGCCCTCGCCGCCTACCGCTTCGACGATGCGGCGGCGGCGCTTTATCGCTTTGTCTGGGGCAAGGTCTGCGACTGGTACGTGGAATTCTCCAAGCCCCTCCTGCTGGACGACGGCCCGCAGACGGCGGAGACCAAGGCGACGATGGCGTGGGTCATCGACCAGTGTCTGATCTTGCTGCACCCGATCATGCCCTTCATCACAGAAGAACTTTGGGCGGTGACAGGCGACCGGTCGAAGATGCTCGTCCATGCCGACTGGCCGACCTATGGCGACGACCTGATCGACGCCGAGGCCGACCGCGAGATGAACTGGGTGATCGGCCTGATCGAGGGCATCCGGTCAGCCCGGCAGCAGATGCACGTGCCGGTGGGGCTCTACCTGCCGCTGGTGGTCAAGGATATGGGAGATGCCGCGAAGGCCGCGTGGGACCGCAACGAGGTGCTGATCAAGCGTCTGGCGCGGATCGACGACCTGACCGTGGTGGACGCCTTCCCGAAAGGCTGCGCGACCGTGCCGATGGAAGGCGCAAGTTTTGGTCTGCCGCTGGCCGATATCATCGACGTGGCTGAAGAAAAGGCGCGGCTTGAGAAGTCGCTGCAGAAACTCGCCAAGGAGATCGGCGGGATGAAGGGGCGTCTGGGCAACCCGAAATTCGTCGAATCCGCACCCGAAGAGGTGGTCGAAGAAACCCGCGCCAACCTTGCGGCGCGCGAAGAGGAAGCGGCGCAGTTGAACGAGGCACTGGCGCGCTTGGCTGAACTGGGATGAGCGAAGGCCGGGCCTCTGCCCGGCCTGTGTCTTGGTCCGCCTATTCGGCCACGTGCCGGCGGCCTTCTTTTTCCGCCGCATAATTGGCCTGCGCCGTCTCGACCGCCTTGGCGTGAATCTCGGCCAGTTCCGGGCGCATCTTCTGTGCCCGCATCGCGGCGTTCATTGTGGACATATGCTGGCCCTGGAAATGCGGGAACACTTCGCGCGCGATCAGGTCGTAGCTGCGCTTGGTCGCCTCGAAATTGGCCCAGTTGTGCGCCAGCATCAGGTATGCCCCGAACCCGCCATTCGACTGCTTCCACAGCCGGTCGATCTGGGCACGGCACATCTCGGGTGTGCCGATGGCGCCGAAGCCTGAATCGTTGATGAAGTCGATCATTTCCTTGGCGTTCTGGCCTGGCATCGACATCTGCGGGAAGGCGGCGATCTCCTGGAAATAGTTGAACCAGTGCTCGATCCCGTATTCCACGTCGCGCCGCGCCTGTTCCGCGGTTTCCGCGATGTGGCACAGGCCGACGAGCCGCCATTTGGAGCGATCCACCTGCTGGTTGTGGTGTCTTGCTTCTTCTTCGATCACGTCCCAATGCAGGGCAAGCGCGTCAAAGCCTGCCGCCGTGGTCGCGCCGATGGAGATCAGGCCGGTGCCGTATTTCCCGGCAAGCTTCGGCCCCGTGGGCGACGCGACGGCGGCTGTTGCCAGATCGAAATTGGAATAGGGCCGGAGATGCAAACGCGCATCCTTGAGCGTCCAGCGGTCGTTTTCGAAATTGACAGGCTCTTCCGAGCGCAACAGCCGTGTGATGATGTCGAGCCCGTCCGCCAAGAGGCCACGCGTGTCCTTCTGGCTCAGCCCGATCATCGTGGCGTCGGTGGGCAGCGATCCTGGCCCGAGGCCCAGCATGACACGGCCACGTGTCAGGTGGTCAAGCTGCACCATGCGTTCGGCGACCCAGAGCGGGTTGTGGTAGCTGACCGACACCACGCCGGTGCCCAGCTTGATGTGCTTCGTGCGTTCGGCGGCGGTGGCGATCATGATCTCGGGACTGGCCGAGATCTCGGACCCCGCCGAATGATGTTCGCCGAACCAGACCTCGTCATAGTCGCAACGGTCCAGCCATTGGACCAGTTCAAGGTCCTGCTCGAGCGCCAGTGTCGGATTGATCCCCGGCTTGTGGAACGGGGCGAGAAATATGCCGAAACGCATACGGTTGTTCATGAGAATCCTCCCTTTGTGCGCCCGCACGTTGTGTGCGTGACGCAGGGGAAGCTTAAAATGCGATTCCGAATTCGCCTAATGAACTTTTCTCACCGCCTGCGCGAGATGTTGCGCACAGGCGTTTGGCCCGGGTCGGGGTTGGTCCCGCCGGGCTGAACACTGTGGTCTGGAAAAGAAGCGGCGCCGCCCCGAAGGCCTGACATCTGCTTTTCGCTGTCGGGCGTCACCCGAACCCTGTGGCCCTGCCAAAGGCCCTGTTGACCGGTCTTTCACGGGTGTCCCCTGTCGGGGCATGAAAGCAATCGTCAGCATGGAGTCGCGGTGTGGGAGTGACCCTCTCCGCTCGATGCGCATCGTGCGGGGGGTTTTGGCGGGCGAGGGTTAAGACTTCGGTAAGGGACCGCGCGGTGGACGGGCTTTCGAAAG
>NZ_JAEPMO010000180.1 GCF_017643905.1 Marivita sp.
AACCTGCAAACTCAACGGGATCGAACCCCATGGCTATCTGTCCGGCGTCCTGACCGCCATCGCAGGCGGGCACAAACAGACCGATATCAACCTGCTGCTGCCCTGGAATTACGTCAATCACGTGTGAACGGCGCACCGCTTGCGGTCTTCTATCGAGGGGAGGATCATCATCAACGAGGAGTAGTCATACCTTTCCTCTGTCTTCCTTCCTCTATCCACCTCCTCTACCCATTACTTGTGCCTATTCCCCCGCACTACCTCGAAGGGTACGCTCTGATGGGGGCACTAAACGGGGGCATTTCCGCGAAGTCGGCTGAGACCGCCGCGAATGGGTGTCTTCAGGTCTTGGATCAGAGGAAACTGGCTGGGGTGGTAGGATTCGAACCTACGGTACGCGGTACCAAAAACCGTTGCCTTACCACTTGGCTACACCCCAACCGTGCGCGGGTACTTACGCCGCTCTTTGGGCGGGATCAAGACCCGGAATTCGAAATTTTTCCTACTCTTCGGGCGCGTCTTTCTTGAGCAGATCGTCGACGCCTTTCTCGGCGCGTTCGGTGGCCACGATCCGCTCGAGTTCCTTGTCCATTGCTGCCTCGACATCGCCGACTGTCGCGGTTGCGGCTGCGATGACAGCGGCGTTCGACGTGACCGGTTTCGCGGCGGGCTGCGGCGCCGCCGCATCGCCGACGCCGACGATGCGCAAGGTGGTTTCCGGCATGACGATGCCCGCGTGATCGAAGGCCGCGAGGCAAAGGCGCCAGGCTTCACTCCGGGCCTTGAGATAGCTGGTTTCGTGCTGCCTGATCCAACCGGCCACGTTCAGGATGATCGCGCTGTCCCCCAGTTCCTCGATCCAGACCGCAGGCGCGGGTTCGTCGATCACGAAAGGCAAGGAGGCCACGGTTTGCAGCGCCAAATGCTGCGCCCGCAGCAGATCGGTGTCATAGGCGACGCCAAGGCTCACCAGAAACCGGCGCTCATCGTTGCGCGAATAGTTCACGATCCGGCTTTTGAAGACGGTCGCATTGGGGATGCGGATGTGATTTCCGTCAAAGCTGAGCAAAATCGTGGCGCGGCTGGTCAGACGAATGACCTTGCCGATGTCGCCTTCGATTTCGACCTGATCATTGGGTCGGAAGGGTTGGCGAATCGACAGCATGATCGAGGCGATGAAGTTCTCGACCGTGTCCCGGACAGCAAAACCGATGGCGAGGCCGATGATCCCCGCCGCACCAAGGATCGTCGAGAGCAAAGCGGTTGCCCCCAGGATATCCAGCGCGATCACCAATCCGCCAAGCATGAAGGCAATACGGATCACCTGACGATAAATGTCCGCGATAAACGCATTGGGCGCGATCCGGTCCCACGGTCTTTTCATGCGGGCGATGAGGAACCCGACCGCGACCACAAGCGCAAACGCAGCGACGGCGATGGCGAGCAGTGGCAGGTAATTGATGAACTGCTCTGACCGCGTGCGGAACCGCTCAAGCGCGGGGTCAAGGCGGCGCACCACGTCGGTGGTTTCCTGCACCCGGTTTTCGATGGTCACCACACCTTCGACGCGGCCCGCGATTTCGTTCAACCGGGTGACCGCCGTCCCATCAAGTGCAGTTCCGCGCAACGTGACGATGCCGGAATTGACCGTGACGGTGACATCTTCGTAACCGTCCAGTTCCATGAGGATTTCGCGAATCCGGTTGGCGATGGCCGCATCTTTCTCGGCGCTGTCCTCGACTGCGATGGTGCCCGTCGGCTGATCCGAATTCTGGGCCTGAAGCGGTGCGGAGAAAACGCCAAAGACGCAAAGAGTGATCGAGAAAAGACTGCGGAAAATCAGACCCATGCCAGTAACAATGCGCGACAGATCCTTAGGTTTCAAGAACGATGTTCGGCTAGGCGCCACGCGACGTTGGGACAGGCAAGTCAAGCTCCACAAGGCTGTTTCCCATGTCTGGTGACCAGAAGAGGTGCTGCCCCCGACCGGATCGCTTTGCAGCATACAGGGCGATATCGGCAAAAGTGACCGTGGTCTTTGGGTCGCGCCGCGCCGCGGTCTGGGAAACAGCTATTCCGATGCTTGCACCAATGGCAACGTCCTGCCCTTCGATCATGAGCGGTTCTGAAATGTCCCGGATCAGGCCACCTGCAAGTGCGTTCAGACGCGCGGTGTCCGTCAATCCGGGGCAGACAATGACAAATTCATCACCACCGGCGCGAACGAGCAGATCATCTTGCCGCGTATGTGCGCGCAAGACCCCGGCGACCCGTTTGAGAACCGCATCCCCAACCCCGTGACCAAGCGTGTCGTTCACCTGTTTGAACCGGTCCAGATCCATCTGCAGGATCGCGTATTCGGTATCGGACTGGCCCAACCGCTCCAACGCGCCGTCCAGACCGCGGCGGTTGTGCAGCCCAGTCAAACCATCCGTCAATGCCTCTGTTTCGGCGGCAAGGCGCGCACCGTTCAGCCGGGAATTCAGGCTGAAGGATGCCGCCATCGCGCTCGACTTGGCCTCTTGCAGGAACAGCAGTTCCATCACCAGATCGCTGGGTGCGAAATCCTGCGCCGTCAGCCCGTAACGCTGCACCGCGTCGACCACCGCCATCCCGAAGGACAGGTCGAGGATCACGCCATCTGTCTGATCTTCGATCAGAAGCCCGCGCAGCCCAAGCCCCGGTTCGGCCCGCACGCGCAGACGCAACACTTGCCCCGCAAGGCCCCTCAGATCGGCCATCTTGGACGGTTTTTTCGGGCGTTGAACCTCGAATACTTCAAGGAATCGCTGTCCTGTCGGGTCATCAATACCCAGCTTTGCAAAGCTCTTTCCGACCTGCCTGACGTGCCCGGTCGGACCGACCCAGACATGCAGCGGCCTGAGCGCGCGCAAAAGGTCCGGCGCAGAGATCATGCGCCCTCCGCAATCGCGACCTCGGCCAGCGAGAAGCCACGATCATCGGCAAAGGCCGCCTCAACAACCGTCACTTCGATCACTTCTGCCCCGTCGCGTTGGCCACGATGGTCAAGCAGGGCCAGCGTTCCGTAATCGTCGGCCATGGCCCGCAGCAACCCAACGAGTACGTGACCGAAGCCCGCAGGCTTGCCCCGGCAGAAGATGGTGAAGCTTCCGGCAGCCGGTTGGCGCACTTCCACCTGCGGCAGGTCCAGGCCCGACACGGCCAAACGCGTGCGGCCCGGCAGATCGTCGAGCGAGTGCAGCAGTTCGGAAAACGTCTCTCCTCCGAAACGCATAAGGCGGCGGACCGACGCGTGGTTCTGATGGGTGATCAGGTATGTGCCAATGTCTTCAAGGATCACCGACTCAGGTCGGTCCAGCACATGCGCAGCTGCAGAAAGGAGTTGCGGGAAATAGTCCCCATCATATTGCAACATCGCCTCGAACCCGGTGACGGGCATATCCGACAGGACAACCACCCGCGTCCAGTTTTCAGGGCCGAAGGTATCGGAAATGAATGCCTCTAGGGTGCGGAAGATCAAACCATGCATGCTGTGCGCCTGTTATTCGGCGCGCATCATGGCAAGAGGGTCTTAACAATCGGCAAACACCAGCCAGATCAGAAATCCGTTGGCGCCCCGCCCTCTGCCTTGCGGCGTTCGACAAAGGCCACAAGCTCTTCGTGGATGGCTTCATCCATCGGCGGCGCTTCGAATTCCTCAAGGATCGCCTTGTACATCACATGGGCCCGCTCTGCGGTCCAGACACCGCCTGCGGCCTCCCATGCCTCGTAGTTCTTCCAGTCGGACAGGAAGGGTTGATAGAACGCGGTCGTGTAACGTTCCTGCGTGTGCTTGGTGCCGAAGAAATGTCCGTTGCTACCCACTTCACGGATCGCCTCGAGGCCCAGACCGTCATCACTGACGTCGCAGATCGCCGGGTCCATGTAGCGGATCAACTGCTGGATCACCTCGCAATCCATGACGAACTTTTCGGGGCTGGCGATCAGGCCGCCTTCGAGCCATCCGGCGGCGTGGTAGACAAGGTTCGTGCCCGACTGGATCGCGGCCCAGAGGCTGTGTTCTGTTTCCCACATCGCCTGACCATCGGGGACGTTCGCGGCGCACACACCGGAGGACCGCAGCGGCAGGCCGTAGAAGCGGGCCATCTGGCCGGTCATCTGCGTCGCACGAATATATTCCGGTGTGCCAAAAGCAGGTGCCCCCGATTTCATATCGACATTCGATGTGAAGGTGCCGATGGCACAAGGCGCACCGGGGTTGATGATCTGGGCCAGAACGATCGCGCTGAGCCCTTCGGCCAGCGATTGGGCAACAGCGCCTGCCATGGTCACTGGGGCCATTGCACCGGCAAGGGTAAACGGCGTGACGATACAGCCCTGCCCGCGCGCCGCGCAGCGCATCCAGCCATCCATCATCGGATGGTCATGCTTGAGCGGCGAGGTCGAGTTGATGTTGGTGTACATGCGCGGGCTGGCGTCGAATTCCTCGTGGGTCAGTCCACCTGCGATGCGGACCATCTCCATCACATCTTCGACCCGTTCCTTGCCCAGCGAATAGGCATGGGCCACTTTGTCGGTCAGGGTGAGCTTGTCATAAAGCACATCCAAGTGCCGAACGCTGGCATGGATATCCACGGGTTCCACCGGATAGCCGCCGACGAAGTGGATACAGTTGAAATACTGCGACAATTTCAGGAAATTGCGGCACATCTCGCGCGTGCCGGGGACCTTGCGGCCCATTTCCATGTCCCAGTAATTGGGCGGCGACGAGACGTTGCCGAACAGGATATGCCCCTCACCGACAACAATCTTGCGGTCCGGGTTACGCGGCGTGATCGTGAAGGACCTTGGCGTCTTGCGCACCCATTCCATCACGAAATCCCGGTCCATGCGGACGTTCTCACCGTCTACGGTACAGCCGGCCTCCTTGAGGATGCGCACCGCCTCGGGGTTCAGGAACTCGATCCCGACCTCTTCTAGGATCACCATCGCCGTTTCATGGACCCGCGCTATGCCCTCTTCGGTCAAAGGTTCTGTCGGGCGGTCGATATTGATGGGAAGGCTCCACGGAAGCTGTTCGATCACCGCCGATCCACGGCGCACAGCATGGCCGGATCGCCCTCCGCTCCGACGTTTGCGTGTCGTGGCCTCTGTCATCGCGTCCTCCTGCGTTGCCCTTTCAAGCTAGGCATCGCAGGTGCGGGTTATCCTGCCGGAACACGACTCCTGCGGTCGCTTTTGTCGTTTTCCAGACGAGATCAGCTTATGCCAAGCCAGTCAGGCAGGTGGCCAATGTCGGGCAACACGAGATCCGCGAAGGGTTGCAAATCCGCAGCGGTGGCAAGACCGGTCAGCACTGCAACAGTGCGCATGCCGGCAGCACGGCCTGCCATCAGGTCATGAGTGCTGTCCCCGACCATCAGCACACGGTCGGGAGCGACACCAACAGAGGAACAGAACGCCAGCAACTGACCCGGTTCAGGCTTTGCCCCATAGCCGCTGTCGGACCCCGCGATGAAGTCGAACCAATGGCGTACACCTGCGGCGTCAAGATGGGCATAGGCCGGTGCCTCGGCATCATTGGTCGCCACGCCAAGACGCAATCCCGATGCCGAAAGCCTTTCCAGCAAGGGTGCCAGCGGGACAGCCTCGGCCATAGGTGCTGAAGCGGCTTCTTCGTTGATGAGCGCAAAAAGTGCCGCATCGGTCAGGTCGGGACATTCCGGCGACAAGGTCGCAACAAGCTCATCCGGTGTGCCTGCGATGACAAAGCTGTCAGGCGCGAACAAGCCAGCGTCCAAATCGAACCCGATCACATGTCCCAAGGCCACCGCGCGCGCCCGGTCGCCATTTGCCAGACGCATGAGAAACGCCTTGGCCCACGCATTCCACGTCGCGCCGAAATCAAACAGCGTGCCGTCCTTGTCGAACAGAATCGCACCGACATTGCGCGGATTGGCTGTGGTCATGTCCAGTGCACCTGCTGTCCACCCGGCAAGGCGGCGCGCGCCTGCATCAGACGGTCATAAGGGATGCCTTCATTATCGCAGAAGGCGATCACCCAAGCATCGTCCATCATGATGAAATCAAGCACGGATGCTTGAAATTCCGGCAGGATGAGCCCCTCGCGGAACGTGGCCTCATCGGCCCCGGTCGAGCCCATGAACACAGACAAAAGTTCATCATTGCCCGCCAGCCATACGATGGATTTAACAGCGATCTGCTCTGCGCCATCCCGAGAAATCGTCATTTTTAGATATTTCCCAAACACTTTTTTAACCAAATAGCCGCAATGAATTGGTGAGCAAAGCCTTAACGCATGCCGGAGGGTCCGTGTCTGGATATGTCCTGATCATCGATGCCATGAGCAACCGACGCATTCACCTGCGGTCGCGGTTGGATACGGTCGCGTATCAGGTGGATTTAGCCGAGACTCAGGCGGAAGGTCTTGCGAAGATACGGCAGGACGCGCCGGATGTTGTCATCATTGCCGACGACCTGCCCGGACTGAAGTTGAGACAGTTTTGCAGGGCGCTTCGCGCCAGCCCCGTGTCGCAGCTTACGACCGTTGTCGTTGCTGTGCGCAGCGAAAACCATTCTGCGCGCGTCAGTGCACTCAATGACGGTGCTCATGATGTGATCGATCAGACGGCCGACGCGACTGATCTCAAGGCCCGGATGCGGAGTTTCTTGCGCTCGCGGCAATTTCTTGAAGACACTCGTGCCCATCGCGCGCCGCAACAGGCCCATGGCATGTCAGAGGCAATACCGGAGTTCGCCCCAAGGATCATCGCCACCATTGTATGCGCGGCTTCTTTCAACGAAGCAGAGATCAATTATCGGTTTGGTCCCGAAACCGGGATCGAAACACGGCTTGTCGCAGCGCATGCCGCGCGGCGCACCCCGGATGAAGACTCCGACGTCTTCGTTCTTGTTGAATCCGATCACACCGATGAAGCACGCGAAACCCTTGCAGCCTTGCTCACACATCCTGTCAGCCGGCACAGCCGTATCCTGTTTGTCACCGACAGGACGGGCAAAAGCGCGTCGCCGCTTGATCTTGGAGCACATGACCAGGTGCCGACAACAGTCACACAAAACGAACTGGCGCTGCGGATCCAGCGGCTTGCACGGCGTAAACGCGATGCCGACCGGCAGCGAAAAGCAGCGACCGAGCTTGAACACAAAGCCTATGTGGATGCGCTGACCGGTTTGAACAATCGCACGGCACTGGAGGAGTATCTGCTCGGCACTGATCGTGCGCTGGCCGTTCATCCGCGACAGGTTGCGGTGCTGATTGCAGACCTCGATCACTTCAAGGCCATCAACGACAATCACGGACATGCAGCCGGAGACGTGGTTCTTGTACATGTCGCGCAGACAATGAAAGCGCATTTGCGCGATGGAGATTTCATCGCGCGATATGGTGGAGAGGAATTCTTGATCGTCCTGCCTGATGTGACCCCGGCTCAGGCGCGATCCGTTGCGAACCGATTGCGGGATGCCGTGG